>NZ_SSXS01000001.1:13162-299989 GCF_004832235.1 Methylophaga sp. SB9B
AGTTTTTTTAGCTTGTTCAATCGCTAAATGAAAAGCTGGGATGTTTTGAATAACATGATCTGCGGCTAGCACCAACAACAATGGATCGCTACCTGTGTCCAATGCTCTTAACGCTGCTAAAGCAATTGCCGGAGCGGTATTTCGAGCACATGGCTCTAAAATAATATCTTTCGCTACAAGATCGATTTCCTGTAATTGCTCAGCAACCATGAAGCGATGATCGATATTGCAAACAATTATAGGGGCAGCAGTGTCATCAAATCCGTATAACCTTGTAAGCGTATTTTGGAATAAAGAGGCCTCATCAAATAAGGATAAAAACTGTTTAGGCTTGTTTTTTCTTGATAATGGCCACAAGCGTGTGCCAGTTCCACCAGAAATTATTACAGGAATCATCTAAATCTATCCTTATTAAAACAATTCATTTTGATGCCACTTCCATGCCGTTGAAATAATTGATTCTATATCCTTATATACTGGTTGCCAGCCCAGCACATTCCGAGCAAGACTTGAATCCGCAACTAGAATGGCCGGATCACCCGTTCTTGGTGCTTCAATAGAAAAATCGATATCTTGCTGAACAACTTTCTTTGCTGCTTCAATCACCTGCAGAACACTGAAACCGTTTCCATTACCTAGATTGAAGGCAAATGCGCCATTATTATTCTGTAAATATTCACCAGCAAGAATATGCGCTGATGCCAAATCATTCACATGGATATAATCACGAATACAAGTACCATCTGGGGTTGGATAATTATCACCAAACACCTTCAATTCTGAACTTTTGCCGGCAATGGCAGATTTGAGAATATTAGGAATTAAATGTGTTTCAGGTTCGTGACGTTCGCCAATCTCGCCATCAGGATCAGCACCACTAGCATTGAAATAGCGTAGCGCAACGGACTTTATACCATATGCATGATGATAATCACTTAATACATCTTCAATTATTTTTTTTGATTGGCCGTATGGATTAATTGGTAGGCGCGAGTGTTGTTCATCTATTAACCCTTTCTTTGGCAAGCCAAAAACGGCAGCGGTGGATGAAAATACAAGTTTGTTATGCTTAGTTGCCACCATGGCATCCAATAAATTCAAAGTTCCTGCTACATTATTTCGATAATAGACTGCTGGGTTTTGTACGGACTCGCCCACCAACGATTTTGCACAGAAGTGCATTATCAAATCAAACGGGCCTTCATTTTGTAAAATACTTATAAGCGTGGCTGAATCAAGAATATCTGCCTCGATAAAGCGACTCCAGCGAACCGCTTCACGGTGGCCAGTGCTTAGATTATCAACTACTAAACTCTCATGATTCAGCAAAGCCAGGGCTTTGCAAATATGTGATCCGATATAACCAGCACCACCAAGAACTAACACTTTCATTTTTGGCATCCCTAAATTTCGCACAAAACCTTTGAAAGTTACCTAAGCAAATTTCTTGGTCATCTTTAACCTGAATTTTAATGAAGGACTTTGGCGAACGACATTAAATAGTAACGTTGTACAGATACAATATATCAGTCTAGGGATGGCCAAATAAAATGTTTAATCATGCATTTCTTGAACTTCACAGGCAATTACTTTAGCTTAACGTCATCACTTTTTTCCACAACAGTTTGATAAGGATCTCGTCAATGGCTGTAAAAAGTCTTATAAGAAAATGTTTATTTCCAGCAGCCGGTTATGGCACACGATTTTTGCCTGCTACTAAAGCTATGCCAAAAGAAATGTTGCCAATCGTTAGTAAACCATTGATTCAATATGGTGTTGAAGAAGCCATGGAGGCAGGAGTCAGTCAAATTGGTTTTATCACTGGTCGTGGTAAACGGGCAATTGCTGACCATTTCGACACCAGTTTTGAATTAGAACATCAGATCAAAGGCACATCGAAAGAAAAGTTTTTAGATGATATTCGCTATCTAATGGATAACTGCGAATTTGTATTTATGCGCCAACGTGAAATGCTCGGTCTGGGTCACGCAATTTTGACGGGTGAACCCATGATTGGCGATGAACCTTTTGCTGTCATCCTCGCAGATGATCTATGTGCAAAACCTGATGAAGGTGGTGAACGTGCACTTAGTCAGTTAGTGGCTCTATACGAACGTTATCGATGCAGTATTGTGGCTATTGAAGAAGTACCCGCCGAAGAAACCCATAGTTATGGTGTTATATCCGGTGATGAAATTGCCCCAGGTATTTATCAAATCAAAGACATGGTAGAAAAACCCAAACCAGAAGAAGCGCCAAGCAACCTGGCAATTATTGGTCGCTATATTTTGACGCCAGAAATCTTTGAATATCTACGTAAAACCAAACCCGGTACCAATGGCGAAATTCAGATCACCGATGCTTTGCGTTTGATGGCTCAAGAACGATTAGTTTTAGCGGTTAAATTCAAAGGTCGTCGCTTTGACTGCGGTAGCGTTGAAGGTTTTGTGGAAGCCACTAATTATTATTACGAACACGAACATTTGAATAAATCAGCGTAGTGCAAATAAATCACCATCATCGCTGCTGATATAAAGCGTACCGTTATCGACAAACGGTGATGCAAATATGGCCCACCCTGAATCAAATCGCCAAATTTGCTCACCGTTGTTTATATCAAGTGCATATAGAAAACCATCCATTGAACCTATATATACCTGATCACCTGCTATTGCCGGAGAGGAAAATAACACTGCCTGAGCGTCAAATTGCCAAAATGGTTCTCCACTCTCCTTATTTAAGGAAAATACTCGGCCATCTGTTGCAGCAAAAATAACCTGCTGATCTTTCAACGCAGGTGAAGCAAACAATCTGGATCCAGATTCAAATGTCCATAGCGGCTTACCGGACTCTAAATCCACAGCAAATAACACTCCGGCATCATTGCCTACATAAAGCAAATTATCTGCTGCAGAGATGACTGGTGATGCATCAATGGCAGCGCCAGTGTCCAAGGTCCAGATCCGTTCACCGTTAATCGAAACTGCATATAAAGAACCATCATCGCTGCCGAAATATAATTGATCTTTATGCATAGCAGCCGATGAATCTACCTGTCCCTGAGTTTCAACAATCCATTTAAGTTCGCCACTATGCCGGTCTATTGCGTAGAAATTGTGATCAAGACTACCAATAAAAATCGTACCTTTGGCAATCAGTGGAGAAGCAAACACTCTGTCTTGGGTTTCAAATGTCCATAAAAGATTGCCAGTAAACTTATTCAAGGCATAAATATTTTTGTCGTCACTGCCAAATACTAGCTGTTCTTCTGCAACTGACGGAGTAGAAAAAATTCCACCCCCAGTAACAAACTGCCATTGCTCTTCGCCCGACTTCTTGTCTAATGCCAGCATCCGACCGTCAAATCTGCCTGAAAACACTAAATTACCACTACTAACGGGTGATGATGAAGCGCCAACATCCGCATGATAACGCCAGAGAGTTTCAGGTTTTTGCTGTGGGCCTTGAGTAAGAAAATCACCACTACGATGTAAATCAGCTCTAAACATGGCTGAAGATTCAGTATCAGTTTTCTCTGAACAAGCACTGCTGATTAGAACCAGTAAAAATAGTCCAAAGATTGATTTAGTGAGTTTTAAAAATGGATATCGGCTCATTGTTTATCGGTACATAATTTGAAAAGGTTATTTATCTATCTAGACAGCTAAAGTTTCAGCCGGAGGGTTCAGACTAGAATTCATTAAATCATAACTCAGGATTAAACATAATCATTCAGATAAATAGCCTGACCCTGCAGGATAGCCAGTTTGATCATTTACCTGCAAGATTCGTTGCTTGATATCTTCTTTCGTTGCTGTAAAAACATAAGGAGCCAGGTCACGAAGCCGTCCTTGTATATAGGGAGAAACATCTGCCCCCTGCAAAAATAATTCTGTGCGGACTTCGCATATACGCATGATGCCCTCGCGAAAACCAACAATAGTTGCAGCGGGCCGCCGATCTTCGCCCAAGGTCCATCCCCTGCTTTGCCATTCCTGATAACAATCCGTGATTAAGCTTTGTGAGCTTTGCATATCTGCTGCCACAAGCAAGTTTGAGTACATTGAAAATAAAATAACAATCAGTTTTTTCATTTATAGCCATCTCAGCTGTTATTCATAATTAGATATGACTGGCAAAAAACCGTGAAAAATTCCTGCATCACTAGATGAATGCGCTGCTGAGGTGCAAAGCTGCTGTTTTGTGGTGCGAATAATCTTTCATTTACCCAATAAAAAACATTAACCATATGTTTTTAAATGATTTAATTTTTTGGCATCGTTAATGCAATAACAAAGTTGTAGTTTTCTTCAGTGCATGTTCGTTCTCTCTCGCTGCGTGCTGAGCTTTGGGTAAACCTTCGGGTTTACCTTTCTTTTGACAGTTTTATAGCCTTAATCAAAACACGCTCTAAATAAAATCCTAGCTAATGTAAATTTTTCCGATCAGAACGGCTCAATTGAAACAGCTCAACAATCTAATCAATCTGAGTCTCAAATTTTACGAATCAATTTTCACACTGATTTCTTTGGATAGTTCTAAGCCAATCCCGTCAAGCTAACGCTAAAAAGACCCTGCTTTAATACCAACATGAAGTTTTTCCCTATACCGGTATGAAACTTGCGTCAGGGAATTTCAATATCGATTGGAACAGGCAATGGTGATGGTCAATCTTTCTACAAACATTCAGAATTTCCTAAGCGCGCATCAGCTATCAGCTAAATACGCACAACAAATTGATGATTGGTTTGCTGAGGTCGTTAAGGAATTGGTTTTGCACCAAAAAGGAGCAAAACGCCCCATAATCATCGGCATCCATGGTGCGCAGGGTTCAGGCAAAAGTACTTTAGCTGAATGTTTGGTTCACATATTAACCACCCAACACCATCAATCTGCAATTGCCTTATCCTTGGATGATTTCTATCTAACTCATCAACAACGAGTCGACCTAGCCAATACTGTTCATCCGTTATTGGCTACTCGAGGTGTACCAGGAACCCATGATGTTGAACTGGCATTAACGACCTTGGACAAATTACTCTCACAAAGAAAAAACATTGCTATACCGCGTTTTGATAAAGCACACGATGATCGTTTTCCTGTTGAACAATGGCCAGTATTAGAAAGCGCACCCAAATTTATTGTATTGGAAGGCTGGTGCATGGGTGCATGTCCTCAACCTGAAGAAGCCTTAACCACTCCAATCAATAAACTCGAACAAAGTGAAGATCCGGATGCTTATTGGCGACACTTTGTAAATCAAAAGCTCGAGCAGGAATATCAAGCCCTGTTCCAAAGAGTGGATAGCTGGATCATGCTTAAAGCACCTAATTTTGACTGTATCTATGACTGGCGATTGGAACAGGAAGAAAAACTGCAACAAGTCGTCAGCTCAACTGAAAACAAAATTATGAATGCCGATGATATCGCGCGGTTTATTCAATATTACCAACGTGTGACCCAACACTGTCTGGATACACTACCGGAACAAATGGATTATGTTTTTGAACTTAATATGGAAAGAGATATCGTGGCCTTGAAACGTCCGAAACAATCCCCCCTTGGAGCATCATGCCCCAAGGCCTCATTGTTAGTATTTACCGATCTGGATGGCAGTCTGCTGGATCATCATAATTATCGTCACGATGAAGCTGATCCCGTCTTGGCAAAACTTAAACAGCTGCAAATACCACTTATTCCTGTCAGCAGTAAAACCCAGTCTGAAATTGAACAAATAAGTGAATCACTGGAAAACCCACATCCCTTTATTTGTGAAAATGGGGCGGCAGTATTTATTCCAGTAAATTATTTTCCTAACCAGCCAACTGATACTAAAACCAGTGGTAAGTATTGGATAAAAGAATTTGTTCAACCACGCTCCCATTGGCAATCCATTATCAAATCGGTGGAACCATCATTTAATGATGATTTCACCACGTTTGCCCAAGCGGGTATTGACGGCATTATCGCCATGACCGGTTTGGATGTGCATGCCGCAGCGCGTGCAGCACGAAGACAATATGGAGAAGCTCTGGCCTGGCATGGTAATCCGCGTAAGCAAAAACAATTTATAGAAGAAGTCCGAAAACGTGGCGCACAAGTTTTAATAGGTGGGCGCTTCATGCATGTTTCAGGACAATGTGACAAGGGCAAAGCTATCCAATGGCTTAAACAGGTTTATGAAAATTTCTGTCCAGACAAACGCTTTACCAGTCTGGCAATTGGAGATAGTCAAAACGATGTGGCCATGCTGGAAACAGCAGATATGGCTTTATTGATTCCATCTCCAGTGAACGCACTACCCTTATTAAAACGACATCACGATGTAATGCAGGCAGCACATTGTGGACCTCGAGGTTGGGCGGAAGGTGTCCAGCAAGTCTTACAGCAGCTCCACCTAGGCACAGCATTAGTGCATTAATAACAAAGGGCTCCCATGGCAGACTTTCATCAGAACGGTATTATCACGACACTACATAATCTTACACATCGACATCTGGCAGATTTAGAACAAGATCTGGTGCAGTTCAGCCAGCAACGTCCCATGGGGTTATTGTTACCCTCTCTTTTTTCGGAGCTGCAAGGCGAAGCCCTGCCCGCCATTGTTCAGCAATTAAAAACCGTCCCGTATTTATCAGAAATTGTGATTGGGCTGGACCGAGCCAATGCCGATGAATTTAAACATGCTTTAGGTTTTTTTAGTGATTTGCCCCAACATCATCGGGTTATGTGGCACGACGGACCACGGTTAAGTGCGATTGATGCCGAATTACAAGCTTTGAATCTGGCTCCACATCAAGCTGGTAAAGGCCGAAATGTCTGGTATTGCATGGGATATATTTTAGCTTCAGGCAAAGCCGAATCAATTGCATTGCATGATTGTGACATTGTTACTTACAACACCGAACTATTGGCCAGATTAATATATCCCGTCGCTAATCCGATGTTTAATTATGAATTTTGCAAAGGCTATTACGCCAGAGTTTCAAGCGGAAAACTGAATGGCCGGGTCAATCGTTTATTAATCACGCCACTTTTGAGAGCACTTAAGACGGTCATGGGCCCAAGTGATTACCTCGATTATATGGATAGCTTTCGTTATTCATTAGCTGGGGAGTTTTCCTTCCGCCGTGATGTATTAAGTGATATCCGTATCCCTAGCGATTGGGGTCTGGAAATCGGTGTGTTATCTGAAATGCATCGAAACTACGCCAATAACCGACTATGTCAGGTCGATATCGCCGATATTTATGATCACAAACATCAAGATCTTTCTACCGACGATCAGCAAGGCGGTTTATCAAAAATGTCAGTAGATATTTCCAAAGCTCTATTCCGAAAACTTGCCACCAAAGGGACTGTTTTCAGCCCTGAACATTTTCGTAGTATTAAAGCTACCTATTACCGTATTGCATTGGATTTTGTGGAAACCTATCGAAATGATGCAGTGATGAATGGTTTGAAATTTGATATTCACCAGGAAGAAGCTTCAGTAGAGATGTTTGCACGTAACATCATGGACGCTGGACAGATTTTTCTGGACAACCCGATGGAAACACCTTTTATCCCTAGCTGGAATCGGGTGCAAAGTGCCTTGCCGGATATTTTCGAACGGATCTATCAGGCGGTGGAAGATGATTATCTGGAATATTCTGCTTAGGGGCTAAGTAATGACACAAACACCCGAGCGTCCAGCGGTTTTCCAAAATGTGCTTTATCATCTGACGACTGTCTACGGCGAAATCCAAGACTCTCAAACGCTTTCTAGTCTAGCGAATGAGTTATTGGCCATCATGCAAGTCAGCCCCGAAGCTCAGTCTCCTCAACCGTATCAAAATAAATGGCAGGCTAATGATATCGCCATGATTACTTACGGTAATAGCATTCTGAAAAGCGATGAAGCACCATTGCAAACGCTTAAACGGTTTCTGGATGATTATTTTGCAGAGAGTATTAATACGGTACATATCCTGCCGTTTTTTCCCTTCTGCAGTGATGATGGTTTTGCTGTGAAGGATTTTTTTCAGGTCAATCCTGAATTAGGCGATTGGTCGGATATCAATGCTATCGCCAAAGATTATCGACTGATGGCAGATTTAGTGATTAACCATGGCTCAAGTAGCAGCCAATGGTTTCAGAATTTTATCGCCGGTCACGGTGAGGGCCATGATTATTTTTATACTTGTGAGGCAGATACACCAATATCGCAAGTGGTCCGCCCACGAATCACACCGCTGTTAAGAGAGACCGAAACGGCTAATGGTATTAAACATGTCTGGTGTACTTTTAGCCACGAACAGGTGGATTTTGACTTTCGTAATATCGAAGTACTTAAAACCTTTGTAAAGATTATTCGATTTTATCTGGATCAGGGTATACGCCTGTTTCGCCTTGATGCTGTGGCATTTTTATGGAAACAGGCTGGCACTAATTGTCTGAACTTACCACAAACCCATGAGTTAGTGAGATTGATGCGTTTGTTAATTGAACAAGCTCAAAATGATGCGGTGATCATTACTGAAACCAATATCCCAAACCGGGAAAATCTCAGTTATTTTGGCAACGCCAATGAAGCCCATTGGATCTATAACTTTTCATTACCACCGCTATTACTCAACAGCTTAATAACTGGTAATTGTTTTTATTTACGCCAGTGGCTTATGAGTATGCCTCCCGCACAAAATGGTACTGCCTACTTTAACTTTATTGCATCACATGACGGTATTGGCCTGCGGCCTGCCGAAGGTCTGTTAACTGATAGTGAAATTGCCGCTCTTATCTCAACCATGCAGGGTTTTGGTGGTGAAATTTCCTGGCGTGCCGCTGAAAACAGTATTAAAAAACCTTATGAAATCAATATTTCGCTATTTGATGCGTTGCAAGGAACATTAAAAGGCCCCGATCAATGGCAACAGGCCCGGTTTATCTGTGCCCATGCAATTATGCTGGCACTCGAAGGTATACCGGGGATTTATATTCATAGCCTGTTAGCCTCCGGCAATGATTACCAACGGCTGGAGAAACAACAACATAATCGCGCTATTAATCGTCATCAATGGGACGATGCAGCCATTCGGGCGGCGTTAAAACATCCAACAAATAATCACTCTATGGTTTATCAAAAACTCACTGAGCTTATTAAACTTCGTATACAACAAGCTGCTTTTCATCCGAATGCCACGCAATATACATTACAAATGGGTGATTCTTTATTTGGCTTCTGGCGACAAAGTATTGATCGTCAACAAAGCATATTCTGTATATTTAATATCAGTGATCAGGCTCAAATACTTCGCATTGCCGATCTCAATCTGGTGGCCACCGATAACTGGCATGATCTTATCAGTGGCAATGTTATCGAATCTTGGCAAAGTGAAATTCAGCTGTCCCCTTATCAAAGCCTCTGGCTGAGCAATCGCTGATCCCCGTATTTTCAAAGTTAAGGATTTATTCATGACCGAACAAGTTGATATCCATAAATGTCTTTTCCCCGTCGCCGGCTATGGCACACGTTTTTTGCCGGCCACTAAAGCTATGCCGAAAGAAATGTTACCTATCGTTGATAAACCTTTGATTCAGTACGGTGTAGAAGAAGCGATGGAAGCCGGATTGTATAGCATGGGTTTTATTACTGGGCGAGGAAAAAGAGCCATCGCCGATCATTTTGATACCAGCTTTGAATTGGAACAGCAAATCCAGGGAACCAGCAAAGAGTCTTATCTTACCGATATCCGTAATGTTATGGATTCATGCGATTTTATTTTTATGCGTCAACGTGAAATGTTAGGTTTAGGCCATGCCATTTTGACGGGTGAACCAATCATTGGGCACGAAGCTTTTGCCGTATTACTAGCGGATGATTTATGCGCCACGCCAGAATCTGGTGGCAAGCGCGCCTTAGGGCAACTTGTCGAACTGTACAGAAAACATCAATGCACCATCGTAGCAATTGAAGAAGTGCCAGCCGATGCAACGGGTAGTTATGGTGTCATTTCTGGCGAGGAAATTGAACCGGATATTTATCGTGTTACGGATATGGTTGAAAAACCCAAGCCAGAAGACGCACCAAGTAATTTAGCCATCATCGGCCGTTATGTTTTGACTCCCGATATCTTTGAGTACTTACGCAATACACCACCTGGGGCAAATGGCGAAGTACAAATTACTGATGCCATCCGTGCCATGGCTCAAGAAAAGCCGGTACTGGCAGTTAAATTTAAAGGTCACCGCTTCGATTGCGGCAGCATTGCCGGTTATGTTGAAGCTACCAACTACTATTTCAAAAAACAATATGGTTGATTTGCATAAGTAAAATCAACTGCAAATTACGATCTTTAGCGAGTTTTTAAAATGTATATTTGTTAATCACGCTTCAAGGATAAGTTCGCAGTTGGCCTACAACAACTCCCTGAATACTGAGCCGTTTAGCATCAATCGTTACAGGTTCAAACGCGTCATTTGCAGGCATTAAAGTAATGGTGCCATCTTTATTGACCAACATGGTTTTAAGGGTGGCATCATAACCATCAACCAAAGCAACAATCATGTCACCGTGCTTAGCCTGTCTGGTCGACTCCACAACCACATAATCACCAGACATAATGCCTTTACCGATCATCGACTCACCACTGATTTTGAGAACATATCGTCCTTTACCTTTGAACATGATGCCAAGGTCAATTTCAGACTCATCTGGCACGGCTTCAATCAAACGGCCAGCAGCAATTTTACCCATCATCGGCAATATAAGAGATTGATCTGAGGTTGCTGGTTCGTTCAACTGTAAACCACGCGTTCTGCCAGTAAGTCGTTCCAAGTAGCCACCATCAATCAAAGCTTGAATATACCGATGAGTAGTGCCTTGCGAGGCAATCCCCAATCCCTCAGCAATTTCGGTCACCAGGGGGGCTTCACCATTTTTTTCAATGTAATGACGAATAAAATTGAGCGTATCTTGTTGTCTTTTGGTTAGCATGGCTATTTACTCGCAATGAGAATAAAAGGAGAAGATAAAATATAGAGAATTTAATCAATAGATACAAGCACTATTTTTTAATTTAATCTCATGCTCCGCCATATCATTGAATACATAGAATAACGAGACTTTTAGACTGGCATAATTGATGCGCAACTGGTATCTTTATGAGTTAAAAAAGAATCAAGTACGAGGTAATCATGTTCAAAAAAATCGATGAATTTTTGATGCAAAAATTTCCGCACATCATCTTGCTCTTTACCATTTTCTGGTTGGGTTTAGTTGCTATCGGCTGGTATTTATCCAAGTAAAAACTGCTGGTTTAAATCGCCGGTCAAACGATGTAAACCACACTCGAGTATGATTTGATCCAGATCAATGTCTTCTAGCGGGGTCAGCATGATAATCAACAACGGAAACACACTATTTACCGTTGTTTTGGAGATTTATCATGCACAAATTAGAAGAATGGTTAATGGAACACTTCATTGAGTTCATTATAGTTATGTCACTGGCCTGTATCGGACTGGTGGCCTATGGCTTACTGATGTCCTGACATTTCGGGTTGAATTGCTAAGCCAAAGTAAACCTTTAATATTTAGATATTTTTTCGGTGTCCCGTAACTGAATCTAGCCATGCCCCTTGAGGAGTCTATGGAGAGATTATTTCGGGACACGTTTATTTTCTTAATAGTCGTTCAACGTGACTCTAGTAATTAACATTATTGTTGATGTCATACTCTCAGATAACGCAAAACTAAATGATAAACTCAATCTCGATAAAAAAACGGATCCAAGCAACCTGGTTATAAATTCTTTATCAGCCTGCATAGGTCAGCAGCAAATCCTTTTTTCTAACGCTTTGAATAATTATTGCCCGTTATGTGTATTAATGACTTCGGCAATCTTTCCCAACATGCATTTAAAATGCAGAATATGTCACCTTTCTGAGTTTATATTGACAAAATTTAGCTTTATTAACGCCGCCAAAATAATTTTGTAGAGCTTTACCACACTGCTGAAGTCTTGCTGTTCTATTTATGCGTGATGAAAAGAAATAAGCTCTCACAATTTACAATACAATGAGTTATATTCATTTCCTAAGAGATGCTTTCGATATTATCTACTTCAGCTCCCAATTTTTTGTTGATAAATACAGTCATTTCAGCACATTATTAACAAATGAGCGATGAAACCGAAAACACCAGTCAACAAATAAGAAACGTATTTTTCGTATCGGATCGAACCGGTTTAACGGCCGAATCTTATGGAAAATGCCTATTAGCCCAATTTCCAGATATTGAGTTTGAAACAATCACACTTGCTTTTGTCGATAGCAAAGAAAAAGCAGAAGATGCTCGAGAGCAAATTAACTCGCTTTGTGCCGAATCGGATCTACCACCGTTGGTTTTTAGTACCTTAGTGAATAACGAAGCCCAACAAATCATCGAAGACAGTGATGGTTTAGTGATTAGTTTGTTTTATAACTTTATCGGTTCAATGGAAGGCTTTCTTGGCATTCAAGCTTCACAAAAGGTAGGGGTTTCACGAATATTAATAAGTGATACAACCTATCAAAAACGTTTGGATGCGATTGATTATGCGTTGACCCATGATGATGGTATCCGTCCGGATCAATATGAAGAGGCGGACGTCATTCTCGTAGGTGTTTCGCGTTGTGGTAAAACACCAACCAGCTTATATTTAGCGATGAACTTCTCGCTTAAAGTAGCTAACTATCCATTAACTGTCGAAGATTTGGAGGCAGAGGAGCTGCCGGAATATCTGAAAATTCATAAACATAAACTTGCCGGTTTAACGATTAAACCTGTACCGCTGAGCCGAATTCGTCGTCAACGTCGACCTGATAGTAATTATTCCTCTTTGGAAATTTGTCAGGCAGAATTAGATAAAGCAATGATTATGTTTGATAAAATTGATATTCCAGTATTTGATACTACGAATACTTCTATTGAAGAAATATCCAGTCGTGTTGTTCGCACTCTGGGGCTTGCGCGAGAGCGCATCCGCGAATCAACCATTACATTTAACAAAACTAAAAATTTAAGGTAGGTGTCATGACCGAATATGTAATTCCACTCGATAAATTGTGCATGAATGATGTCGGGAGAGTTGGCGGGAAAAATGCTTCTTTAGGCGAAATGTTACAAAATCTAGCACCTTTGGGTGTAGCCGTTCCAAGCGGTTTTGCAACAACGGCTGACGCTTATAGAGAGTTTTTACAACATGATGGGCTACAAGGAAAAATAAACGATTTATTGCGTGAACTGGATGTAGACGATGTTGTTGCACTGCAAAAAGCAGGCAAAACAATCCGTGAATGGATCATGACTATCCCGTATCCAGAAGAAATGGAAGCAGCAATTGATGAGGCTTATCGTAAATTAGAACAAGAGTACGGTACTTCGACCAGTTGGGCTGTTCGTTCATCAGCGACTGCCGAAGATTTACCAGATGCATCGTTTGCCGGACAACAAGAAACCTTTCTGAATGTTTCAGGTTTAGACCATATCAAGTTTGCCATCCGCGAAGTATTTGCTTCACTATTTAATGATAGGGCAATTGCCTATCGTGACCATCAAGGCTTCGAGCACAGTGAAGTTGCATTGTCTGCCGGTATTCAGAAGATGGTGCGTTCTGATATCGCTGCTGCTGGCGTGGCTTTTACATTAGACACAGAAAGTGGTTTCCGTGATGTCGTGTTTATCACAGGTAGTTACGGCTTGGGCGAAATGGTGGTTCAAGGTGCAGTTAATCCCGATGAATTTTATGTTCACAAAACCACATTAAGCGCAGATCGTCCGGCTGTATTACGCAGAACATTGGGTCAGAAAGCCCTGAAAATGGTTTACTCGGGCGATGCCAAATCACCAGTCAAAACAGTTGATGTAGATGCCGAAGAACGATTACATTTTTGTTTGAGTGATGAAGAAATTGAATCATTGGCCCGTATGGCGATGATTATCGAAAAGCATTACCAAAGACCAATGGATATTGAATGGGCTAAAGATGGTAATGATGGCCAGATTTATATCGTTCAAGCACGTCCGGAAACAGTTGAAAGCCGTAGCGTAAATGTCACAGAACAATTCATTTTAAAAGACAAAGGTGAATTGCTGGCTAGAGGCCGAGCCATTGGTCGGAAAATTGGCAGTGGCCGGGTGAGACTTTTAACTAGTCTTGATCAAATGGATCAATTTGAAGCTGGTGATGTATTGCTCACTGACATGACCGATCCAGATTGGGAACCGATCATGAAAAAAGCTGCTGCGATTATTACCAATCGCGGCGGACGTACTTGTCATGCAGCCATTATTGCGCGTGAATTGGGTATTCCTGCTGTTGTAGGCTGTGGCGATGCCACTGAAAAAGTCGCTGAAGGCATTTCTGCAACGGTTTCCTGTGCCGAAGGTGATGAAGGTTATATTTATCAAGGACTTCTGGATTTTGAACACCGTGTTCAGTCCTTAGACCAAATGCCTGAATTACCGGTCAAGATCATGATGAATGTGGGTAATCCTGATCGTGCATTTAGCTTTTCCCAGCTTCCTAATGATGGGGTTGGTTTGGCTCGACTGGAATTCATTATCAACAATATGATTGGTATCCATCCTAAAGCGTTAATGGCTGCTGATGAAATGGATGCGGAAGTCCAACAAGTCATTCGCGAAAAAACTACCGCTTATGGTGATCCAGTAGAGTTTTACATCAGTCGTATTACTGAAGGTGTTTCTACCATTGCTGCTGCATTCCATCCGCATAAAGTTATTGTGCGTATGTCCGATTTTAAATCGAATGAATACGGTAACCTGATTGGTGGTGCGCAATTTGAACCACACGAAGAGAACCCGATGATTGGTTTCCGTGGTGCGGCTCGTTATAGTTCTCCAGAATTTGAAGCTTGCTTTGAATTGGAATGTGAGGCGATTAAGCGTGTGCGTGACGTCATGGGGTTAACTAACGTTGAAGTCATGATTCCTTTTGTTCGCACCTTGAGCGAGGCTGAAGCTGTAATCAAAATTCTTAAAAAGAATGGTTTGGAACGTGGCAAGAATGGCCTGCGTTTAATCATGATGTGTGAGTTACCTTCAAACGCAGTACTTGCAGATCAATTTCTGGAATTCTTTGATGGCTTTTCAATCGGCTCTAATGACATGACTCAGCTGACACTGGGCTTAGATCGTGATTCAGCCCAAATTGCCGCTGCATTTGATGAACGTGACCCTGCGGTATTGGCGATGCTGGAAATGGCAATTAAAGCCTGTCACAAAGCGGACAAATATGTCGGTATCTGTGGACAAGGCCCTTCAGATCATCCTGATTTGGCAGAATGGCTACTTGAGCGTGGAATCAGCAGTATTTCATTAAATCCGGATACTGTCGTCAGTACCTGGCAAGCATTAGCTAAATAATAAAATTTGCTAGCATCCATGACAAAAACTATGGGCCCTACGGGGCCCATAGTTTTTTTATGTTGCTAGTTCAGAGTTTTTTTCGGCGATACTTTTAGAGAAAATTCAGTCAAGCTTTAAATCCACTGAAGCCTCTCCGTGAACTACTCCGTTGATAAGTATCTCTATGCTATGGCGACCACCGTAATATTGCCGAGTGGTCAATTTTAAAAATCCATGTGACTTCTTCAAAGAAATGCTTTCTCCTGCCAATAATGTGATGTTTTTCCATTTATAAACTTTGGCGGTGGTCTTACCATTGCTTTTGACATGCCAGACTCGATAATCCACCACCAGTTCTTGTGCCTGGCTAGTTTTAGAATTGATTGATATCTGCATTTCCAGCTTTTCACCTAACCGGATGTGTTTCCCGGTTAATTCGAAATCAACATTTACCGCTGGCTTCTCACTGTAGCCCAGTAATGGGAACACAGCTGGGTCACCTGACTTAATCAGACTACGAAGCCCGTGGCGGACAATCCAGCGGCGTTGTAATGTGGGATTTTTTAGCCACTCGCGACATAAATCAATTACACGCTGAGGATTATCTTTACTAATATCGTTTAAATTATTGGCAACGGATTTTTGAACATATTTGCTTTTGTCATCTTTCAGCTGGTTGAGTAAGTCAAATACAGGCTGCGGGTTTTGTTGTAACGCTTTTAAATGCCCTCCCCAAGGCAGTCTTGGTCGCATTCCTTCTGATGCAAGTCGCCGGACATGTTCATTTTCATGCTGACACCAGAGCAATAATTCTTTATAGGTCAGCTCAAAGTGCTGCTCTATATAGGGTCTGATAGCAAATTCTGCAGTAAATAAGGGCGTCAGGTGCTTCAATAAATCCAAGGCTATTTCAGGAGGTGCTGCAGGCCCTGTTTGCCAGCGTAATCAATTAACGGCCATGCCATAAAACTATGCCATCCCTTTTCGATATTCTTGCCAGGCCAGTTATCGGCAAGCTGTTTAAGCCATTGCGCATTCACTGCATAGTCGTCATCCAATAGCGTATCCAGAATCTTACTGAGATGATTGACTCGGGTTTTCAGTGGCATAGATTCTAAATTATCAGTCGCCTGCTTTACGAAATCATCTGCCACAAATCCAGCGTGATATTGCTGAATTAATTCAGCTAACACTCCAATCGAATCAGGATTGATATGATCTTTTAGTAATGGTGGTGTATCGGATGCAGTAGACGGTTCGGAACTTGCCATCTGAATTACTCACTTTTGCCGGACATAAAAAAACCGTGGCTCGAAAGCCACGGTTTTTATTTTACGGTATTACGGAGAGAATTAAGCTTGTTGTGCTTTTGCTCTTCTACGCATTGCCATAAAGCCCATCAAACCAGAACCGAACAACCATACTGCTGCTGGTAAAGGTACTTCAGAAGGCATTGAAGTAAATTGACCAAGCAGTTTAACTGTTGTGTTTTTACCTTCTTTCAGGAAAATTTCATCAATTAATTTAATACCATTTTTAGTATGAATACCAAAACCTAATAATTCAAAGTAATAGTCAGTACCAGCATAGCTATAGAATTTAGTAGGAACTGAAGTTAGGAATGTAGTGGTATCACCTGTTGGGTTAACAACGTTATTCAATGAAAAACCATAGTTAAAGGTTTCCGAGAAAGCAGATGGTGAAGTGAAGTTCAACGTTAGAGATAAATCAACACCTTCTGCTTGGGTACCAGAATAAATGATACCGTTGTAGAAATTCAGGTAACCGGCGATGAATGTTTGATCAACATCTGTGTTAAAACCTGTTCCAGTCATTTTTAATTTACTAGGATCATGATATTGAGCGACTGGTTGAAAGCAAAACCAACCGCAACTCTGCCATGACGTGTGGCTATATGCGCCTTCGCCCCAAGTAAATTCATTTGTACCCACACCAGTTGTTACCATCCCGGCAGGACCTGTAGGGTTTTCAAATGTTCCAGAAGTACTGCCTTGGAACGTAGCAGCATTAGCTGTCAGAGAAGCAGCCAAAAGTGAAGCAAAAAGTAGCAAATTTTTCATAAAATTTCCTTTTCAGAAAAAAGCAACCCGGCTATCTTTTGATAAGACCCGTGGCTTTCCGTCTCTTGGCTCACACCAAGGTTGGCACTCAGTTAATTAATATTGTTCCGGTTACCTTCTGGAGCAATGGTGCCAATCTTAGAGGAAAAAATCCCTGAAACAATTGTACCTTGGTACTAGCTAATAACTTTTTTGAATAAAGCGATGGATTCAACGTGGCTGGTGTGTGGAAACATATCCATAATTCCAGTCTGAACTAATGTATATCCATACTGGTTTACTAACTCTCCGGCATCACGAGCCAGGGTTGCCGGGTTGCAGGAAACATAAACAATGGTTTCAGCTCCCAAATCGGCAATTTGACCGAGTACTTCAAAAGCTCCACTTCTTGGAGGGTCTAATAACACTTTAGTAAACCCGGCTTGAGCCCAAGGATAATCTTTAAGTTGTGTCGTGGTGAGATCGGCCATTTCAAATTCAGCATTCTCCAAACCGTTAATTGTTGCATTGCGCTGTGCATGGGCTACCAATGATTTATCGCCTTCAACACCAATGACGCTGCTGACTCGCTTTGCCAGTGGCAGGGTAAAATTCCCTAAACCACAAAATAAATCCAGAACGCGATCATTTTGCTGCAAATCCAGCAGCTCAATCGCTTTGGCAATCATTTTATGGTTAATACCCGCATTGACCTGAGTGAAATCACCCGGTGCAAACTCCAGTCTGAGCCCCTCCTCCGGCGCATAATACAATTGCGGTGCTTCAGGCCATAATGGACTGACGGTATCCGGACCACCAGGCTGCTGATAGATCCACAAATCATGCTGTTGACCATAGTTGATCAGTTTTTGCTTATCCGTTTCACACAATGGATCCATATTTCTAAACACCAATGCGGTATGGGCATCGTCCATGGCAACTTCTATCTGTGCGATGCGATTGTAGGCTTCAAGACTAGCAATCATTTTGCCCAGCACTTCCAAGCGTAAGCCAACCCGAGGGTCAAGTACTTCACATTGAGTGAGTTCAGCTAGATACGGTGTGCCTTTTTCACGAAAGCCTACCAATACTTTTTCTTTTTTAGTGACATAACGCACGCCCAGTCGAGCTTTACGACGATACCCCCATAAGGGTCCAGTTAAAGGTGGCAACCAATGTTCAGGAGTAAGTTGACCAAAATGTGACAGCTGTTCCTTCAACGTATCCTGTTTCAAGCTTAGCTGTGCTTCAGGTGCCATGTGCATCAAACTGCAGCCGCCACAAATACCAAAATGCTGGCATTTGGGATCAACCCGATCTGCTGACGCATTTTCAACAGAAACTACTTTGGCTTCGTCGTATTTTTTATGTAGCCGGGTATACATGAAAGAGACATTCTCGCCTGCCAATCCCCCATCAACAAAAACCGTTTTGCCGTCAATTCTGGCAATGCCACGACCATCATGTGAAAGGCTTTCTATAACAGCCTGGACAGCTTCTGTAGGAAGCCGTTGTTTGTGATTACGTCGTGCCATTTATTCAAACCTATAAACTGAAATTACATAAAAAAAGTCCGGCTATGCTTTTGCATAACCGGACTTTCACTTGATTAGAAAATTATTTTTGTTGCCAACTGCCGCCTTGTTGGAACCACCAGCCTTTAGCTGCGTTACTAATCCAACGTCTGGCAAAGGTTTCCTGAATATCAGATTCCCATTCTGGATGACCATTCGCACGGGCGATTTCAGCATATAAAGCTTTACGATCCTGATTCTCTTCGGCAATAAGTGTATTTACTGTATTACGATCTTTAAGCGGTACTGCTGAGGCTTCACGTAAGGTAATCAAACCGTTACTGGTCAGGCCAATAGCGCCCGTTTGATAAAACGGATGTAACAGCTCATGGCGTTGCTTCATTTTAGCCTGCAATGCATTAATTGCCGGTGAGTTAATATTCAGATTAACTTCTGCTTGAGCAGGTGATACCAGCCAATTCAAAACCTGCATCGCGAGCGGTAATGTTTGTTTCAGCTCGCTTGTATCTTCCGGAGAAGTTGATTTCGGTTGGGATTGAACTTCCCGTCCCCAGACATCTTCAATAATGCGGTCTGCGGCTTTTTCGGCAGCAGCGGCAGGAAAATAAATATTTATCGTGACACAGGAAATCAGCATTAAACCTGCTGTGCTTCCCATTAACCATTTTAATAAACGCATTCGACTTTCCTTTATTGAATAACTGGCCCGTCACTGTGACGAACCGCTTTTAACCTGGCTATTAATTCAGGCCAATCTACTTCCCGGGTAAACCCCACCACATTAATCCATGGAGGTAAGCCACCACCTTTGACAATATAGTACCCCTGCTCAGTCGGTTCGACACCATCCATCTGGCAAACTGAATTCATCAAACGACAACTTAGACCAATTCTTTGATAGGAAAAATCTTCAAATAAGCCCATAAATCCTCGCGATAAAATTGCCGAAGGTCCGCCACCGACTTGCGAAATATTATTTACAGCCCGCTGACTGATTCGCCGCCTTCCAGGATCTTTTTCCGGCGTCATAAAGACCGCGTCGAACTGTACCGGCTCCCAGTTTGATAAGCGTAGATTATGTATCTTGCCATCAATTTTGCCGCTTATATTACCAAAATCAAACGTGCTGGTGAGGGTCTGCAGATCTAAACGACTAATATCAATATTGGCGTATAGCTGCGGCAAACTGCCAAATGGCTGCTGTAAACGTAAATCTCTGATGACGGTAGTGCCATCAAATATTTTCAGCAATAACGCACCGTCTACAGTGATCAATTCATCTCGGTAACTGACATTTGGAATCATGCCGGACAATTTTCCCTGTAACTCGGGCCATCCCATCAAGCTGCTTAATTGATCCATCGATACCGGACTAAGCAAGCCTTGAAACTGCCATTGCATTCCTTGTTCTCCTGCCAAACTTAGCTGGAAATCATTCAGTGATAATTCCCCATCCAGAATCGGCAGTGATAGGCTTTCAGTAAAACGAATCTGATTCCGGCTAACCTCAGCCAATAGTTTCGAGCCACCTAGCGGTAAAGACAGAACTGAAGCCGATTGCCATCTTAATTCTATCGGCATAACTGTCGCCTGATTGGTCCAACCCAATTGACCGTCCAGATTTTCAATGCTGAACCGCCCTGCCTCATCGGAAATATTGACGGACTGTAAATCTATATTGAATTGATATTGTTCAGCCTGCCATTGCACATCGGCTTTAAGTTGTCCGGTCGTTTGTAAACGACTTAAAGATGAACCTGGGAAAAAGGGTTGTAACCAACCTTTATACAGAGAATCCACATCATCACTCTTAAGCGCCAGTTGCAAGCTCGTTAATTGCAAAGCTTTGCCTTGTAGCTGACCTGTTGCCTGAACTGACTCTCCCTGTTCTAATCCAAAATGGTTTACCTGCCACTGCAGATCCTCTTTAGCAAAACGGCCTTCGCTGTGAATGGTCACTGGTTGCTCGGCCAAATCGAGAAAGATTGGCTCAAAATAGGCCTGACCATCATCTATCGTGAGGGTTTGTTGCCAGTTCCAAGTGCTCGAATCGGCTTCTAGTTGCAATCTGACCTCTGCTGCTAAAAGCTCCCCGACATAACTTCCACCTGGATCAGAAAAGCCGATATTAGTTAATTTACCAATAACATCAGCCGAGTTGAGTTGTTGTTGCTGACCGCTAAGTTTGGCATTGATATCGGCTTTGGCATTTACAGTCCATTGCGCAAGCATCGTTAGTTGCTGCTCAGTGAGATAGGTACTGACAAAATTGACCAGATCCGCCAATTCTATTTGTTGTCCCGTTAGATCGGCTTGCCAGTTTCCCTGCTGGTAATTTGCCTGAAGATCGACACGACCTTGCTCTATTCGAATACCGTTAAGTGTTAACTGATAACTTTCTTCTTCCGCTCTGGATTGAACTTTAAATGTAATTTGTTGATTGCCCCATTGTGCATGGGTGAAGTCCAATTGACCGGCCTGGCAATCAAGTTGGCCGGAAAACCAGCGCAACGTATCACAACGAAGTCTGACATTGGTCAATTGCCCTATAGGTTCAACTAATTGAACTTTTCTGGCACTGGCGGTAACTGCCAGTCCCGATGACTTGAGGCTAATGTCAACTTGCAGATCAGTGATATCAAGCTGCTCGCTTGACCAGAGGCCTATCTGAATAGCGACCTGATCTATAGCACGTACGGAGGTGGTTACCACGAGTAACAAAACCATCAAAACGATTACATTTCTCGTGTTGAATGGCATTAGTCTGCTGGAAACACACCCGTGGAAAGATAGCGATCACCACGATCACAAATGATGCAGACAATCACTGCATTGTTAACTGTTTCGGATAGACGTAAAGCTGCAGCGACATTGCCGCCCGATGAAACGCCACAGAAGATACCTTCTTCACTGGCAAGTCGGCGCATGGTTTCTTCAGCAACTTCCTGCTGCATATCCAGAGTAATATCTACCCGTTCAGGTTCAAATATTTCCGGTAAATATGCCGCTGGCCAACGGCGAATACCGGGTATTTTTGCCCCATCCACTGGTTGCACACCGACAATTTGTACCGCTGGATTTTGTTCTTTTAAATATCGGGAAACGCCCATGATGGTGCCGGTAGTGCCCATGGCACTGACAAAATGTGTCACTTCACCTTTTGTATCTCGCCAGATTTCCGGCCCGGTAGTTTCATAATGCGCTAATGGGTTGTCAAAATTACCAAATTGATTCAGTACCTTACCTTCTCCCATCGCCTGCATCTGTAGTGCTAGATCACGAGCCGATTCCATACCGTCGGTCAGAATGATTTCAGCACCATAAGCCCGCATTGATGCACGGCGTTCCAGACTCATGCTTTCCGGCATAATCAAAATCATCCGATAGCCAAGAATGGCAGCGACCATCGCCAGAGCAATACCCGTATTACCACTAGTGGCTTCAATCAAGGTATCGCCGGGCTGAATATCACCTCGTTGCTGGGCATGGCGGATCATGCTGGCAACTGGTCGGTCTTTAACCGATCCAGCCGGATTATTGCCTTCGAGTTTGGCCAGAATAGTATTGCTGGTATTTCCGGGTAAACGCTGTAAACGAACTAGCGGTGTATTGCCAATGAATGATTCAATGGTTGGATAGTCAGTCATTCTGGCCTTCCACTAAAACAACGTAAGCTGTGGCGTAATCACCATCGTCACTGAGACTGAGCATGGCGGTTTGGATATTTTTTTCAGATAACAATTGCTCGGCATAGTCATGAAATACCAGCTCGGGTTTACCCAGACTATTATTACGCACAGCGATATGTTGCAGGCTCAATCCATCGCGAAATCCAGTGCCTAATGCTTTGGCGGTGGCTTCTTTTGCGGCGAACCGTTTGGCCAGAAATGCCGCAGGTTGTTTGTTTTGTTGAAACTGCTCGAATTCAGTTATATCCAGGATGCGCTGCGCGGCTTTATCGCCGTACTTGCTTAACATTTCAGCTATGCGGGGAATATGTACTAAATCCGTGCCAATACCGCTGATCATCCGCGACGGGCTTCCAGCATTAATTGTTTCATTTCACGCACCGCAGTCTGAAAGCCGGTAAAAAATGAGCGAGCCACAATGGCATGACCGATATTGAGTTCAACTAATTCTTTAATAGCGGCAATAGGCTGCACATTATGGTAATGCAAGCCATGACCGGCATTGACCTGCAATCCCAGCGCATGGGCTTGTTCAGCCGCTTTGCGAATAACCTTTAGTTCTTTTTTGGCTTCAGCAGCTGAACTGGCCTCGGCATAACGACCGGTATGCAATTCAATGACTGGCGCACCACAGGCAACCGCCGCTTCAATCTGTTTTAATTCAGGATCGATAAATAACGAAACTGTTATTCCAGCTTCTGCTAAACGCACGCATGCATCGTGCATCCGTGATTGCTGGCCAGCTACGTCCAGTCCACCTTCTGTTGTGAGTTCTTCACGACGTTCCGGTACCAGGCAACAATCAGCCGGACGATAAAGTTCAGCAATACCGAGCATTTCATCGGTAACCGCCATTTCCAGATTCATTTTTGTTTGTAGGATATCGGCCAGCATTCTGACATCGCGATCCTGAATATGCCGACGATCTTCGCGTAAATGCAGCGTAATACTGTCAGCTCCGGCTTGTTCAGCTTCAATGGCCGCTTGAATCGGATCGGGGTAACGGGTACCGCGGGCTTGTCTTAACGTAGCCACATGATCAATATTGACGCCAAGATAAATCGACATGATGTTCCTTAATTAACTGTTTTTAGTTCCGGCATAACGCTGCATTTCAGCAAACAACTGCCGGCTTTTCAGCGGTTTGCCATCTAAATAGTAATTTATTATCAAACGCATCAACTGCTTTGTTTCACTGAGGCTAACAGGGTCATTGAGGTTTTCCTGTTGTAGCTGTAACAAACTAGCGCCCGAAATAATACGTTTGGTGTCATTTATTAAACACGGCTGCAATCCTAGTTCTGGCTGATAACTGTAATGTAGATGCGCTTCTACCGGGTCACCCTGATTATCAGTAGTCAGATCCAGTCCATAGCCTAATGCTTCCAACAAGCGTTTTTCAAAAAGTCTTAACACCTGTTCAGCCTGCTCGGCTTGTTGCAGTCCTTCTAGTACTTTTTGATAGGCATCAAACACTAAAGGTTCGGGCTGTTGTTGCGTTAATAATCTGACGAGTAATTCATTAATGTACAAACCACACAAGGTGGCATGGCCTTTCAACCAATAAGGTGCATTGGTGGTTTCAATTTTACTCAATGTCAGCAAATCACCGCGACCAAACCAGTTCAACCAAACCGGTTGGAATAATTGCAGAGGATTAGAGTGTCGACGTTTATTTTGTCGCATGCCTCTGGCAACCAGGCTTAAGCGACCATAATCCGCGGTAAAAACATCCACCAGCAAACTGGTTTCCCGATAGGGGCGTTGGTGTAAAACAAATGCCTGGGTGAACTCCACCGGGTTGCCTAATCAAAGATCGTCGTTGTAGCCCAGACTTCTTAACATGCGCTCATTATCAGACCAGCCTTCACGAACCTTAACCCATAATTGCAGAAACACTTTGCAGCCAAACAGCTTTTCCATATCTTCTCTGGCATCTTTGCCGACCTGCTTGAGCAATTCGCCTTTTTTGCCGATAACGATGGATTTCTGACCACTGCGTTCGACATAAATAACAGCGCTGATGCGATACATACCGTTGTCATCTTCAAACTGTTCGATATCAACTGTCAGTGAGTAAGGCAGTTCCTGACCTAAATGACGAAACAGTTTTTCGCGAACCATTTCGGCTGCCAGAAAACGTGAACTTCGATCGGTAAGTTGATCTTCATCAAAAATCATCTCGCCTTCAGGCATTAATTTATATATCGACTCTTCAAGGGATTCCAGATTGATCCCTTTACGCGCAGATAAAGGCACGATATCCGTAAATTTAAATAAAGCAGCGAGCTTTTCTACCTGAGGAAACAAAGTCGCTTTATCTTCTAATTTATCAATTTTATTCATCACCAAAATGACTGGCTTGGTGGTTTCCTTTAATTTCTGTAATACCCGTTCATCCTCTTCGGTCCACTTCATACCTTCAACAACAAAAACCACCACATCGACATCTTCCACCGAGGCCGCCGCAGCACGATTCATATATCGATTCATCGCGCGTTTACCGTCACTGTGAATGCCGGGTGTATCGACATAGATAAATTGACTTTGTTCTGTCGTTTTAATACCCAAAATACGATGGCGGGTTGTTTGTGGACGACGTGAGGTAATACATAGTTTTTGTCCCAATACCCGATTAATCAGAGTCGATTTACCGACATTAGGACGACCGATAATGGCGACATAGCCACTACGGAAAGCTTGTTCTTCATTCATAATTTTGACTCGATTAGCGTCAGGGCACGTTCAGCGGCTTTTTTTTTCAGCCTTACGATGACTGCTTCCTTGAGCCACGACTAATTTATTCAATAAACTCACCTGACAGGAGGCCTCAAATACAGGCTGGTTATCGGCGGATTCAATTTCTTTCACACTGTAAAGTGGTAATGGTAATTTGCGGCTTTGCAATAATTCCTGCAAACGGGTTTTCGGGTCTTTAACTGTTTCAGTGACGTCGATAGAATCCAGACGCTCATCATAAAGTCTCAGGATAAGTGGCTTGACGACATCCATACCACTATCCAGAAACAGCGCGCCTAAAATAGCTTCTAATGCGTCCGCCAGAATTGATTCACGGCGAAACCCGCCGCTTTTTAATTCACCCTGACCGAGAATTAACACTTCACCTAATTTAAGTTCGCGTGCTATTTCTGCCAGTGTTTCGCCTTTTACCAAACTGGCTCGCAGACGGCTCATTTTGCCTTCTTTAGCCTGCGGAAAACGGTTAAATAATTCTTCGGCAATCACGAAGCTTAATATCGCGTCACCCAGATATTCCAGTCGTTCATTATTCTTTGGGGCCGCACTGCGGTGCGTCAGGGCCTGCAATAAAAGATCGTCGTTATTAAATTGAATGCCAAGTTGCTGGCACAGTTTTTTCTGCTTGATGTTTATCATCGAATGGCCGGTTCCACATCCACTTCGGTAACAAAATGTCCGACTAAATCAATATGGGCGATGAACGGTTTACGCACTTCATAATCAATAACGATTTTAGTGACGTAGGTATTACTTCTGCCTCGGAAGAGTTCGATGTTTTCTTTCTTAACACTGGAAATATAACCGGTGTTAAAACGACGACTGAGTAACAACATCACCTGTTCATTGGTGAGTTTATTATTTTTTAATTCGGTTTCCATCGACTTCATGATTTGTTGCACGCCGTAGTATTCCTGATACATCGGCAGCAACCGCATGGTTAAGGTGGCAAAAAATGCAATGATTGCCAGCACAATCACCCAGCTGATTAACGTCATTCCCTGTTTTTTTTCATGATGCACTCCTCGCGCCTTTGTGACGTTTTTTAATTCACAACACAAGCGGCTCTGAAAGTTAAATAGACCTTAGTTAATTGAACGACCCACCCTAGACCAGACAATGCCACCATCATCCCAATTCCAGCTCATCCAGATAAAAAATGCTTTGCCGACAAGATTTTCTTCCGGCACAGTTCCCCATACTCGGCTGTCATTACTATTATCGCGATTATCGCCCATTACGAAAAAGTGACCTTCTGGAACCGTTATCTCGCCCTCCATAGACATGCGTTGCGGATCCAACAATATGTCATGTGAAGCTTCGGTTAACTGCTCCTGCTTAAGCTCGGCACGTGGTGCAATCATACCCGCCAACTCTGCAGGTTTCTCTCCAGCTTGCTGCTTGATTTCCTGACCATTAATAAACAGTGTTTTATTGAAATATCCCACTGTGTCACCAGGCAAGCCAATAACCCGTTTGATGTAATCAATTTCCGGTTGCTGGGGATACCGAAACACCATCACATCGCCACGTTCCGGGCTACCGGTATTCAGGATTTTAGTGTTAATCACTGGCAGTCTAATGCCGTAGGAAAACTTGTTCACCAGAATAAAATCACCGATATGCAGAGTCGGTAACATCGAAGATGATGGAATACGGAACGGTTCAGCGACAAATGAACGAATCACCAGCACCAATAAAATAATCGGGAAAAATGATTTGGCGTATTCAACCATCGCCGGTTCATTTTCATTGGCAGGACGCTGGCGCGCTAACCAGAAACGATCAACTAACCATATCAGGCCGGTTATCGCGACCAGTAACACCATTATTGCTGGGAAACTCACTTGACGCTCCTATTATGATTTCTTGGATAACTGCAAAACCGCCAAGAAGGCTTCCTGCGGCACATCCACTTTGCCGATGGATTTCATACGTTTTTTACCGGCTTTTTGTTTTTCTAGCAATTTACGTTTGCGAGAAACGTCGCCTCCGTAACATTTTGCTAAGACATTTTTACGCATTGCCTTCACTGTTGAGCGCGCAATAATATGTCCGCCAATGGCTGCCTGAATCGCCACATCAAACATTTGACGCGGAATCAATTCCTGCATTTTTTCAACTAACTGGCGACCACGCGATACACTTTGGTCTTTATGTACAATCATCGATAAAGCATCCACTTTTTCGCCATTGATTAATACATCCAGCTTCACCAGCGCGGCGGCTTCAAAGCGAATAAAGTGATAATCCAGCGATGCATAACCGCGACTGACCGATTTAATGCGGTCAAAGAAATCGATTACCACTTCATTCATTGGCAATTCATAACTTAAGGCAACCTGTTTTCCCATGTATTGCATGGATTTTTGTACGCCGCGTTTTTCGATACATAACGTTATGACTGCACCAAGATAATCCTGTGGCACCAGCATATCGGCAATAACGATAGGTTCACGAATTTCTTCAACTGAACCGGCATCCGGTAATGAGGCAGGATTTTCAATCTTGATCACGTCACCTTTTTTGGTAACGACTTCAAATACAACGGTCGGTGCGGTGGTGATCAGATCCAGATCATATTCACGTTCCAGCCGTTCCTGAATGATCTCCATATGAAGTAAACCAAGGAAACCACAACGGAAACCGAAGCCCAGAGCTTGGGAATTTTCCGGTTCAAAAAACAACGAGGAATCATTTAAACGTAATTTACCCAATGCTTCACGGAATGCATCGTAATCATCACTGCTGACAGGGAATACCCCAGCATACACCTGCGGTGTGACCGATTTAAAACCGGGCAACATTTCGGTTGCGCCATGTTGAGCCATGGTTAAGGTATCGCCCACCGGTGCACCATCAATTTCTTTGACACCGGAAATCACATAGCCAACTTCACCGCAGTTCAGCGCAGGACGTTTACTACGTTTTGGAGTAAATACACCAACTTCATCGACTTGATATTCTTGACCGGTCGACATGACTTTGATTTTGTCACGGGTTTTCAGTCGGCCCTGTTTGATACGAACCAGCGAGATAACCCCCACATAACTGTCGAACCAGGAATCAATAATCAAAGCCTGCAATGGTCCTTCCGGATCACCTTTTGGTGGCGGAATACGAGCAACCAGCTCTTCTAAAACTTCATCAATACCGATGCCCGTCTTGGCGCTGCAGCGAACTGCATCAAGCGCATCAACACCGATGATATCTTCAATTTCCTGCGCTACCCGATCCGGTTCTGCTGCGGGCAAATCAATTTTGTTTAAAACCGGCAACACTTCTAGACCAAGATCGATGGCGGTATAGCAATTCGCCACACTTTGAGCTTCAACACCTTGTGCGGCATCAACCACCAGCAATGCGCCTTCACAAGCCGCCAATGATCTGGAAACTTCATAGGAAAAGTCAACGTGACCGGGCGTATCGATAAAGTTGAGGTGATACGTTTCACCGTCTTTCGCGGTGTAATCCAACGAGACACTTTGCGCCTTGATGGTAATGCCCCGCTCTTTTTCGATATCCATCGAATCGAGAACCTGCTGGGACATTTCACGTTCAGTCAAGCCACCACAGATTTGAATAAAGCGGTCTGCGATGGTGGATTTACCGTGGTCAATATGAGCAATAATTGAGAAGTTTCTAATATTTTTCATTGAGTAGCGATTTTGAACGTATCGGAGGTTGAAATATGGTGTTGCAAGATGTGTTCAGCTCCATGATTTAGGATGTATTGCCAACGCGGATCCCGCATCGTGCAAATGACCCAGTATTATACGCACTTAACTGAGTTATAACGATAATAAATACTGGCATACCAAATTGATCTGTCGTACTCAATCCAAAAAATTGAGAGTAAAAACATTGCTTAAATATTAGGGATCGTTAGCATTAAGCGCTTTCACGCCTTTCTTCTTTGAAAACGGAAACTACATGCAGGCTAGCCAAATCGACAATGACGTCCTCAATGGTCCGATTATTTCCACTTTCTTACGCTATGCCATCCCTTCCATTCTGGGCTTACTGGCCATTACCACCGCCAGCATTGTGGACGGAATATTTATCGGCCAATTTGTCAGTTCGGAAGGCCTGGCTGCCATTACCTTATTGATTCCATTTTTTACTCTGGTGTTTGCCATCGCGCTGATGCTGTCGATTGGCGGTGCCGTCCGAGCTGGAAGTTACCTTGGACAGAATAAAATCCAAGCCGCTTCTGCTGTTTTCAGTAAATGTCTGATAAGTATTTTTATCGTTGGCCTGTTGTTTATGGGCATTTCTTTAATGCTGGATCAACAGATATTAGCGCTACTCGGGGCACCGGAAGAGTTAATAACGCTGGTATTGCCCTACTTTCGTATTATTTGTGTGGTGCTGGTTATACAGATAACCAGCATGGTGCTCTATTACTTCATCCGGCTGGATAACTGCCAAAAATTGGGGACAGCAGCTCTGATTGCTGGTGCGCTTATTAATATCGGGCTCGATGCGCTGTTTATTATTGGACTGGAAATGGGCTTAAGTGGTGCTGCCTGGGCCACATTGATTGCTCAGATAGTCCAGATGCTGATTCTTGCAACTTATTTTCTCAATAAACAACGGCGATTAAAGTTGATTTTACGTCCTGGCAACTGGTCAGAAGTCGGCAAAGTTGCCTATAACGGCCTATCCGAATTTGTTAATGAACTCTCCGGGGGCATGGTTATTTTGTTGCTGAACTGGTTATTGATCATCTACCAAGGGGTGAGTGGTTTAGCGGCATTTGCTGTCATTAATTATCTGATTTTCATCAGCCTGATGATCTACTACGGTATTGCTGACGCGCTGCATTTATTGATCAGTCAAAATCATGGTGCAAGACAAGCTCAGCGGATCCGTGATTTTGTCACGACAGCCTTAGGCATGGTGTTTGTTATCTCAATGATATTAGTGAGTATTTTATTGCTTTACCCACAATGGTTAATTCAGCTCTTTTTACAAGATGATGCATTGGAAAGCCAACTACTCTCAGCTGAGTTTATTCAATTGGTTTGGCCATTATTTGCGGTGAACGGTTTGAACGTCACTTTATCGGTTTATTTAACAGCTATGCAAAAGCCTTTGCCATCTATGTTTGTCGCGTTGTCTCGCGGTTTAATCCTGCCTGTCAGTTTATTATTTCTGTTATCAGCCTGGTTGCCCGACAAGCAGTTTCTCATCGCACTTCCTCTTGCTGAAGGATTGACCTTTATCCTGGCATTATTCCTTTACTGGCATTTTTCACCCAGCAGGATTATCAAACAAAATTTTTAACATACCCAGAAAAAAGCCGGATGTCGTTGCAACATCCGGCCAAAACTCATCAAGCATTCATTCAGGGGATACAGCTTGATGAATTAAAACTGCCAAGCTACACTCAGGCGAACATCCCGGCCGGGTTCGTTATAACCTCTGACGAGACCATAGCCTGGTAAATTGGTGAAATCGGCAACGCTTGCGTGATCGATATAATCTTTATTAAAGATGTTATGGATGGTTAACGTAATACGGAAATCTTCTGAAGTTGACGGAATCCATTGAGTATAGAAGTCATGTACTCCATAGCCAGGTTGATCCACTTCTGCATCTGGATAGGTTGCTTGATCACCAAAATCAATATCATCACGTCCTTTCACAAAACGTGCATTCCAACCAAAATTCCATTGTGAATTAAGTTGGTATTCAAGTTGAGCTAATACTGTGTCACGAACAGTATTAGCTATACCGTTATGATCATAAGCATTCGCTTCCACACCATCCACTTCAGCATCGTTATAGTGATAGCTGACGCGAGCCATTAAACTATCCCAGCGATGACCTAATTCCAGAATATAACCATCTGATTTTAACTCGCCCAAATTATCAAAGATATTTCTTGCTGGCCCTACCGTTCCTGAAACCCCAATAACATCTTTGATTTCACTTCTATAGGCCTTGGCAGAACCAAACCATGTTGCTGAATCATACGCAACGCCGAATTCAATATTCTCTGCCTTTTCAGGTTTCAAATCTTCAGCTTGAGTTGTAAAGCCAAGTTTAAACGCATCTTGTGCTAAAGGTCCCTTAAAGGCTTCAGCATAAGAAGCAAAGGCACTCCAGTTATCTGTAAAATGATAATTCAGACCGATATTCGAACTGACATCGCTTTCATTATGAGAAGTATTGCCAAAATCAGTATCTAATTCATAATCATCATAACGAAGACCCGCGCTTAACAATAAGGCATCGGTTAACTGGATATCATCCTGAAGATATACGCCTTTAACCTTGGACTTATCTTTGTAATTCTCACCATCACCGTCGGCAGTGGACTCATCTTCACGATAATCAACACCATAGGTGACCTTGTGCATACCTATGACAGACGTATTACGTAAATCAAAGCCAGTACTCTCGCCTGTGCCTGTGAATGGACCAAAAAAACCGTCTTGAAAAAACTCTGTCTCAGTATTGTAAATGGTCAGTGCCAAATCCAAATAAGCATTATCAAGTGGGTTTAATTCATAGTTAAAAGTGGCTGTTTTACGTTCACTGTCAATTGGATATATCAGATTCCCACGGTTAGCTGGCGCTCCTAGTGGTGGTGGACTGAATATCCATTGAGGGCGCTGGGTTCTATCACCCTCATCTTTGTGTTTTTCGTAACTGAGACGGACAGTTTGACTGTCAGTCAAGTGCCCGACAACTTTTGCAAACAGATACTCTTGATCAGCTTCTGTTCCTAATACTTCATCGCCATTACCATCTTCATAATTGTCGACATCTGATTGCGTATAGGAAACCATGCCGCTCCAGTCTTCGGTCAGTTTTCCAAACAGAGTGGTGCTTGTTTTAAAACTATCTGTATTGCTTGAGAACATGCCCTTTACCAAACCACCGAAGTTTTCACCTGGCTTGAGCATATCTTCTGGATCTTTGGTCACAAATTTAACTGAGCCGCCTAATGCACCTGGACCAGACAAAGCATTACCCGCCCCAGCATTGACTTCAACACGTTTTAGTAATTCAGGCTCAATACTTATACGGCCAGCGTGGTGGAATTGACGGGTCGCCTGTTGGGCACCATCAATAGTGATATTTAACAACTGATCTTCGATACCCCTAACGTAAAGTTTTTGGGCAAACCCCGGTCCTCCACCAATTGTCACCTCAGGTGATTGGCTAAAGAGATCTTGTAAATCAGTTGCCTGAAGTTTTTCAATTTGTTCAGCTGAAACACTGTTCGTTTCTGGAGTAACGGTATTACTCGTTACTTTTATAGCCTCTAACTGAACACTTTCATTATCATCTGCCCAAACAACCTGACTTGAGAAAGCGGCGGTTATTGCCAACGTTAAGATCGTCGGCCGACATACAAAACTGCGGTTTATTTTCACTCTAACCTCGCGAATAATAATCATTGTCAAATAGAACAGATTCGCATTCTAGTCAGAGTGAAGCCAGATTAAAATCAAATTTACAATTGTTACAATTGAGCTGTTATTCAGCTGACTAACTTTCCTCCGTTATCGCAATTGCATGATCATTCTCAATCCGCCGAATTGATGAATTTGTGCCCATAATTTGCCCCCTGTTGCTTCGACTTGCCGCCGGGCAAGCGCCAGCCCAACGCCAAAACCTTTTTGTTCGCTTGAATGGGAGCTAGGTAAACGGAAAAATGGTTTGAAAATATTCTGTAAATGCTCTTCGGGTACCCCAGGCCCCTCATCATCAATTTGTAGCTCATAGCGATCCAGGTGCTGTTGCAAGCTGATGCTTACCTCTCCATTGGCTGGAGTATACGAAAGCGCATTACGTAATATATTTTCAATGGCATGTCCTAATGCACGATCACTGCTTTGCTGCAGACAAGCCGTTTCAGGCGTTTGCACGGTAATCAAATGGTTTGGGAATTCAAATCGCGCATTCTCCACAATACTGTCTATCAAATCCGTCAGATCCAATGATTCATTGCGTAAAGCGGGTCGCTCGTTTTCAAACCAGGCAAGGGTTAATGCATCCTCGACTAATTCACGCATCTGCTGACATTCATAGCGGATCCGTTGCAACGATTCATTCTCAGGAGTGCTTTGTTCAGCAATACTAAGCGCTAACTCAACCCGCGTTAATGGGGTACGCAGTTCATGTGATAAATCTGAGGTCAGGTGACGCTGTGTCTGTATCTGCTCGCCAATTCTCTCTGCCATGCTGTCGAAAGTGCCAGCAAGCACCGCAATTTCATCGTTACGTTTTCCCAAGTCTTCCCGCACTCGCACGGCAAAATCACCATCGCTGAATTGTTTGGTGGCTTTTTCAAGCTGTCTTAAGGGTGACATAACGTGCCGGTAAATCACTGCACTCAAGATCGCCATCAACAACATAGGCAAGGCAATTTGCAATAACAAACTGGCATAAGTCCAATAACCACCGGGGCGCATACGTTGTGGCAAGCGGATCAAAAAATGGGTATGTCGGTCTGCAAACATAATATCCATGATCGGATTTTGAGCAAAATACAAATGAATTTTCCAACTGACATCCCGGCCCAGACTGAAAGTATCGATAAAATAATCGTCCATTTCACTGTCGGCCAGAAGCGTTAGCTGCGATTTCACTATAGCGACCCAAGTATCTTCCTGCAGCTGAATGGTGTTAATCCATTCAGCCAGTTTTTCTTCTTCGCCTTGTAGATACAGTGATTCTGCATGTCTGGCATAGTCAATTAACTGCTGCTGATACTGCTTATCAATAAAACTCATGTGCTGCTCAGTTCGCAGAATCAAATGATGAATTATCCAGAACAAAGCAATTGTGCCGATGGTAATCGTTGCACATAATTTCCAGAATAAACGCCGTTTCATAGCAACATATAGCCTGTACCATGAACTGTTTGCAGCCTATCGACGGGCATACCGACATCCATTAATTTGCGCCTGACCCGGCTCATATGCATATCCAGGCTACGATCGTAACGGCTGAAATCGCGTTCCATCACTAATCGATATAACTGCGGTTTACTTAGTAGATGATTGGCATGTTGCGTCAAAGTCCAAAGTAATTTGAACTGGATCGGTGTCAGTTGCACAACATGCTCATAAAAATAAACCCGTTGTTTTTTCCTATCCAGCTTCAGGCCTTCATGCTGTAAAACCGAATCTTCCTGTTGAGAATGATCGATGATTCCGGCTCGTCTCAGAATTGCTTCAATACGCAACACCAATTCTGTGAAATTAAAGGGTTTTGGCAGATAGTCATCCGCACCGTTTTTAAACCCAATAATACGTTCTTCTTCAGCACCATGAGCCGTCAAGATGATTACCGGAGTCTGTCGACTTTGGCGAAGAATGCTTAATACAGAATAGCCGTTACGCTCAGGTAGGCTGACATCAAGTAAAATCAGATCAAACTGGCCGCTCACCGCAGAGAGTAAACCCTCTTCACCATTAAAGCTTTGGGTAACGGTAAAGTTTTGTTGTTCAAGCAACTGCTTTAACTGATGATTTAATACCGGATCGTCTTCAATAATGAGAATGCTGATAGCAAGTTTGTTTTTATCGGTCATGGAATATGTGATGCTTCACGCCTAGATGATAATAATTATCATTAATGATAAAACGAAATTGCCCAAATAAGAAACTTTGTTTTATTCAACGCTTTTGGCAGACAAAAAAAAGCAGCTGATGAGTGGCATCAACTGCTTTTCAAACCAGCAAACAATAACTTTTACATTATTGAGCTATCTATTGTTCCGGGTATTATTCCGGAATTTTTAATGCGAGAAATTGTGACGCCCCAGAGCGTTGTACCAACACTGGAATAGCTTTATTGGTTGGCAGATTTTTAGCCACTTCAATAAACTGTTTTGCATCGACAACCTTCTCGTTATTAATGCTCAGAATCACATCACCCGGCGCAATACCTGCTTCTGCTGCAGGACCAGACTCAATTTTTCTGACTGTTACACCACTTTGATTTGGTCCTAACTCAGCACGTTGTTCAGCTGATAAGTCAGTGACTTCCATCGCCAGTCGACTATCATGGAACTGCCCGGCCCGAGGCGAACTGCCACTGGCAATTTGCTCATCTTCGGGTAATTCTTCAACAACGACTGAAAGCGTCATCATTTTGTTATTACGCATAATTTCCGCTTTGGATTTTTTACCTATTGCGGTACGACCAACAATTGGAGGTAAATCTGATGAGGCATCTACAGTGCGATCATCAAATTTAAGAATAACGTCGCCCGCTTGAAAACCAGCTTTCTCAGCAGGGCTTCCTGCAATTACACGAGAAACCAAAGCACCACGCGGTTTGCTAAGACCAAATGATTCAGCCAATTCACGGGTTACATCCTGAATCACCACACCCAACCAACCACGACTGACATAACCTTGTGACTTGATTTGATCAACCACATCCATAACCACGTCAACCGGGATAGCAAATGAAACGCCCATAAAGCCGCCAGTACGGCTGTAGATTTGCGAGTTGATACCAATCACTTCGCCATCAAGATTAAATAGCGGACCGCCTGAATTACCTGGGTTAATGGCAACATCAGTTTGAATAAAGGGAACATAACTGTCGCTTGGCAGACTACGACCTAATGCACTGACAATCCCGGCAGTAGCCGAATAATCAAAGCCAAAAGGTGAACCAATAGCAAGTACCCATTCACCAACTTTCAGATCATTAGAGTCGCCTAATTTAACGGCTTTTAAATTCATGCCTTCTGCATCGACTTTCAATAAAGCCACGTCACTACGCTCATCACTGCCTAATAATTCAGCGACCAGTTCGGTGCGATCACTGAACCGAACGATAATTTCGTCAGCATCTTTAATGACGTGGTGATTAGTTAAGATAAAACCATCCGCCGACAATACAAAACCAGAACCTAATGAACTGGGTTGTGGTGCACGGGGTTGAGACGGGTCACCAAAGAAACGTCTGAAAAAATCATCAAATGGCGTACCCTCTGGCATTTCCATGCCTGGCGGAAATGGCGAGGAAGCCATCGCTTCGCTTGGTTTACTTTTGGTGCTGATATTGACGACGGCTTCGCCATTTTCAGCCACTAATTCTGTAAAATCAGGTAAACCGCCACGTGCATGTGCGGTTGAACTCAACATTAACCACATCAGCAATGCCATGATCATGGCGCCAGTTGTTTTGGATTGCGTCATTATTTTTCCTCTATTAATTGAGTTTCGATGGCAATTTTCTGGTTTTTGAGTCGTTTTTTAACCCAATAGAAGCCAAGCATCAGACCAGCCAATCCAGCAATAATTTCCACTAATTCATTGGCAACCATAAATCGACTGAATCCGGCGCCGGCAAACATGAACAATATCGGTAGCAGATACATCATGTAGGCACCGTGCAATAAGGCTTCTTCCGGAATAGATACGTTCATTTGCTGGCCGGGCTGCACGGGATGTTTTTTAGGTACGCTAATCGTTGAAAACCGTCGTCCAACATGTTCACTTAACAGTCCGGTACCACAGCCTTTTTTTACCTGACATTTATCACAGGTGGATTGGCGTTCAGTCTGCAGCCATATGGTTGATTCATCTGAACGAATCACTTTGGCTTTTTGTTCGATCATCTCGACTCAGGTCCAGCGTATTGAATTGCCGCACCGATTTTTTCCACAGTCACTGCCGGGACTTCACCTACCACGGTAACAAAATGTGCATGAATAACGCTACCGAAAGCATTAACTGCTCCCATATGAGAACCGCCATGGAAATGATTATGTTGAGAACGCATTTTTTCGATAAATACCGATACTGAACTCAAACCATCGCTATAGACACGTTGTTCGACATGGGCGCCGTTGTTGGAGCGTAAGCGATTTTGATGGGCCACCAGCATAAAACCTTCAGGCAACCATTTTGTCTGCCAATTTGAAAATTTCGCCAAATCCTGTGTTGTCATTTCACCCGGTTCGGTACGATTCCATACCATTTCATTACCGGACATTTGTGCTTCCAGCGAGGCATCAGGAATATCGACACCGGTTTGGATATCAGTAAATTCAAAGGTTTCTAATACTTCACCTTGCTCATCAATCAGTTCAGATTTAAGTAGCAGATCTGTTTCTTTATCCATCCACAACCGATAACCGTAGCGATAACTATCAACAGGCTTGATATCGACTCTCTGAGTCAATTTGCCGGCGATACGATCCTCATCACCCAGCTTTAATTCGTAAAAAGCAGTTGCTGAGCTTAAGCGGCGCGGTAAATCGCTGGGAAAGCCTCGCCCTAAAGGACGTTGACTCACATTAATTTGTTTGCCGTCTGGATTGATGCAGGTAACAGTATCATCAGAACGAATGACTTCCCGAGCAGCGCCATTTAAAGAAATAAGTCGTTCTGATTCGGTACCGTCATCGTTACGATGGTAAATACGCACTGATTGGAATGTTTTGCCACTTTGGTAGGCAAAAACACCTTCATAGTTGAGTTGCTTGGCTGCTTGGCTCATTCGCTCGAGTAATTCTATCGAAGCGGATTCTGCCTGTACTGTCGGAATGAACAACACCAACAGCGCAACACAAAAACGAAATCCTTGGCGCATTTTTTAACGCTCCGTGCCGTAAGAGACGACACGCCCGTAAGAGAACATTCCTGAAGCACCAACATATTCGTTGTGATCAACCAGATAAGTATTGAGCCTGTCTTCAATTTCCGGCTCGGCGACTGTCCAGCGATTAGAAGTCTGACTGACCATAGTTGCTGGTGCTTCATTTGCAACGACGCTTGCGACCGGAATGTTATTTGTTGCGGATTGCTGCTGAACCACACCTACTACTGCAAGTGCACCTATGGAAGCCGCCATGGCCAATCCGGTTGCCTGTTTCCAGAAGTTTTGCGGGAAGCGAATCAGTTTTGCAGTAGATTTGTTTTCGATTGCCATTGAATAAGCCGGCTCATCATCAAGCGCAGCAGAAATTCGTGAGGTTAAATCTAAGGGACTCAGATTGATGCTTCGGGTGTATCCATGCAGGATATCGCTAGCTTGCTGGTAGCGCATAAACGCTTCACGGGCAGAATTGTCGTTGGCGATCAATTCCAACGCTTGTTCAAGTTCACTACCGGTCAGCTGGCCATCAACCAAAGCAGACACTAATTCGAGATGATTAATTGCCATTGTTATTATTCCTCTTCACCCATAACTGACTTAACTTGTTTATCGATAGCTTCCCGTGCCCTAAAAATCCGCGACCTGACGGTACCAATCGGACAATCCATCGCTTCTGCGATTTCTTCATAACTCATGCCTTCAAATTCACGCAATTTGATTGCGGTGGCTGTCTCTTCAGGCAAGTCTTCAATCGCTTGCTGAATCGCTTCTTCCAACTGCACACACATGAGACTGTTTTCAGGGGTCTCAAATTCCTTAAGTTCTGGCGCATCGTAATAATTTGTTGCATCCATCGCATCGACATCACTCATCGGAGGTCGACGGGAACTGGCAGTAAGATGATTTTTTGATGTGTTGATAGCGATACGATACAGCCACGTGTAGAACGCACTGTCGCCACGAAAGTTCGGCAATGCTCGATATGCCTTTATAAAGCTTCTTGCGCAACATCCATTGCTTCTACTGGGTCATGCACGAAACCGGTTATCACATGTATGATTCGCTGTTGATATTTCATTATCAGCAGATCAAAGGCTTTTTTATCACCCGCCTGCACCCGCTGAACTAATTCCTGATCCACGTTCATTTTTTTATCCGGCCTACTCCGACAAGCCGGAGACGATTTCTGTTTAATGCTTGATTGACCAATGTCATTTATTTTTGTTCCACAATCAGTGCACAATAATTGTTGGCATTCTACCTGTAACAGGCCCCATGACGACAACTCATCATTTTGATCTGCTGATAATCGGCAGCGGTACGGCAGGTTTAACCTTGGCATTAAAGATGGCAGACCAAGCCCGCGTTGCCGTTCTATCCAAAAGCCAGCTTGAGGAAGGCGCATCACTTTATGCTCAAGGCGGCATCTCTGTTGTACTCGATAAAGCCGATTCTTTGCAATCCCATATTGATGATACTTTGCGCGCCGGAGGCGGATTATGCGACGAAGCAGTCGTGCGTTTTACTGTTGAACATGCGCGAGAAAGTATCGAATGGCTAATTGAACAAGGGGTTTCCTTTACCCGTGATGATATGACCACCGAGTCTTATCATCTGACTCAGGAAGGTGGCCATAGTCATCGCCGGGTCATTCACTCGGCGGATGCAACGGGTCGTGCGGTAGAAACCACATTGTTGGATAAAGCCAAAGCGCATCCGAATATTTCTTTATTTCCCTATCACATCGGCATTGATCTGATTACTACCCGCAAACATTTGGCTGCAGAAGACAATACCTGTCTGGGTTGTTATGTTCTGGATATTAAAGCCGATCAACCGAAAACCTTTCTGGCACCGGTTACCGTGCTGGCTACTGGCGGGGCAGGAAAAGTCTATCTCTATACCAGCAATCCGGATGTCTCCACCGGCGATGGTATTGCTATGGGCTGGCGAGCAGGCTGCCGAATCGCCAATATGGAATTTATTCAATTTCATCCAACTTGTCTTTATCATCCAAAAGCCAAATCTTTTTTAATCAGTGAAGCCTTACGCGGTGAAGGCGCAACGTTAAAACTGGCTGATGGCACGCGCTTTATGCCGGCATTTCATCCGCAGGCTGAACTAGCACCGAGAGACATTGTGGCAAGGGTGATTGACCATGAAATGAAACGTCTGGGTCAGGATTGTGTATATCTGGATATCAGTCATCAACCCAAAGAATTTATTACTTCTCACTTCCCCACCATCTATAAGCGCTGCCTGCAATTTGGTGTGGATATGGCAAAAGAACCCATACCAGTTGTGCCTGCAGCACATTACACCTGTGGCGGCGTCATGACCGATATGCATGGCAGAACGGATATTGATGGTCTGTATGCTGTTGGGGAAACTGCCCATACCGGCTTGCATGGTGCGAATAGGATGGCCAGTAACTCATTGCTGGAATGTCTGGTGTTTGCCGATGCGGCGGCAAAAGATATTGCCAATCGCCCGAAAAAACAACTACCTGAAAATATTCCACACTGGGATGATAGCCGCGTACATCCGGCTAAAGAGGCAGTTGCGATTAGCCATAACTGGGACGAGTTACGCCGTTTTATGTGGGACTACGTGGGCATAGTGCGCAGTACTCAACGACTCAATCGTGCTCGTCAGCGCTTGTTTTTATTACAACAAGAAATTAATGAGTTTTATAGTCAGCACCATATCAGTAACGATTTACTGGAGCTACGTAATCTTGCGGATGTGGCGGAATTGATTATTGAATCGGCATTGCAACGCAAGGAAAGTCGAGGGTTGCATTACACACTGGATTATCCTGAAATGTCTGATGGTAATGCCAGTAACAGTATTATCGCTGGAAAAACGCCAATCTGATTCGTACTCGTAATTGTCGATATTGTTGTTTATCAACAGCATCTTTCATCACAATTACTGATAAACGTTGATTAGTATCCGTCTTAAAATTGAGGATAACCGCTAGTCGCGTTGCCCATGATGATTCCAGCGATAACGTAGCAGAGAGTGATTCATCTGCGTAGCGGATTTGCCAAAAGTCTTTATTCGAGTTCATTAACGTAATTGGACGTTTAGAATATCGGCCGATCAGACCTGAGCGATAAAGATGAACTAGCAAACTCAGTATCAGTGCTAACACGAAGAATATTTTAAAAACGAATTCCACAGCCATTAACGACACACTGACTGTGGCCAGAAAATGCACTATAACGCTGTAAATCAGCAGATATCTTGATGGTTTTAATGGTAGAAAAAATCCTTTTTCTCGCATTTTGATTCCATATTTTCGGTAATGCCACAAACTCGTTACAATGACATGCTCAAATCTATCTTATGCCTAAGAGTAAATTCATGACCACTGACTATCAATCCATTTTGCAACAACAGTCTTCTGCCGGACTCGCAGAGAGGAATGATGACAAACAATTTGTGATCCCATTATCCAGTTTTGGCGTCATCACGGTCACCGGAGAGGAAGCCAGTAACTTCCTGCAAAATCTGCTCACCAACGATGTTAAACAATTAGATACAGCCAGCTCGCAGCTAACCGCTATGTGTAACCCAAAAGGACGTTTGCTGGCGCTTTTTACACTGATTAAAACACCCGATGGTTACCAGTTAGTGTTACCCAAAAGCCAATGTGCTTTTCTGACGCAGCGGCTGCAGATGTTTAAATTACGCAGTAAAGTTGAAATTATTGACCATAGCGAAGACTTACAAGTATCTGGTTTGCTCGGCGATTCTCAACCATCTTCTGCTATTGCATTACCATCAACTTCCCACGCGTTGTTGATTACAACGACTGACCAGATGGCCTCTGAGCTGGCATCATTAATGGAACATGGTTGGCAGCTTGCTTCTGAGGCGAGTTGGCATATTGATGAAATTAATGCAGGCATACCTTACATTTTGCCGGAAAGCCGCGAGCTGTTTACCGCACAACAGTTGAATCTGGATTTAGTTGGTGGGGTCAGTTTTCGTAAAGGCTGTTATCCCGGACAAGAAGTGGTTGCGCGCCTGCATTATCTGGGCGAGCCAAAACGTCGTTTGTTTCACGCTGTTGCAAACACAAATAGTCTGCCAGCAGTGGGAGAAACGGTTAATGACAATGAAGGTGCAGTGATCGGCCATATCGTTAGAGCCATTCACGGCCCTGATCAAAACTTATTTCTGCAATTAAGCTTAAAACTGGAAGGCGCAAATCACGATTTGTTTTTAAACGATGGCACAGCTATTGAGCAGGTGCAGCCATCTGCTGCCTAAGAAAAATTATTCAAGATCCAGCTTTTTAAGCTTGTAGCGTAACGCACGGAAAGTAATACCCAGACGTTTAGCGGCAGCCGTTTTATTCCAACGGGTTTCATTAAGGGCTTTTTCGATTATCGCCCGCTCTTGATCTTCAAGATGACTTTCAAGATCCTGATTGATTTCGGGTTCAACCAAAGCTGAGATCGACATAATGTTTTTTGTCGGTTGTGTTGCAACCGGTAACATTAAATCAGCAGAGGTAATACGTGTGCCTTCAGCCCAGGTCAACGCCCTTTCAAGCGTATTTTCCAGCTCTCGCACGTTCCCTGGAAAAGGATACTGCTGCAGGGCTGTAATGGCTTCCGGTGTTAACTTGGTGACAACTGAGTGCGTTTTACCAGCCAGATTTTGCAAAATATGTTCAGCCAGTAACTGTATATCGGCTTTGCGTTCTCTTAAGGGCGGCACCTGCAGCTCAATGACATTCAGTCGATAAAACAGATCCTGGCGAAATGTTCCCTTATCCACACACTCCGCCAGATTTTTATGCGTTGCCGATAAAATCCTGACATCAACATTGATTTCTTCGTGCCCACCTACTGGACGTATCGCTTTCTCCTGAATCGCCCGTAATAATTTGACTTGCATCATCAGTGGTAAATCAGCGACTTCATCCAGAAACAAGGTGCCGCCATCGGCATGTTGAAACAGACCCTGTTTATCGGCCACCGCACCGGTGAAAGCACCTTTTTTATGTCCAAAAAATTCGCTTTCTACTAACTCATTAGGAATAGCGCCACAATTTACCGGTACAAATGCTTTGTCCGATCTTGCACCCAGATCGTGAATTAAACGTGCAACTAATTCTTTACCAGTTCCGGACTCACCACTGATATAAACCGGTGCCTGGCTGCGAGCCAACTTGGCGACTTTGCCACGCAACTCACGCATTAACTCGGTTTCACCCAATAAACGATCACGCGAGCGTCGGTCATTTTTATGTGGTCTATTTGGTGAAAGTTTTAATGCGGCTTCTACCAATTCACGTAAAACCCGTAATTTCAAAGGTTTGGATACAAAATCAAATGCACCGGATTTCAATGCCGTGACTGCTAGATCCATATTGCCGTACGCTGTTATCACCGCAATGGGTAACTCGGGATGAGTAGCTTGAATACTTTTAACCAACTGCAAACCATCACCATCCGGCAAACGCATATCGGTGAAACATAGATCAAACGATTGCTGTGACAACAATCTCTCCGCTTCAGCGATGCTCTCCGCCGTCACACAATCAATTGACATACCGGACAAGGTCATCGACAGCAAATCAAGGATGTCAGGCTCATCATCGACAATCAACGCTTGTGGATTCATTGAATAAACTCTTGTCTTTGCGGTGGATAACTGATTCTGAAACAACTACCTAATTCAGGCAGATAACTTAATCTGGCGCCATTGGCCTGACATAACTCACGTGCCAGATACAATCCTAAACCGGTACCGCCTGTACGTTCTGAATGAAACGGCTCAAACAAATGTTGCATGGCTTGAGGACTCACGCCCGCGCCATTATCGATAACATCAATATGGATATCCTCTGACAGCAGTGTGACACGAATTTCAATGGGTTGAGCCTGCTCTTTATCAGCATAGTGCCATGCATTATCAATCAGATTCCACATTACTTGATGTAATTGCTCTTCATCAGTACAAATTCGAGCCAATGGTGCCGTTGACGTTAATAAAATTTGCTGTGGTGGTATATGTTTGATTTCGCAATATTCCTCCAGCAATTTTTCCAGCCACGGACTTAATACCACAACGCTTGGCTCGACATTCTTGCGTCGACTCATTTCCAGGATGGTTTCGATAATACTGTTCATCCGCACACTATGGCGCTGAATGATGCTGGTAAGCTTACTGACTGATGTATCATGACTCACGGTTTCAGCCAACAATTCACCCGCATGACTGATAGCACTTAATGGATTACGAATTTCATGTGCAATACTCGCCGTCAAACGCCCCAAGGAGGCCAGTTTTAGTTGTTGGGCGTGTTGAGCCAGCGCAGTGGTATTTTCGATAAATACCAACACTTCACCAGAATCAAGTTGCGTGGCACGGGCCAATAATTCTGGCAAATCTGCCCGAGCCTGAAACGGTTCAAATGCATCGGGTAAATGTTGTTTCCAACGCCAGATTTGATCGGCTAATTCAGGCACATACTGTTTGAGCAAAAATTCTTTCGGCGCATGTTCAATGCCCATAAATTTTGCGGCGGATTGGTTGCACAAGGTTACCCTGCCCTGTTCATCAACGACCAATACCGCCACTTGCATACGACTGATGATGTGTTGATTCAGATTAGCGAGTTTATTCAGATCCTGCGCTTGTTGTTCTGCCAGCATTTGTGAGCGCTGCATAGTACGTGACAGCAGATGTGCCAGCAGTGCGGTAATGAAAAATATCGCACCCAACATACCCGCCTGAGCAAAATGACTTTGGCCGACTCCGGTCAATTCTGCATAAACCGCTTCCAGCAGAACCGATAAGGTTGCGATAGCTGCGATAAACACTGCAAGTCGACCTGGAATCAATGCTCCACCAGCAACGACGACAACAACCAGCAATGCGCCAAGACCACTTTGCAAGCCACCAGCTGCATGAATAATTAACGCCAGAGCGATAATGTCGATAATCAGCTGAATGCTGCATTGGGTAACAAAGATTCCCCACTGGCGACTGGAAAATATCATCAGCAATACAGCCACCATCAAATAACTCAGGCTGACAAAATGATGTAATAACGGGTATTTATTACCGATGAATTCTGGAGCTAATTCAAGATAAAACACCACAAACAAAATGGCCGCCAGAAACAGACGGTAGCCGGAGAATAAGGTTAGCGCCCGCCAGGAGGCCTGATCTTGTTCTGATTTAGTGGTGCTGAAATATTCGCCAGCCATTATTTTTGATGCTGATAAGCCTCAAGATGCTCGGTGGTACAAAAATAATGCTGATTTTTCTGAATTGCTTCCTGTTCCAGCAAATGCAATCCACATTGTTCGCAGCGCACCATTTTTTCAGTTTGTTCGATTTGTCTTTCGTTTTTTATCTGCCGGTATAAATTCCGGAAGATGATAAATAGCAGCAGGCCTATCGCCAGCAGGAGCAAAATTCGCATGGTTTACCTCAAAAAAAAAGGGCATCCGTTATAGGATACCCTTTCTTGTTCAGTTGGCGATACAACTAGCCACGTGAAGCGCGCTTACGCTCGTGCTCCAGCAGGAATTTCTTCCGTACTCTGATGGATTTAGGCGTTACTTCCAGTAATTCATCGTCACCGATAAATTCCAGCGCCTGTTCCAAACTCATGCGAATTGGCGGAACTAAGGCCACTGCTTCATCAGAACCTGATGCACGCATATTGGTTAGCTGTTTACCTTTTAACGGGTTAACGACTAAATCGTTATCACGTGAGTGAATACCGATAACCATACCTTCATAGACTTCATCGCCATGGCCGATAAACATACGACCACGATCCTGCAAGTTAAAGATGGCAAATGCCACGGCTTTACCCACACCATTGGCAATTAACACACCATTGATACGTTTACCGAAGGTACCTGGTTTTACCGGTGCGTAATGATCAAATACGCTGTAAATAAGCCCGGTACCTTGTGTGGCAGTTAAAAACTCAGTACGGAAACCAATCAAACCACGTGACGGAATAATAAAGTCGAGACGCACTCGGCCTTTACCATCTGGTGACATATCTTTTAATTCACCACCACGAGTACCCATTTTTTCCATCACCGAACCTTGATGGGTATCTTCAACATCAATAGTTACCGCTTCGTATGGTTCTTCCTTGACGCCGTCCACTTCACGAATGATAACTTCAGGACGGGATACACCCATCTCGAAACCTTCGCGACGCATGTTTTCGATCAAAACAGAAAGATGTAATTCACCACGACCAGAAACACGGAATTTATCGGGATCTTCAACCAGTTGTTCTACTTTTAACGCCACGTTATGAATCAACTCGCGATCCAGACGTTCTTTAATTTGGCGAGTAGTAACGAATTTACCTTCTTTACCAGCAAACGGAGAGTTGTTGACCTGAAAGGTCATGGTGACCGTCGGTTCGTCAACGCTTAACGGTGGTAAAGCTTCAACAGCATTAGGATCACATAAAGTATCTGAGATATTCAGCGGATCCAGACCAGTAAACGCAATAATGTCACCAGCATGTGCTTCTTCAACTTCTTCACGGCGCAGTCCCATAAAGCCCATGACCTGCATTACACGACCATTACGTTTTTTACCTTCGGGATCAATTACTGTCACCGGCATGTTAGTTTTAACTTTGCCGCGCTCAATACGGCCGATGCCGATAACACCAACATAACTATTGTAATCAAGTGAAGTTACCTGCATACGGAAAGGACCTTCAGGGTCAACCGCAGGAGGACTCACTCTATCCACAACTAGTTGGAATAAAGGCGTCATATCACCATCACGAACGGTATCTTCCATACCAGCAAAGCCATTCAGACCTGACGCGTAGATAACATCAAAGTCCAACTGTTCGTCGGTGGCATCCAGATTGGCGAATAGATCAAATGTTTGATCCAATACCCAACCTGGACGAGCACTTGGTTTATCAATCTTGTTGATAACTACGATTGGTTTCAGACCCAGTGCTAATGCTTTTTGCGTAACGAAACGCGTTTGTGGCATCGGACCTTCTGATGAATCTACCAGCAACAATACGGAATCAACCATAGACAGAACACGTTCAACTTCACCACCGAAATCAGCATGGCCCGGTGTATCGACGATATTGATGCGGTAATCATTCCAGCGGATGGCGGTATTTTTGGAAAGGATGGTGATACCACGCTCACGTTCCAAGTCGTTCGAGTCCATCACCCGTTCTTGCAGCTCTTCATGTTCACTGAAGGTACCGGACTGACGCAGCAGCTGATCAACCAAAGTTGTTTTACCGTGATCGACGTGAGCGATGATGGCTATGTTACGTAGTTTGTTTATATCTCTAGAATTATTACTCATAAAATCAGTTCATTAAGGCATGTCTGGCATGCGCTGTTAAAAAATGTCCCGGTGGGGACCTCAATCACTTCAGGTTACCCGACACAAACGGGGCAATACTTTTTTGCAGATGAGCATGGATCGATAAGTTGCCTGCAATTACGTGTCCCTTATCCAAAACCTTGTCACCGCCGGTAAAATTCGTCACCGAACCACCCGCTTCTTCAACTAACAATTTACCGGCTGCTAAATCCCAGTTTTCCAGTCCGATTTCCCAATAACCATCCACTCGACCGGCGGCGACATAGGCTAAATCCAACGCTGCCGAACCGGCACGACGAATATCCGCCACTTGTGGAAAAACTGCGGCAAACATCTGCATATAAACATCAATATGTTGCGGATATTTGAAAGGGAACCCAGTAGCAATCAACGCACCATTGAGATCTTTGCGTTTAGTGACACGCAGACGGCGATCATTGAGCTTGGCGCCTTCACCACGGCTGGCGGTAAACAATTCGTCACGCATTGGATCAAACACAACTGCATGATCAATGCGTCCTTTGACCATCACACCAATCGATACACAATAATGCGGAAAACCGTGCAGATAATTTGTTGTTCCATCCAATGGGTCGATAATCCAGACCACATCGTTTTGACCTGTTTCACCGGACTCTTCCGCCATAATGGCGTGGTCAGGATAAGATTTTTTAATGGTGTTGATGATTTCCTGTTCCGCAAGGCGGTCAACATCGGTGACAAAATCATTCAATCCTTTAGCGGTAATTTCCAAATGATCGACATGTTGTAAAGAGCGCATAATCAGGCTACCTGCCTGACGAGCCGCACGTACGGCTATATTCAGCATTGGATGCATAGAACAAATTTTTCCAGAGCAAAAAAAAGAATGCGACAAAAATAGTAAATACTATTCCAGTCCAAAAAAAGAGAGCATAATTATAGCAACTATCGCCACTAATTCGCAGTTTAAATTTGTGGCAATAGACAGCATAAATATTTCCTGCTAGCCTTTTGTCAGGCTTGCATTTACAAACGAAATGGAAATGCTACCAACCCTAGTACACTTTAAGGAGATACAAATGAAATCATTAGCTAAACTGAGCGCCGTTATCCTGCCTTTGGCATTACTGACTGCATGTGCAAATACTGCTGAAATGGAAGCATTAAAAGGTTCAGTAGAATCTGCACAATCAACAGCTGATTCTGCTTTAGTTGCAGCTCGCAACGCGCAAAGTACTGCTGATACTGCACAACGTACTGCTTCTGACGCTGAATTAGCTGCTACAAATGCACAAAAAGCGGCTGAAGATGCACAAGCACAAGTTGATGCTTGCTGTGCAAAAATCGATCGTATGTTTGAAAAAGCAATGAGCAAATAATTTAAATAATTATTTTTTCATAGCTTCAAAACAAAAAAGCGGGATTAATATCCCGGCTTTTTTGGTTCTGCAGTTTGTAAATTTGTTAAAACATTTCTTCTGATAAATGCGCAGGCCACACCGGGATACCCGCTGCTGCAGAAATTTTATCCGCCGCTTCACGCGCAGCTTCCAAATTTTCAAATGGTCCTACGACTACTTCGTTTATCGCTTTATTTCTTAACGGCCAGAATTTATCCTGCATGTTTAAATCTTGTAATGCCTTACGCATTTTTGCGCCAGTGTTCAGTTGTAAGCCACCATGTACAAACCAGACATTATCAACAATCTTTTCTTCCTGCTGATTGATTTGCTTAACAACACCGTGTGTTGTCATCACGATTTCTTCTGCAAACGGCCAATCCTGCTCTGAAAGCATACTATCCTGAGCGTTTAGGATAGCCTGAATCATTGGAGTCATATTGCCACTTACTTCTTTATACATTTCAGGAATTGGGGCATGGGCTTCCAAAAACAATTTGCCATTTGAAACGGCTGCTTTATACGGCTGATGAAGAATATTTACCTGTGTATTAAGTGAAACCAGGCTGTATAAATGTTCAATATCTTCTGGGTACAAACGTATACAACCACTGCTGACGCGTAAGCCAACACCATATGGTTTAGCTGTGCCATGAATCAGATAGCTTGGGTTGGATAATCGTATTGCACGGGTACCCAATGGATTATCCGGACCAGGTGGAACGACTGCTGGCAGAATATCGCCGGCTGCTGCGTGTTCTCTGCGTACAGATTCAGGCGGTGTCCATGAAGGGTTCTCACGTTTTTGAATAATTGATAATTTACCTAGCGGTGTATCACGACCTTCACGACCGATACCAATTGGATGGGTAATTACTTGTTGTAATTGATTAGCTTGTTTTGGCGGAAAGTAAAATAACCGCATTTCCGGAATATTAATCACAATGCCTTTTTGCGGCGCATCCGGCAAAATGAATTTATTTGGAATCAATACCGGTTTGTTATCACCTGGCAACCAGGGATCCAGATTAGGGTTGGCCGCAGTCATCTCGGTATAGCCCAAATCAAATTTACGACCGATATCTAATAACGTGTCTTCGTGACGACTGTAAACAACGAGGTTGTGTCCGATGACACGCGTTTCCTCATCAGCCAATTCAAAGGTGGTTGCACCGACTGGAAGTACTAATAAACTACTCGCCAAACCGATAAATAAACGACTAATCATTACAAACCTATAGAGTTAAGGGTGAATAAACAGCGGCTATTGTACAATGATCCGCGAAAACTGTTATTGCTAGTGATGCTTTGCCAAGTTAAACAGTCTACAATCTCAGGCTGTGAAATTTTTGTTTTGATTCAAGATAGAAGCCAATGATGAAATACATCCTGCCGTTGTTCCTGATACTGTCACTGACCGCCTGTTCTTTCTTTTCAGGCAGAGAGCCTGTAGTTGCTGAAGAAAGCTGGACCGTAGAACGGGTTTATGCCGAAGCCAAAGCCGCTTTGAATATTAATGATTATCGAACAGCTATTGAATACTACGAACAGCTTGAAGCACGTTTCCCGTTTGGACAATATGCGCAACAGGCTTTATTGGATTCCGCTTACGCGTATTACAAAATGGACGAACCGGAAACGGCTATCGCAACTCTGGATCGTTTCATGCGGGTCTACCCATTAAACGAGCATATTGATTATGCGATGTATCTGCGTGGTCTAATCAACTTTAATCGTGACATGGGTATTTTGGAAAAATATATTCCGCGTGATGAAACGCAGCGTGATCCTGGCACTGCACTGAATGCGCTCCGTGATTTCACCACCTTGGTTAACCGTTTCCCGACCAGCCGTTATAGTGATGATGCAGCACAACGTATCGTGTATCTGCGTAATCGATTAGCGCAACATGAATTGCACGTTGCAAACTACTATATGCGTCGCGCTTCTTACCTTGCCGCAGCCAATCGCGCCAAATATGTGATTGAAAACTACCCGCGCACGCCAGCAATGCCAGATGCATTAGTGATTATGGCCAAGGCTTATAAAATTCTGGAATTAGATGATTTATCAGAAGACGCATTACGCGTTTTGGAAAGAAACTACCCTGGTCATGCCGGTGTAGCTGATGTACGTAAAACGACGCTGTTTGATTAACAGCGTCGTTTCTTTGATTACAGTTAAATTAGATAGCCTCTTCGCCATCTTCACCTGTACGAATACGGATAGCGCGTTCCAGCGGTGAAACAAAAATCTTGCCATCGCCGATGCGACCAGTATGTGCGGCCTTGGTGATTGCTTCGATACAAGCATCTACCTGATCATCTGCCAGCACGATCTCCATTTTCACCTTCGGTAAGAAATCCACAACATACTCGGCACCACGATACAGCTCTGTATGACCTTTTTGCCGCCCAAAGCCTTTGACTTCAGAAACCGTCATGCCGGTCACACCGATATCCGATAGTGCTTCACGCACATCATCCAATTTGAATGGTTTGATTATGGCTTCAATTTTTTTCATGTGATTGCCTATTCTATAGTTGACGTTACGGTATAACCTGATGTTATCGGATAGCGACGGTCTCTGCCAAATGCCCTGCCGGTAATACGAATACCGGGCGGTGCCTGACGTCGCTTGTACTCGCTACGATCCACCATTTTGATAACCTGTGCAACCGTTTCAGCATTAAATCCTGAGGCCACCAGATCTTCAAAACAACCATCATTGGCGACATAGGCTTCCAGGATGGCATCCAGCACTTCATAAGCAGGTAATGAATCCTGATCCAACTGATCGGCAGAAAGCTCAGCTGAAGGTGGTCGGGTTATAATTCGTTCAGGAATCGCTTTCGACAGGCTGTTGCGATAATCCGCGAGTTTATAGACCAGCGTTTTGTAAACATCTTTCAATGGCGAAAAACCACCTGCCATATCGCCATACAGGGTGGAATAGCCCACGGCCATTTCACTTTTATTTCCGGTAGAAAGCACCATTGCACCGGTTTTATTGGAGATTGCCATCAACAACACACCACGACAACGAGCCTGAATATTCTCTTCAGTGGTATCGGCCTGAGTGCCGGCAAACACCTCTTCTAGCTCATGGAGAAAGGTCTGAAATAAGTTTTCAATTCCTAAGACTCGATACTGGACCCCCAAAATACTCGCCATCTCTGCAGCATCATCCAAACTGATTTGTGCGGTGAACCTTGACGGCATCATCACCGCTTGTACGCGATCAGCTCCTAAAGCATCAACTGCCAGAGCCAAAGTTAAAGCTGAATCGATTCCACCAGAAAGCCCTATCACCACGCCAGGAAAACGATTTTTTTCCACATAATCTCTTAAGCCACAGACTAGCGCTTGATAGACGGTTTCCAACTCTCCCATTAGTGGTTGAAGTGAACCTTCAAGCTGAATACCCTGGGGGGTTTTGCTGATCTTTATTGGCACCAACGCTGTCGCAAACTGAACGGCTTGAACACATTTTTCACCAATGGCATTCACCGCAAATGAAGCCCCATCAAACACCAGCTCATCCTGTCCGCCCATTTGGTTGACATACAAAACCGGGACTGAATTCTCGCGCGCCCGCTTGCTAACCTCAGTCTCTCGCAACTGTGTTTTATCTTGTTTAAATGGCGAGGCATTCAGATTCACTATGATTTCAGCTCCGGCATCCACGGCTTGAGCTGCAGGCTCAACAAACCAGATATCTTCACAAATGGTCAGGCCAATTTTGATCTGGTTTATCTCAATAATGGTGGCTTCTCGGCCTTCAATGAAATAACGCTTTTCATCAAACACACCGTAATTAGGTAGTTTATGTTTAAGATATTGAGCAGTGATTTGATGCTTACTGATAACTGAAGCGGCATTAAATAATTCTTTACCGACTTCGCCAAGAGGATGACCGACAATAATAGTAATATCGTCAACCTGCTGACACAGTGTTTGCAGTGATTTATTGACTCGCTTTATCAGGCCCGGTCTTAATAATAAATCTTCAGGCGGGTAACCTGTCAGACATAATTCAGGAAACACAACCAGATCAGCGGCATAAAGTTTTCTGGCTTGTTCGGTGGCGACAATCACCTTTCGGGTGTTGCCGGCAACATCTCCGACAATTGGGTCGATTTGTGCCAACACCACCTGAAGTTGATTTTTTGTCATTAACGTTCCATCAGTTGCAACATGGTTGAGCCGATTTCAGCTGGTGATGCGGCAATCGCCACACCCGCAGCTTCTAATGCTGCCAGTTTTGCTTTGGCAGTGCCTTGACCGCCGCTGATGATTGCACCGGCATGACCCATACGTTTACCGGCCGGAGCAGTTAATCCTGCGATGTAAGCTGTGACCGGCTTACTGACGTATTGTTTGATGTAATCAGCCGCATCTTCTTCTGCCTGACCGCCGATTTCACCAACCATGACGATCCCCTGTGTTTGTGGGTCGGCCTCAAATAATTCCAGACATTCAATAAAGTTCATGCCGTGGATGGGATCACCACCAATACCTACGCAGGTGCTTTGCCCCAGCCCATTTTGAGTGGTTTGGAATACCGCTTCATAGGTCAGGGTTCCAGAACGCGAGACAATACCAATTTTTCCCGGCAAATGGATGCTGCCAGGCATAATGCCGATTTTGCATTCGCCAGGGGTTATGAGGCCAGGACAGTTGGGTCCGATTAACTTGGCATCGTAAGATTTCAATGCATGTTTTACCCGCAGCATATCCAGTACTGGAATACCTTCAGTAATACAGGCAATGACTTTAATACCCGCATCAGCCGCTTCCAAAATCGCATCAGCAGCATACGCTGCAGGCACATAAATCATCGAGGCATCAGCACCGGTTTCAGCAACGGCTTCATGAACCGTATTAAATACCGGCTTATTCAGATGCGTTTGCCCACCTTTGCCCGGTGTGACACCGCCGACAAATTGTGTGCCATAGGCAATCGCCTGTTCTGAATGAAAAGTGCCTTGTTTTCCGGTAAAACCCTGACAGATAACTTTGGTGTCTTTATTAACCAAGATACTCACGTTTTATTACTCCCCTGCCGCAGCGACGGCTAAGGCTGCTGCTTCTGTTAAATCCTGTGCCACTCGTAGATTCATGCCACTGTTTTCCAATAATGTGCGGCCTAAGTCGGCATTGGTACCTTCCAAACGCACCACCACGGGTAATGCTAAACCGACTTCTTTAGCTGCCTGCATAATGCCCTGAGCGATCAAATCACAACGCACGATACCACCGAAGATATTGACCAGAATCGATTTCACTTTTTATCAGATAAAATTAGTTTGAAGGCTTCGGCAACCCGATCGGCTGTGGTACCACCACCGACATCAAGAAAATTAGCCGGTTCACCGCCCTGCTTTTGAATCAAATCCATGGTGGCCATCGCCAATCCTGCACCATTGACCATGCAAGCCACATTGCCATCTAGGGCAATGTAGTTCAGTCCGAAATCACGGGCGATTACTTCAGCTGGATTTTCCTGAGTTGGATCAAATAAATCTGCCAAATCCGTGTGTCGGTATAACGCATTCTCGTCGACATTGATTTTGGCATCCAGTGCCAGCAAGTCTCCGCTATCAGTGACAACTAATGGATTGATTTCCAACAGACTAATATCTTTTTCACAAAACAGCTGATAGAGGTTTTGCATCAGTTGCTGTAATTGCTTGAATGCAACACCAGTCAACTGCAGAAAGAAACCGGCCTGACGGCATTGATAAGGCTGCAAACCTGCTACTGGGTCAACATATAAACTAAGGATAGCCTCGGGAGTTTTCTCTGCCACCTCTTCAATATCCATTCCGCCCTCGGCAGAAATCATAAACACCACGCGTTGGGTGACACGATCCACCAGCAAGGCTAGATATAATTCGCGAGTAATCGACGACGGTGTTTCAATCCAAATTTTATTAACAGGTAAACCTTCAGCGGTAGTCTGATGTGTGACCAGTTGGCTTCCAAGCAGCGCTACAACGGCTTCTGTTACAGCAAAAGAACTATCTTCTACTCGAACACCACCTGCTTTACCACGGCCGCCGCTATGTACTTGCGCTTTTACCACCCAACGTTCACCACCAATTGCAGCAAGAGCAGATTCCACCTCATCCGAACTGGAGATCATCCGCCCATTGGGTGTATTAATGCCATATTGGTTAAACAATTGTTTTGCCTGATACTCATGCAGGTTCATGTTGTATTCGCCTTGTTTGTCTTTGCGGCTGCTGACGAGACATGGCAGCAGTTAAACGTCATATTTTCGCCCATCAAGGTAATAATTACCATCATCTGACATGATATAGTTGCGTGCTGAAAACCAAGATGGAACTGTAAATGCGTACTCTGTACCCTGATATCGAACCTTTCCACCACCAGCTGTTAGCTCGTGAAGAAATATCAGCTGGGCGCCGCCACGAAGTTTATGTTGAACAGTGCGGCAATCCACAAGGTATTCCAGTGATTTTTTTACATGGTGGGCCCGGTTCAGGTTGTCGTCCGCAGCACCGTTGTTATTTTGACCCTGAGTTGTATCACATCATTTTGTTTGATCAGCGTGGTTGCGGACGTTCATTGCCATCAGGTGAACTTGAACACAACACCACGGATTATCTGATTGCAGATATGGAAGCTATCCGGAAATTGCTGAATATCGATAAATGGATGTTATTCGGTGGTTCATGGGGAGCAACTTTGGCTTTGGCTATGCCCGACAGCACCCAGAGCAGGTTTTAAATATGGTGTTACGCGGCACATTTCTCGGCCGACAACAGGACATAGACTGGGTTTATGCGGCAGGCGGTGCCTCCAGAGTATTTGCTGAAGCATGGGATAATCTGGTCAAAGATTTACCGGCCACCGAACAAAGCAAACCATTAGCTTATTATTATCAGCAATTAACTCAGACAGAGGAACAGCAACAACAAATTGCCGCCAACACTTTGCAAAATTGGGAAGGCACTATTGTCATGCTGCGGGATCAGCATTATCAACCCGATGCTGAGCAATCTGCGGGGCCTTTGGCGCATTCTCGAATTCAATTGCATTATGCATTGAATAGCTGTTTTCTTGGTGACACCCCATTACTCGACAGTATCAAACAAATTAATCATATCCCTGCCGTGATTATTCATGGGCGCTACGATATGGTGTGTCCGATGCAACAATCCTGGGAAGTTTACCAACGCTGGCCAAATGCTCAGTTTGAAGTATTACCACTTGCAGGACATGCAGCGAGTGAACCTGCCATCATTGATGCACTGGTTCGAACAACTGATCAATTAGCCTCACAACTCACATGATTGCATTGTTACAACGAGTGACTCAGGCAAATGTCACCATCGATAACCATCAGAACATCGCTCAAATCTGCCAAGGTTTTCTGGTATTTATTGGAGTAGAAAAAACAGACACGGCAGCCATAGCAGATCGACTGTTACAACGCGTTTTAAATTATCGCGTATTTAGTGATGCCGACGACAAAATGAATTTAAGTTTGCTGGATATAAAAGGTGACTTATTATTGGTGCCACAATTTACCTTGCCCGCGGATACTCGCAAAGGTAATCGCCCAAGTTTCACTCCCGCCGCTCCCCCTGAACAAGGCAAACAACTTTTTGATCATCTGTTGAATCAGGCGAAACATCACAGCATAGCGGTTGAATCTGGCCAGTTTGGCGCGAACATGCAAGTTTCTCTTACCAACGATGGACCGGTCACTTTCTGGTTACAGGTTAATTAATTTCGGATTTTTTATGCGTATATTGCTCAAATTTTTACTTGGTACAGCTTTAGTTATTGTGGGTATTGCAGCGTTAATGTTTGTCCCTTCGCCTCAGCCAACAGCGCCTAAACCTTGGGAAATAACCATCATGCCTGATGAGCAAATTGAAGTGATGGGCGTTCATTTAGGCAGCACCTCCTACGCAGAAATTCAGCAATTATGGCGTGAGGCTGGAGAAGTGGCTTTGTTTATGACCGAAAACCAGAATATCTCGGCTGAAGTTTTTTTTGAATCGATCAATCTCGGCGGACTGTCTGCAAGAGTCGTGGTGAATTTGCTGGTCGATGAGGATGAGTTAAATAGTATGGCGTCTCGCGCCGCTTCAGCCAAATTACAGCCAAGTGGTGCAAGACGTTATGATCCGGCTTTTGATGACAAACAACGTTTACTGACAGCTCCGGTAATCGCCATCACCTATATCCCAACGGTTCGTATTGATGCAGATATGTTATTGCATCGTTTTGGTGAACCCGAGAATATCAGTGATGAAGCTGAAGAAAGTTCAGCACAAATTTGGCACTATCCGCAATTTGGGCTGACGATTCGGTTACACCCGGATGAACGGACTGTAATGACTTACATAGCCCGTTGAGATTGTTCAGCTTGTTTTATATATTCCATCAGCTCATTCAAGTTAATAGCTTTGCTGAAATAAAACCCTTGAGCACGTTTACACTGACTTTTTTGTAGAAAAGCGAGCTGCTCGGCAGTTTCAACCCCTTCAGCGACGACTTGTAAAGCGAGACTGTTTGACATTGCCAGGATGGCATTTACGATGGCAGCGTCATCACTGTCTTCGGTTACATCACGAACAAAGGTACGATCAATTTTCAACACATTGAGTGGAAACTGTTTTAAATATGAAAGTGATGAATAACCCGTACCAAAATCGTCGATTGCCAGCGTGATCCCCAATTGGCTTAACTCGCGTAAGGTTTCAACTGCTTGCTCAGTATTTTCCATTAACAGGCTTTCGGTGATCTCCAGTTCCAGGTTTTTGGCCGGCATTCCAGTTTTATCCAGCAAATCACGAATAAAATTGACCAGTAGATTGCCTTTAAACTGGCGTCCTGAAAGATTAACGGCCATTAAAAAATCATCTGGTAAATTGTGACGATTGGCCATGAAAGCTTCGCAGGTTTGTTTCAATACCCATTCACCCACCATATTGATCAAGCCAGTATCTTCAAGCACCGGTACAAATATCGCTGGTGAAATGTCCCCCCATTGTTCGGTATGCCAACGTAATAAAACTTCTGCCCCGGCTACACGGCCAGTTTCAAGCTCAATTTGAGGCTGAAATTGTAGATAAAACTCTTGCAGATCGACCGCACGACGTAAGCCGGTTTCCATTGCCAAACGCTGCGATGCCTGCGCATTCATATCGGAAGAGTAGAATTGAAAGTTATTACGGCCGGTACTTTTAGCGTAATACATGGCTGCATCGGCATTACGTACGAGCATATCCACATCACGGCCATCGGCAGGATATAAACTGATACCGATACTAGGACTGATATTTACTTCAATGTTATCCAGCATATACGGCAAAGCCGTAGTACTGAGGATTTTTTCAGCGACTTTTCCGACGTACTGAGCCGAATGAATATCCTCCAACATAACTGTAAATTCATCACCGCCCAGTCTGGCAACCGTATCACTGTCTCTGACACAGGATCGGATACGACGCGCCACTTCACACAGCAAAATATCTCCGGCTTTATGCCCCAGTGAATCATTGATATGTTTAAAGTGATCCAGATCCAGAAAGAAAACGGCCAACCGGCCATTTTGTCGCTGCGCTTTATGAATAGCGTGTTCTAAACGATCTTTAAATACTCCACGGTTTGGCAAGCCGGTCAGGATGTCACTGCTGGCTAAACGTGTCAGTCGCTCTTCATTTTGCCGCTGATGGGTAACATCTTCATAAAGCCAGATGGATCCCTCAGTCGGGTTCTCCGGGTTTATTACCTGACCTGACACGGCACACCAGAACTTTTCGCCGTTGGCACGTACCATTTCGACTTGGGCTTCAAAATTTTCTGCTACTGACAAAGTGTTATAGGCTTGTTCGCCAAAGCGTTCGAAGGCGTCTTCGCTGGGATGAATGCACAATGTACTTTGCCCTTCGATATCCTCACGAGCAAACAAAAACAATTGTTCAAATTTAGTGTTGACCCGAATAATCTGCCGGTTTTTGATAAAGGCAATACCCACCATGGCATTTTCAAGAATGGCGTTTAATTCATTACTGGTCTGAAGTAATGCTTGTTTGGTGAGTTTCCAGCTGCTTATATCAGAAATAACACAGACCCAGATATCATCATCGAATTCTGACAATGGATTAAGCGAAAACCACATAGAGAAGGTTTCACCAAACCAGTTCCGGCCTTCAAACTCATGGTTGGCTTGTTGCAGTTGAGCAAGATCGGCAAGCGAATGAATGTCTGATGATGGGGCGAAAAACTGCAGAATATTTTGTCCTGCCAATTGTTGTTCATTGGCCTGTAAGATTTTTTCTGCTGCAGGATTACACGAACTGATGGAGCCATCCGCCTGAATGGCAAGAATCGCTTCTGGTACGCCATTAAGAATGGCTCGAAGCCGTGTTTCTCGAATCTCCAAAGAATGTTTGGTTTCATCCAACTTGGTAATTAAGGCTTGTGTTTGTGCGGCAAAAACGTTGAAGTCCTTGGCGAGTAAATTAAACTCACTCTGATCATTGTTGGTTGGCATACGGGTATCAAACTTTTCTGCCGACAAGTCATGCATCGCCATACGTAACCGTTGCATAGGCTGATTAATACGCGATGTCATGGCCAACACAAACCACGTTAAACCAAAAGCAATCACCAAACAGCTGATAATCATCCACCATCTTGCTGTTTTGGCCAGTGAGGCTGACTGCTGGGTTCTGGACAAACCCTGCTCACCAACTCTGGCAGAAAGGGTATTCAGGTTTTGCATTAAAACTTCCAGGATATTCAACCCCTGCTGCTGCACCGCCTGAGATTTTTCAAAGGTCTCTAGTTGCCGAATTCGCAGTTGATATACGGAGTTATTATCATCAATTACCTGGCGGGTAAACGAATTAATTCCCTGTTGTAACTTATCAACCAAGGTTAATAATTCAGGATAATTTTGCAGATTCTGTTTGATGATCAAAATGTCACTACGCAGCATGGCCTCCTGTTCCCGGATATCATTTTCCCGGATACTGAGGAGCAAGTCTGGATTTTGTGCCTCACGAATCTGTTGGCTCAGCTGGCTAATCCGCAGTACATTCAACATCAAGGAGTAACTGCTTCGTTCTACCGCTGTGTAATTTTCAATTAACGCTGTTTTGTCCGGCTGACTCAAAACCTCAGGGTTACTTAAGGACTGCATTTGACGAGTTAAGGTCAAATCAATTCTGCCGGTAATGGCTTCAGCCAGCTGCTGAATATCATCAGCCAACAGATTCACACTTTTTGTACGTTGATCAATTTGTTCGGCGAGTTGATGTTGGGACTGCATTTGTTGCAGCAATAAACTATCAGTTTCTAAAAATTGCTGATAATAATCACTCAACACACTGGTCAGTTCGGGAGCTATATCCAACTGCTCAACACTTTGCAGTAAACGATTCCAGGATTGTTCAAAGTCTGCTTCCAGTGGCTCTCGTGCTGAAACGTTGGCAAGCTCATCGGCATTGCGCGCACTGATAATTTGTTTTTGTCTGGAAATAAACGCAGCTGCGCTGCTACTTATTTGTCTGGCATTGTCCACCAGTGGAAAAACCTGCTCGGTCAACAGAAGTTGATTTTTGGTGTAATGATGATGACTGAACATGGCAATTGCAGCCATCAGTAATACCATCAATACGGTAATGACAGCCCAAAAATGCAGCAGTGTTCGGATGCTCCAATTGTTAAACATGTATATCCATATCCATTTTTTTACATCCTGTTATGAGGCTATTGTGAAAAATTTGCGTTTACCCACTCAAATGAATGGAACGCTCCGTTTTCCAATTTACTCAGCCAAAGCATGTGGCTGCCTTGCTGCTGATCTTTAGCCAGATTAATGTTGCTGCCTAGACCAATATCCAAATCGACCAAGGCATGCAAGGAGTCGATCATTGTTTCCCGATTGATTGGTCCATCCATACTTAGCAATGCCTCAGCTAAGATCCTTGCAACTATATAGCCTTCCAGAGAAATTGTATTCGGTTGTAAATCACTATCATATTCTTTTAATGCTGCGCGAAACTCTCTAACAAGTGGCAAATCAGCATCAATTTCTGGAACAACTTGACTGACAACCACGTTGGCATTGATGCCATCTAACGACTTTTCCAGTACATGACTGCCGACAAAAGATACATTGACGAACCAAAGTTCCGGCCTATCTTCGTATAACAGTTTAATAAATTTGGCTGAAGGCGCGTAACTGCCGCCCATCAGGATCACTTTCGGAGGAATATTGGCTTTAAGAATAGTGGCGACGGCACTTTCAACATTTAAGGTGTTGCGGCTGTAATAGGCATGCGTAAGGTAATCGACCTGATAAAACCCTCGGGCTTGTAATGCCATTGCGGCAGCATGGTAGACAGCATTTCCGTAACTATCCTGTTGAGTGAAAAATGCGATTTCTTCAGGTCGGATGCCGGCATTCAACACGCCATCAATCAGCATCTCAACTTCTTGTTTATAACCAGGCCGATAATTGATGATATATCGACTGGGAGGATTGGGTCTTAAAACATCGCCCCCCGAAAAAGCACCCACCAAAGCCACCTGAAGCTGTTCTGCAATCGGTGCCGTGACCACCGCTGTAGGTGTTCCGACACTGCCCAGAACAGCAACCACTGCATGTTCATTAATAAGTTGACGCATATTGGCAGCGGCTTGATCTGGTTCGTAGAAATCATCTATTGCCAGCAACTCAATCTGCTGACCTTTAATTCCACCATGCTTATTTAATCTGGAAAAATAGGCATTTATACCCGTCTGCATAGACAGACCCATTTCCGATAACGGACCCGTCAAGGGACCACTCATGCCAACTTTTATGTCTGCCGCTAAAACATCTTTCGTGAGTAATACACCAACACAGCATAAAGCAAAAAGCCTAATCAGACTTCGGTTCATTTTTTTCTTCGTTATTCGTTGAATCTATTTCCGGTTCGCTTTCGGGCGGATGGTTATCATCGTCCATCAACACACGATTTGCGGCACCTTCCATATCATCATATTGACCACTGCGAACGGCCCAGAAAAAGACTATGACACCTACTAAACCCAGCAATAACATGCCGGGTAAAAGTCCGTATATGACCTCCATGACCTACCTCTTAAATATTCGGCTAATTCTGGCAGCATTGCCTATGACAAGTAGCGAACTTATTGGCATTGTGATTGCTGCCAGTAAGGGACTGACTAGCGCCATCATTGCTAATGGAACCATAATCACGTTATAGCTAATGGATAATACAATATTCTGTCGGATGGTGCGTAAGGTACGGGCGGCTAGTTTACGCGCTAAAGCCACCTGACTTAATTGATTATGCGATAGCACGATATCTGCACTTTCAATGGAAACATCCGTTCCTGAAGCCAGTGCAATACCAACATCGGCTTGAATCAAGGCCGGTGAATCATTAATACCGTCACCTACCATCGCCACACAATCACCTTGTTGTTGCAACTGTTGAATAACTTGGCGTTTATCTGCCGGCAGGACTTCTGCCAGGCGCTGGATATTACCTAAATCCGCTGTCACCGAATTCACCACCTGTTGACGGTCTCCGCTTAAGACGGTGACTTTCAGGCCGTTTGCCAACATATCGGCAATCATGGTTTTAGCATCGTCACGTAGTGTGTCAAACAATCCCAGTATACCTATCAGCTTTTGTTCGCTGGCAACAAATACACAACTGATACCCTGCTGCTCCAGCTGATCAACCTTTGATTGCCATTGACTATTAAGCGTCACATCGTGCGAAATCATCCAGTCTGCTGTACCTACGAAGATTTTATCTCCGTCGATTTGTGCTTCGACACCTCTTCCTGGTGACGCATAAAACGCAGAGATATTTAACAAAGTCAGGTTTTGCTGTTGGGCTGCTGAAACAATTGTTTTCGCGATTCCATGTTCAGATTGTTGTTCGGCCGAGGCCGCGATCTGCAATAGTGATTGTTCTGAAATACCTTCAGCAGGGAAACTTTCAACCAGTTGCAATCGCCCTTCCGTTAATGTCCCGGTTTTGTCAAAAACATAATGTGTCACCCGCGATAAAGATTCCAACGCTACGCCTTGCTTGATCAAAATACCGTTGGTCGCTCCAACCCCACTGGCAACAGCAATAGACATTGGCGTGGCCATACCAAAAGCACATGGGCATGTCACCACTAAAACAGATGCTGAAGCCAGTAAGGCTATTTCAAAATCACTGCCCATCCAAAACAAAAAGGTTAATGTCGCTAAGGTAAGTGTGATCACAACAAACCACGGTACGATTTTATCTGCCAGCGTCTGAATCGGTGCTTTTGAAGTTTGAGCTTCATCCATCAGAGCAATGATTTTGGCTAAGGCCGTATGTCGCAATACTTGCTCGGCTCGCACAGTGAAGGCACCTTCACCATTGATACTACCGGCGACAACCGTATCATTAAGTTGTTTACGAACCGGCTGTGACTCACCCGTCAACATCGATTCATCTACTGCACTTTCACCATCTGTCACCACACCATCAACTGGAATATTTTCTCCTGGACGTACTAACACCAGATCTCCCACTTTAACGGAGCGAATCGGTAGTGTTTGCTGTATCCCTTCAGTGATGACGGTTGCCAGTTTTGGTTGCAATTCCAGCATCCGGCGAGTGGCTGAAAGCGCATTACGTTTAGAAAGTGCTTCTAAATAACGACCAATCAGAATAACGAAAATAAAGTTCACCACTGTATCAAAAAATACCTCTCCCTCCAGAGACCCGGTAAAGGTGATATAGCTTGAATAGAGATAAGTCGCAGTGGCACCGATAGCAATCGGTAAATCCATCGTTAAATAGCGGCTACGCAAGCCACTGATTGAATTTCGAAAAAAGGGATAACCTGAATAAAGCAAGGTTGGTGTAGCAATAACAAAACCAACCCAATGAAATAGATCTCGGAACTCATCTTCTGCCGCACCCGAATACAGGGCGATAGAAACCCACATCAGGTTCATCATCGCAAAACCGGCAAAGGCCATGCGGTAGACTAAACCGCGATGTCGTTTCGCTAAAGCGCCTTCTGCTGTATCCGGGTCAAATGGCACCGCGGCATAACCTAATTTGGCGAGATGCTGCATTAAAACCGATAACGAAGTTTCGCGATTATCCCAGCGGATTCGACAGCGTTTAGCGGTTAGATTGACATCGGCAGCTAAAACGCCAGGTAATTTGTAAAGTGCATGTTCGATTAACCAGACACAGGCTGCACAATGAATCCCTTCGATTAACAGATGTATCGTGCGTTTTTCATCAAGTGAATCAACATAATCTGCTTGGATTTCATCGATATCGTAGGCGTGAAAATCATTAGCTGTATCAGGTGGTGGAGCGAGCGATTCGCCCTCTGGAGTTTTATTGTAGAAACTTTGCAAGCCGGCAGCGTAGATAGTTTGACAGGCCATCTTGCAACCATGGCAGCAAAACTGATGCGAAGTTGACTGGATAAGAGCAACAAATTCACCTTGGTGCTTTATTGGAAGACCACAGTGAAAACAATCGCTGGTATTAACTTGCGTAGTGGCTTCAGACAAAGAAATTCAACTTACTTATTACAAACGATATTTATGGATCGATAAAAATTCGTCGGGTGATTAAAAACTCATCGTCACCACGTTTTGCCTCAACGATAATGTCCCAGTTACCCGGCAAGCCAAACTCAATATCAACCGCATAACGGCCGAGGCTCATAGGATTCATTTCCACCGAAAAATCTTCACGCATATCAGATGGGCGATAAGCAAAGAAGGTGACGGAATCTAATTGAACCGCAGCAGAATTCTTACCATGAATGAAGACTTCATAAGGCTGACGTTGATTTACCCTGCTTTTCGGCGGAGCCATAATCACGCCATTCCAGCCTAATTGTTTTTCCTGTTCCATTTGCAATTCTTGCTGAGCGTACTTCTTACCACGCTCATAATAGTTATCAACCACTAGATTGGGCGGTGAACTGAATGCAAGATAAATGAAAATAATATTGACGGTTACAAAGGTGCATAAAAACGCCAAAAAGCCTAACACCCACGGGTTTTTTAACGCTTGATTATTCTCTTGTGAAATAGCCATCATTTCGGTCCCATAAAGATACTTTCATATTGCACAGAGATATCTGGATTAGAAATGACATTGGCAGTAAATGTCAGATGTTCCAGTTCTGTCTGGAGTTTACCGTCCGGTATTCGAACCAAAGCCTGTAATGGGCTAACCTTTCCTGGTTCAATGATAACGCTCTCATCTATGCCATGCAAAGTTGCTCCGTCTAAACCGCTGATGGTGTAACTAACTTCAATATTCTCATTGGTTTTATTAAGCATTTTCAATGTATAGCGGTTTTGGATAGAGCCGTCACTCAGTTGAACAAATACCGGTTGCCTGTTGTGAATTACCTGGAATTCTGTGGTGGATAATGTTGCAAAGCCATAGCCGACGCCAGAAAATGCAACCATTAAAATAAATGAATAGATGAGAACTCTGGGGCGTTTATACAAAGCGGCTGGTGGAGCATTGTGATGTAAATCTTTGTATGAAGCATAGCGGATCAAGCCACGTGGCTGGTTAGTTTTATCCATGATACTGTCACAGGCATCAATACACATACCACAGGTGATGCAACCTTCCTGCTGACCTTTACGAATATCAATACCGGTAGGGCATACAGCAACACAGACTTTGCAATCAATACAACTGCCTTTAGTGGAGTCAACTGCACCTTTTTTAAGTTTGCCACGAGGTTCGCCCCGTTCTGCATCATAAGCAGGCAAGACGGTATCTTGATCATACATAACCCCTTGCAGACGGGCATATGGACATAACCAAAAACAAACCTGTTCTCGCATAAATCCAGCAAAAACATAGGTCCCTACGGTAAACATACCTAATACGATCCAAGCCACCAATGAGGCTTGAAGCGTGAAAAAATCATGCCAAAGCTGGAATACATCAGTGAACCAGGCGGCAAACGTTAGACCGGTTAATAGTGCAATTGCCAGCCACAAACTATGTTTAAGTGTAATACGTGAAATTTTACTGAATGAGGCCGGAGCACTTTTAAACTTCATTGCCTTCTGCGGTGTATCACCTTCAATACGGGTTTCAATAAAAGTAAAAACGTCAGTCCATACTGTCTGAAAACAGAAATAGCCACAAAACACCCGACCGGCGATACTGGTCACTGCAGCCAGTAAGATGGCAAAGAACAATAATGTGAGAGATAACATCCAGATATCTTGCGGGAAGATAGTGATATCAAAGAAGTGGAATTGACGATTGGGGATGTCGAAAAGGACGGCTTGTTTGCCGTTCCAACGCAAATAAGGACCGATGAAGAAAATCAACCAGACTGACATGCCAAACCATTTCAGTCGTCTGAACCGACCTGACATGCGTTTTGCTACAACTTTAGTTCCGCCGGCGTTAACATGCCAGTCTGAGACCTCATCATAGATGTCGTTAATATTGAGCTCAGCTGACTTCAGATTTTCCGACACAGTTTCGACCTCGTATAGAGCTTAACCGATGGAATTATAACACGATTATGCTCATTAGCTTTTACTAATTTAGCTTCTCACAAATAAAAAAAGCCGATTGGATCGGCTTTTTTAATCAACTATTGACTTAATTATCGTTGGAGCTATCTTCCATATTTCTAACGACTTTATAAGCAATTACTGCAATTACAACAATTGTCAGAACAACACTTACAATGGCCCCAATCACAACTGCATCTAAACCCATAATCTTCTCCTGATTTGAACTAACTTATTTATTCAAGCCAGTTTTACTTTTTTATTCGCCACCACCAAGTTGATGCACATAGATAGCTAGTTTTTTGATTTCATTTTCACTCAAGCGTTCAGTTTCAGTGCCATCGTAATAGTCTTCTGGATCATCACCGAACTCTTCTGCTTCCAGACGCACTGCAAGTCTTTCATTCCAGGCTGGCATAACAGCAACGCGTGTTAATGGATCGTTTGCATCATTAACGCCGTGCAAAATAGTGTGACGGATTTCATCTGGCTCACCAGAAAAACGCCATACTTTATCAGCCAGATTCGCAGAACCAAGTTGCTGAATACCTTTGGCATCAGCTCCATGACAAGCTACACAGCCCTTCTCGTTATATAGCTTCCATTGTGCGTCGGTGGCTTCACCATTGGCACTGTTCACAACAAACTCAACTAAACCGTCTACTTCTTCTTCGGTTAATAAATTTGCATGTGCCGGCATCATGCCTTGACGACCTTTTGCCAACGTTTCGATAATTTTACTTACTGTGCCACCGTATAACCAATCATCATTGGCCAGGATAGGATAACCTGAACCTGGTTGAGGATAACCACCAACACCATGGCATGCAGCACAGTTATCACCATAAAGTACTTTGCTAGAACCTACGGCATAACGTAATAATTCGTCATCTTCCAAAATCTCTTCTGCAGTCATGGCAGCGATACGATCTTCAAAAGGTGCACGTTTTTCTTCGATTTTTGCCAGGTCTTCTTTATATTCTTTAATTTGAGTCCAACCCAAAATACCCTTGGTATTGCCAGTCACTAACGGCAGTGATGGATACAAAATAAAATAAACCAGAACTAACAATCCACTCAGGTATAAAGCTATTGTCCACCAGCGTGGCGGCGGATTAGTTAACTCTCTGATGCCATCCCATTCATGACCTGTATCTGGACATTCATGAGGATTTTTATTGTTATCAGCCATCATTTTTCTCCGAATTTATATCGTCATCTCTCAGCGCCATGTCACGGTGTGATTCAAGTTTTTCTTTATTCTTAGGTCGTAATGCCCAGAAATACATACCAAACATCAATATAAAAATAATGACTGTCAGTATCGTGCCCACCCAATCACTTGCGGTCATGGCCGACCAGTTTGTCTCAAAATAAGACAAGAAATTACTCACGGTAATCTCTACCTGGTTCAAACTGGATCATTGTGCCAAGTACCTGCAGATAAGCTACCAAAGCTTCCATTTCCGTTTTGCCTTCTACCGCTTCGGCAGCACCCAGAATTTGTTCATCTGTATAAGGTACGCCCAATACTTTCATTGCTTTCAAGCGGCGAACCATGCCTTCGCCATTGATGGTGGCATTATCTAGCCATGGGTAGCGTGGCATGATGGACTCAGGCACTACAGAACGTGGGTCACGAAGATGCTGGATATGCCATGCATCAGAGTATTTTCCACCTACACGAGCCAAGTCAGGCCCAGTACGCTTAGACCCCCACTGAAATGGGTGATCATATTTAGATTCAACTGCTAATGAATAATGACCATAACGATCTTTTTCATCACGGAATGGACGCACCATTTGTGAATGGCATAAATAACAGCCTTCACGTTGATAGACGTCACGACCAGCCAATTCTAAAGCCGTATATGGACGAACACCTTGCAGTTCTTCATATTCAGGAAAGACATCATCCTCAAATGTATTTTGCAGATAAAACAACGGGACAATCTCAACAATACCGCCTACAGACACTACTAATGCTGTAGCTAGAGCAAGTCCCCAAACGTTTTGTTCAACCCAATCTTGAAAACTAACGCGTTTATTAGATTTATTAGCCATGCTGATTCCCTCAAATATTCGCTGCAGTTGCCATTTCGGCAGATGGTTTTGCAATCGCGCGGCGAATAGTCACTGTTACGTTAAACAGCATGATGACCGCACCCAGGAAGAAAATCAGTCCACCGATTGCACGCATCGCGTAGTAAGGATGCATCTGTGCGACTGACTCAACAAAGGTATATGCCAAGTTGCCGTATTCATCATAAGCACGCCACATCAGACCTTGCATAATGCCTGATACCCACATTGCGGTGATGTAAATCGCAGTACCGATGGTCGCCATCCAGAAATGCAGATTAACCAGCTTAACGGAATACATCGTCGTACCCCACATGCGTTCAACCATATGATACAACGCACCTACAGAAACCATCGCAACCCAGCCAAGCGCACCTGAGTGAACATGACCGATAGTCCAGTCAGTGTAATGTGACAAGGCGTTTACTGTTTTCGAAGCCATAACCGGGCCTTCAAAAGTCGACATCGCGTAGAACGCTAAAGAGACAATCAGGAATCGTAAAATATAGTCCGTGCGTAATTTGTCCCAAGCACCACTCAGAGTGAACATACCGTTTAACGCACCACCCCATGAAGGAATAATCATCGCTAATGAAATGGCAGCACCCAGTGAACCTGTCCAATCTGGTAATGCTGTGTATTGAAGGTGGTGAGCACCTAACCACACATAACCAAATACCAACGCCCAGAAATGGATAACCGATAAACGGTAAGAATAAACAGGACGGTTTGCCTGTTTAGGTACGAAGTAGTACATGATGCCAAGGAAACCCGCAGTCAGGAAGAAACCAACTGCGTTATGACCCCACCACCATTGAATCATCGCATCCTGAACTCCAGAGAAGATCGAATACGATTTCCACATGCTGACAGGAATAGCCAAGCTGTTTACTACATGGAGATAGGTGATCATGATCATCATTGCCAGGAAGAACCAGTTGGCAACATAGATATGTGAAACCTTACGGATCGATAAGGTCATGATGAAATTGAACATGTAGCTTACCCAGACTACCGCAATCAAAATATCCAGCGGCCATTCCAGCTCAGCATATTCTTTTGATTGAGTTAAGCCTAAAGGCAACGTGATGATGGCGCCGAGAATAATCAGGTTCCATCCCCAAAAGGTGAACCAGGCCAATTTATCACTCCAGAGTCTTACTCCAGAGGTACGTTGCACAACATAAAATGCTGTGGCCATTAATGTTGATCCACCAAATGCAAAAATTACCGTATTGGTATGCAATGGACGTAATCGACCAAAACTAATGTAAGGATTATCAAAATTAAGATCTGGCCAGGCTAACTGCGATGCAATAAATACACCCATACCCGTTCCGGCAACCAAATAGACTACCGCCATATAGGAGAACCATTTGACTACTTCAAAGTTATACTGTTGTTTCGCCTGCATAGCGATCACACCTTCTCTCTCATGAAAACTCTATCACTGCTTCTTTTATTTATTCTCAGAAACAGAACCCAATTTCATATCGCCCAACAATCAAGCTCGACAAATTTTACCGCAAAACAACAATGTTGATGCTTTCAAATCCGTGATCCAGATCAACTTTGCTGATTTTGCTAAGCCTTTTGCCAAAAATTGCGAGCCTATAAGCTTTTTCGCAAACTTTGCGTTGACTAAACCAGGGAATTTTCCTGACTTCATCAGGTGTGGTCAAGTTTTAGCGATTCATTCATTCATCTAATCCCTAATAACTGACATAAAACAAAGGTTTAAACCTTATGCTTAATATGGGTATTCACATCAATAACCACAAACATTGAAGATCACCCGCATTCAGACTCTAAATCAAGTAGCAATATTGGCTTTCTGCCTTCATTTAATAGCAAATTGTAGGTACGACAAGCAGCACCAAGCGACATTATTTCTAATGAAATACCATATTGGGCAAATGTGTGGGTAATTTTGATCGAGTGAGAGGTAAGACCGTCATCCTTCACCAAGATGACAACGTCGGCTTGAAAGGATTTGATTTTTTTAATCTGTGTATCGCTGATATTTTCATCGAAGCGATTCAGATCCAGCGCATCAAATATGCCTTCAGGAGTGAGAATGCAATTATGCGTGATCTGTTGTTGAGGTTGATTTGAAGATTGAATCAGCAGAAAGCCGTCGCCATAACTTTTTATTACAAGAGCGTCAGTAACGGCTTCCTGACTAATTTTCATTTTTTATTAAAAACCAGCGGCATTATTTACGCGATCACGTAACTCTTTTCCGGGTTTGAAATGCGGTACATATTTTTCATCAAGCTTAACGGATTCACCACTTTTTGGATTACGTCCCACTCTGGGTGGACGATGATGCAAGGTGAAACTGCCAAACCCTCTGATCTCAATACGATCACCACGTGACAGACAATCACTCATCTGTTCAAGAATTAACTTCACCGCTAGTTCAACGTCTCGATAATTCAATAGAGATTGTTTTTCGGATAGTATTTCTATCAAATCAGACTTGGTCATAATTTCCTAGATTCCCGGCAGTAGACTTTGGGTTATGCCTTAACGTTAAGGCAGCTGTGTAACAAGAAAAAATAAGCATCCGGTAAATTACCGGATGCTTACTAAATGAACAGATTAGCTATCTTTCTGATTCATTTGTTCTTTCAGCAAATCACCTAAAGTGGTATTGCCGGAACTAACATTACTGTACTCTTTCACAGCTTCGGACTCTTCTTGATCATCCTTAGCTTTAATAGACAGAGTCAGCGTGCGATCCTTGCGCGACATTCCTGTAAATTTAGCTTCTACTTCATCACCGACATTCAGCACTTTGCTGGCATCTTCGATACGTTCACGCGAAATATCCGCAACACGAACATAACCTTCAACGCCTTCTGCCAATTCAATTGTTGCGCCTTTGGCATCAACTTCAGTGACCTTACCTGTAACAACAGAACCACGTGGATGTTCAGACAAATAGGCAGAGAATGGATCATCCTGCAATTGTTTGATACCCAGAGAAATACGTTCACGTTCAGGATCAATTGCCAGTACTACGGCTTCAACTTCATCGCCTTTCTTGAAGTCACGAATCAGTTCTTCGTTTTCTTCTTCCCAAGAGATGTCAGACAAGTGAATCAGGCCGTCAATGCCACCGTCCAAACCAATGAAGATACCGAAATCAGTGATTGATTTGATAGCGCCACTGACTTTGTCACCTTTGTTATGAGTCATTGAGAACTCTTCCCAAGGGTTGGTTTGGCACTGTTTGATACCCAGTGAAATACGACGACGTTCTGCATCGATATCCAGAACCATTACTTCAACTTCTTCGCCTAATGTGACCAGCTTAGAAGGATGTACGTTTTTGTTGGTCCAGTCCATTTCAGACATGTGAACCAAACCTTCAACGCCGTCTTCGATTTCAACAAAGCAACCGTAGTCAGCAATGTTGGTCACTTTACCTTGAATGCGTGTGCTGTTCGGATAACGACGAGCGATATCTTTCCAAGGATCATCACCCAATTGTTTCAGGCCTAACGATACACGTTCACGATCTTTATCAAATTTCAGAACTTGAACATCGATTTCATCACCGATGGCAACAACTTCTGAAGGATGTTTAACACGTTTCCATGCCATATCAGTGATATGCAACAGACCATCAATACCGCCAAGGTCAACAAACGCGCCGTAATCTGTCAGGTTCTTAACGATACCTTTAACTACTTTGCCTTCTTCCAATGTTTCCAGAAGAGCTTCGCGTTCAACACTGTTCTCAGCTTCCATAATGGCACGGCGAGAAACAACGATATTGTTACGTGGGCGATCCAGCTTAATCAGTTTGAACTCAAGCTCTTTGCCTTCGAGGTGTGAAGTATCACGAATAGGACGCACATCAACCAGTGAACCTGGCAGGAACGCACGGATGTTTTCCAGATCAACAGTGAAACCACCTTTGACTTTTCCAGAGATAATCCCCAGAACAGTTTCATTAGCTTCGAATGCGTGTTCCAATCTGATCCATGCTTCGGCCGCTTTGGCTTTTTCACGTGATAATAATGTCGCACCAAATCCATCTTCCAGAGTTTCCAGAGAAACATCGACCAAATCACCAACAGAAACGGTGATTTCACCTTTTTCGTTCATGAATTCGGCAACTGGGATAGCGCCTTCAGATTTCAGACCTGCGTTAACCATAACAACATCAGGACCAACATTGACTACCGTACCGGTAACAATTTTGCCTGGTTGCATTGGAGTTGCGTTTAGACTCTCTTCAAAGAGATCAGCAAAGCTTTCGCTCATTATAAATATCCTTGATCCTGTATAGATAACAGAATCGCCCGTAAGACCTGCTAATGCAGGAAATTAACAAAAAACTTAACTGGAACACCCAGCTAAGTACCCTAATAAATCAGTCAATTAATGCACTGACTTTTTCTAATACAGCTTCAATACCAAGTTGTGTTGAATCCATAATAACGGCATCATCGGCAGGCCGCAGTGGCGCTACTTCACGTTGCGTATCACGATCATCACGTTCGGTTATTTCGGCTAAGAGATCGGAAAGGTTACTATCAATTCCTTTCTCTTTCAACTGCTTATATCTTCTCTCCGCCCGAACCTCGGCACTGGCTGTTAAAAAGACTTTAAATGCTGCGTCAGGAAACACGACTGTCCCCATATCGCGGCCATCTGTGACTAAACCAGGTGGCTGACGAAAATCACGTTGTCTTTGCAACAGAGCTGCACGTACCGCGGGAAATGCGGCAACTTTTGATGCAGCATTGCCTGCTTGTTCTGAACGAATCAACAATGAAACATCTTCACCTTGCAGTATCACCTGCAACTGGCCTTTGGTTAATAAGAACTGTACATCCAAATGCTTAGCTAATTCAGCCAGCGCTGATTCATCAGTTAAATCAATGTGATGCATGAGCGCCGCTTGTGCCAATACACGGTAAATGGCACCACTATCCAGATAATGCCAGCCCAGTCTTTCCGCCATAAGCTGCGCTAACGTGCCCTTGCCGGATCCGCTTGGACCATCAATCGTCAAAACCGGTATTTCAGACATCGAAGGCATCAATTTGTAAGCCACTGTCAGTGGCTAATTCAACAAAATTGGGAAATGAGGTGGCGACATTGGCACAGTCATTAATCTGAATCGCACCACCAGCCTGTAATGCGGCCATGGCAAATGACATGGCAATTCGGTGATCGCCGTGACTATCTACTTCACCACTACCGATTACACCACCCTCGATAATCATGCCATCGGGAGTGGGTTGCGCATCAATTCCAAGAGTTTGTAAGCCATCAGCCATGACTTGAATGCGATCACTCTCTTTAACACGTAATTCTTCTGCACCAGTTAATAATGTGCGACCTTCTGCACATGCTGCAGCAATAAATATCGCTGGAAATTCATCAATGGCCAATGGTACCTGGTCTTCAGGAATTTCAATTCCGGTCAATGGCGCATAGCGAACCCGAATATCAGCAACCGGCTCACCACCGGTCAATTTTTCATTACTCAAACTAATATCCGCGCCCATTTGACGCAAAATATTGATTACACCAATACGGGTCGGGTTTATACCAACATGTTGCAGAGTAATATCCGACCCCGGCGCAATCGCAGCTCCAACCATAAAAAACGTGGCCGAAGAAATATCTCCAGGCACATCAATGGTCGTGGCGGTTAATTTGCCACCGCCTTTAATACTGATCCGATTATCCTCAACCTGAACTGGATATCCCATGCCCTGCAGCATACGCTCAGTATGATCACGTGTCGGCGCAGGCTCAGTAACGCTAGTGGTTCCGTCGGCATACATCCCTGCCAGTAACAGACAGGATTTCACCTGGGCACTGGCCATGGGCAAGTCATAATCAATTGCCTTTAATGTATTGCCACCATGAATAGTCAAAGGCGGTTTGCCATCGGCACTGTCAATCTTCGCACCCATCAATGCCAGGGGATCGGTTACCCGACGCATTGGACGAACTGATAATGATTTATCTCCAGTCATGGTGACATCAAATGACTGACCAGACAGTAATCCACTTAATAAACGAATAGAGGTGCCGGAGTTACCGACATATACATCCTTTTCCGGCGCTTTCAAGCCATGCATACCTACACCATGCACAGTGACTTTGCCTTCGACCGGGCCTTCAATGTTGACGCCCATTGCACGAAAAGCCGCTAATGTTGCCAGCGCATCTTCGCCTTCCAGAAAACCAGTGACCTCAGTGATGCCTTCTGCCAATGAACCCAGCATGATTGAACGGTGTGAGATGGATTTATCTCCCGGCACACGAAAACTACCTGTCAGATTGCCACCGGCCTGTACCACAAATTTACGATCTTGTTGCCCGCTCACGCTGTTGTTCACTCCCATTTACACTTCGCTGTTATCTTTCAGAGTTGGATCGGCAAAACGGCTATCTCTGGCCCGTTTTGCCCGGCCAAAGACATCAATAAGAAAATCACCATCATCTTGCCGAATCGCCTGTTCAATTTGATCGAGGCCGCTACGATATTGTTGTAATAATTCTAGAATCGCGTTGCGATTGCCAAGACATATGTCACGCCACATCACTGCATCACTTGATGCAATACGAGAAAAATCACGGAAACCGCCAGCGGCATAACGTAATACTTCATCACAGTCTTCACGTTTCGCTAACATGCCCACCAGATTAAAGGCTAAAACATGTGGTAAATGACTGGTGGCGGCCAGCACCACATCATGGTGCTCAACCTCCATATCAAAAACATCTGCACCGGTTTGCAGCCACATTTGACGCACTTGTTCGAGCGCGTTTTTGTCAGTTTCAGCTACCGGAGTTAATACCACACGATGCTGCTGATATAGCTCTGCAAAAGCCGCTGAAGGTCCACTCTTTTCGGTGCCAGCAATTGGATGCCCGGGTACAAATCGGTCGAACTTATTGCCTAAAGCCTGACGGGCTGCATCTACAATTTGCTGTTTGGCACTGCCACCATCGGTCACAATTGCCTGCTGCTTGAGATGGGGAGCTATTTGCTCAAATACAGCCTGCATCGCGCCCATAGGCACAGCGACAAATATCATATCGGCATCGGTAACAGCCTCAGCCAATGTTTCGGCGGCATTATCAATAATACCTAATGCCAAAGCTTCATCACGCGCAGCCTGTGAACGCGAAAAACCTGTGACCTGTTCAACCAGTCCAGCTTTTTTTAATGCCAGTGCCAGAGAGCCACCAATCAGGCCTACTCCAATAATAGATAAATGCTTAATCATTAAGACTCTGACAGACTGTTAGCTAGCGCTTCAAGGCAACGCTGATTTTCTTTTGCCAGACCAATACTGATACGTAAATGGTTTGGCAGACCATAACCTGCAACTGGTCTGACAATAACGCCTTGTTGCAACAACTTTTCATAAATTTCAGCTGCATTGGTTTTCACATCAACACAGATAAAATTGGCTTTTGAAGGAATGTAATTCAATCCCATTGCATTAAAGCCATCAATATATTGCTGCATGCCTTCGTTATTAACCTGCTTGGCACGTTGCAGATAATCTTCATCACCCAGAGCAGCAATCGCTGCACACATTGCCAAGTGATTGACATTAAATGGCTGACGCAGACGATTTAATAAATCGGCAATCTCCGGGCTGGAGAGAGCAAATCCCACTCGCAATCCCGCCAAACCATAAGCTTTGGAAAAGGTGCGACAAATAATCAGATTGGGAAATTCAGCTAACCAGTCAATGCTGTTTATGTCCTGATCGCCATATTCAACATAGGCTTCATCGAGCACTACTATCACGTTATCCGGCACAGCCTGCAAAAATGCATGAACTTCCTGTGCCGGTATATAGGTACCGGTTGGGTTATTCGGGTTGGCAATAAAAATCAGCTTGGTATTTGCAGTAATAGCCTGCTGCATAGCCGGTAAATCATGGCCATAATCCTTAGCAGGCACCTCTACCAATTTGGCACCAATCGCTTGTGCAACCAATGAGTAAACTGCAAAGGCGTGTTGAGCAAACATGACTTCGTCAGCAGGTGAAGCAAAACAGCGGGCGATAAGCTCCAACACATCGTTAGATCCATTACCCAAGGTAATCTGCTTGGCATCAACCTGAAACTTTTCGGATAGGGCTAATTTTAATGAATATCCATTTCCGTCCGGGTAACGAGTCAGGTCTCGAGTTGCCAATGCAATTGCAGCTTGTGCAGCCTGGGAAGGTCCTATTGGACTCTCATTTGAAGCCAATTTAATAACATCTCTTACGCCATATTGACGCTGCAATTCCTCTATCGGTTTTCCCGGCACATAAGGCTGCAAACCGGCAATACTTTCTACCGCTAAATCACACAGATTCATTTTTGCTCCGCTGGTTTTCTAAAACTATCCAAGATCAGCAACACCGCGCCGACACAAATGGCGGCATCTGCGATATTAAATGCCGGCCAGTGATAACTGCCAACATAGACGTCAATAAAATCGACCACATACCCGTAAATAAAACGATCGATCACATTGCCAATAGCACCACCAATAATCAGTGATATCGCAATGGCTTCAAGCTTGGCCTGTGACTTCAGTCGAGACAACCAGATAATCAACACAATCGAAACAGTGACCGCCAAAACGATAAAAAACCAGCGCTGCCAACCTCCGGCTCCTGCAAGAAAACTGAAGGCTGCACCACTATTATGAGCCAGAGTAAAATTGAAATACGGCATTACCGCCACGGTTTGATAGAGATCCAGCCAATTGGACATAATCACTTTAGTCAGTTGATCCAATGCAATGATCAACGCGCTTACCCATAACCACTTCAACATTGTTTTTGCCTCAAGCAAAACGGCGGTTTTCGCCGTTGCCTTCAATATTTTCAATACAGCGACCACACAGCTCTGGATGTTCGGCATGAGTACCGACATCTACCGTCTGATGCCAGCAGCGCTCACAACGTGCATTAGTCGAAGCATGAATATCCACGGCAAGCTCACTCAAACCAGTCTGAATTGCCGTGGCAGATTTATCCGCGAATGAAAAATATTTTGCCGATGATGTGATTAAGACAAATTTCAGTTCATCGCCGGCTTTATTCAATATCGTCAGCAACGGTTCATCAGCGTACAAAGCTACATCGGCAGTTAAACCACCTTTTACTTCACCTTGATTACGTTTATTTTCCAGTTCTTTGGCAACAGCATCCCGCACAGCAAATAACTGCTGCCATTCTGCAACTGATAACGCACTATCAACTGATAAGGGTGCCAAATGCTGATACCAGTCATTCAATAACACCGAAGCATTACGCTTGCCTGGAATAAACTCCCACAGCTCATCAGCAGTAAAACTCAAAATCGGCGCGATCCAGCATGTTAATGCCTCCAGAATATGGAACATCGCTGTTTGTGAGGAACGACGTCCAAGACTGTCCGTTGGCATTGTGTATTGACGATCCTTGGTGATATCCAGATAAGCACTGCCCAGCTCATTGGCACAGAAGTTATGCACTTTCTGATAAATCAAATGGAACTGATAACTTTCATAGGCCGCCAGGATTTCCAGCTGCAAATGATATGCGCGATCCAAAACCCAACGATCTAACGGTAACAATTCATCGGTAGCCACCAGATTGCTTGCAGGGTCAAAATCATTCAGATTCGATAATAAATAACGTGCAGTATTACGAATACGTCGATAAGAGTCGGCGGTGCGTTTGAGGATTTCATCCGACACACTCATTTCAGCACTGTAATCGGTAGCTGCTACCCACAGACGAATAATGTCCGCACCCAGGTTATTCACCACTTTTTGCGGTGAAACCGTGTTGCCCTTGGATTTGGACATTTTTTTGCCTTCGGCATCCACAGTAAAACCATGAGTCAATACAGACTTGTAGGGTGCTTTGCCAGTAGTGGCAACCGAGGTCAATAAGGATGACTGAAACCAGCCACGGTGTTGATCACTGCCTTCCAGATAGAGATCAGCAGGACGTTGCAAACCGTCACGACGGGTTAACACACAGGCATGCGACACACCGGAATCAAACCAGACATCCAGTGTATCGGTAACTTTGAAATAATTGTCGGCATCGGCACCAATCAGCTCGCTGGCGTCCATATCAAACCAGGCATCAATGCCTTTTTGTTCAACAGCTAATGCCACTTTTTCGATCAGTGCTTTCGAGTCAGGATGTAATTCCCCGCTTTGTTGATGCACAAATAACGGGATCGGCACGCCCCATGTACGCTGACGGGAGATACACCAGTCCGGACGACCTGTCACCATATTTTCAATACGTTTTTGGCCCCAATCCGGCATCCATTTGGTTGCTGCAATTGCCTGCATTGCCTGATCGCGCAGACCATTCTGCTCCATGCTGACAAACCATTGAGGTGTGGCGCGGAAAATGATCGGCGTTTTATGCCGCCAGCAATGCGGATAGCTGTGACGGATATCCACATGACATAACAAGGCATTCTTTTCTTTTAATAATTCGATGACCAGCGGATTGGCTTTAAATACCGATTCACCAGCAAATACCGGGGTGTCAGGTAAAAACACACCGTTACCACCGACCGGATTATCAACTTCCAGTTTATATTTAAGACCAACGATATAGTCATCCTGACCATGACCCGGAGCGGTATGTACTGCGCCAGTACCGGCATCAGTGGTGACATGATCGCCTAAGATGACTGGCACTTTACGATCGTAAAACGGATGCTGAAGCAATAAACCTTCCAGCTCAGCACCTTTACAACGGGCGATGACTTCACCGGTTAACTGATAACGTTCCAGAGCTTTTTCATAAAGCGCTTCAGCCAACACTAAACGTTCATCAGCACATTGCACCACGACATACTCTAAATCTGGGTGCAGACAGACGGCCTGATTAGCGGGCAATGTCCATGGTGTGGTAGTCCAGATAGCGATGCCGACCGGGCCAGTCCCGTTATTCGGGCAGGCATTATCAAATGCAGCAACATCCACCAGTTGAAAACGTACATCAATCGCCGGTGAGGTTTTATCTTCATATTCGACTTCGGCTTCGGCTAACGCAGATCCACAATCCACACACCAATGCACCGGTTTTACACCTTTGTGCAGATGGCCGTTTTCAATGATTTCACCCAAAGTGCGGATAATGTCAGCTTCAAACTGAAAATCCATTGTCAGATAAGGGTTATCCCAATCAGCTAATACTCCCAGACGTTTGAAATCTTCACGCTGTCCATCAACCTGTTTGGCCGCATATTCACGACAAGCCTGACGAAACTCTGCCGGGCTCACTTTAACGCCCGGTTTGCCAACTTTTTTCTCGACATTTAATTCGATAGGCAGCCCATGGCAATCCCAGCCGGGAACATACGGTGTGTCAAAGCCACTAAGCGTTTTAGACTTGAGAATAATATCTTTGAGAATTTTATTGACGGCATGACCAATATGGATATCACCATTGGCATACGGAGGGCCATCGTGCAGAATGAATTTCGGTTTACCCTGATTGGTTTCCCGCAACTGCCGGTAAAGGTCTTGCTCCTGCCAACGCTTTAAAATCACGGGTTCGCGAGTAGGCAGTCCCGCTTTCATCGGAAACTCAGTCGCAGGAAGATTTAAAGTGTGTTTGTAGTCGGCCACAAAACGTCTCGTTGTCGTCAAATAATAAAGCGCTCGATTATACGGGTTTTTCGCGCCGACCTAAATCACTGAAAACAGTTTGTTTTGGCTTTGGCTGATGCTAGGGCCTGATTTCCAGTAAAATGCTCAACCAATATCCATTATGTAAATTCAAGAGCACCAAATTCGATGACTGCAACGGAAAAAGTGATCATTAAAGGCATCACTGAAGACGGCGATAAATTCCGTCCCAGCGATTGGGCGGAAAGATTGTGTGGTGCAGTGGCCAGCTATGGGCCGGGTAGGCGGATTATCTTTCATCCCAACGTTAAATTGGCCTCATTGGAAGGCACGAAATGTGTGGTGATTGATGCTCAGCTTGAAGAAGATGATGTGATGCTTTTCGAGTTCCTACTGGAATTCGCCAAGGATAATCGACTACAAGTTGAAAGAATGGATAAGTTACCCGAGTCTTAAAAGTTAATCCTCATGCTCGGCATCTGGCCAGTTTTGAATATAGTTTTTAAGTAGTTTATTTTCGAATTTGGCTTTTTTCAGCAGCTCTTCCACCACATCGGTAATCGATAGCATGCCTTCTAACCGGCCTTTGTAAACCACTGGTAAATGGCGGATATTATGTTCCACCATCATATTCATCACCTCTTCCAGCGTATTATCAGGATCACAGGTGTAAGGATTTGGTGTCATCGCATCAGCGGCCGTCTTCGGCTCCCACATCGCATGTTTTTTGTGTAACACGCTAAGTAAATCACGCTCTGACAGAATACCCACCAGAGCGCCATTTTCCGTAACCACCAATGACCCGATACGATGTTCCATCATTAAATGGACTGCTTTATCCAAGGAGTCTTTCGGTGTCAGGCCGATAACCGGCTTACCTTTATTTTTGGTAATGAGTCTGACTTTCATCTCTCTCTCCGGCAACGATTAGAAATTCATTCTGCTTGAGAAGTCCGTTCGCTGGCAAGCCTTATTAGAGATGTTCGCGGGTTGACCGGAAATCAATATCCGGCCAGCGTTCCATAGTCAACTCCAGATTGACGCGGGTTGGAGCAATGTATGTGAGGTTATCCGCACCGTCCAACGCTAGATTCATCGAGGTTTTACGCTTGAATTCCTCCAGCATTTTCACATCATCGCAATACACCCAACGTGCCGTATTGACCTGAACCGGCTCATAAGCACATTCCACCCCGTACTCACCTTTCAAACGATGTACAACTACATCAAACTGCAACACACCGACCGCCCCCAGGATTAAGTCATTGTTATCCAGTGGACGGAATAACTGTGTGGCACCCTCTTCACTAAGCTGTTGCAGACCTTTTAACAGCGCTTTGTTTTTCAGAGGATCTTTCAATCGCACCCGACGAAATAATTCTGGTGCAAAGTATGGAATACCAGTGAACTGCAAATCTTCACCTTGAGTAAAGGTATCGCCGATCTGAATGGTGCCGTGATTATGTAATCCGAGAATATCTCCAGGCCAGGCTTCTTCAGCCTGTTCACGCTCTGCCGCCATAAAGGTGACTGCATTCGCAATGGTGACGTCCTTGCCAATACGGGTCTGGCGTAATTTCATGCCTTTGGTGTAATGACCACTGCAAACGCGCATAAAGGCAATACGATCCCGATGCTTTGGATCCATATTGGCTTGAATTTTAAACACAAAACCGCTGAAATTCTCTTCATCGGCCGCGACATCACGGGTTTTAGTTTCACGTGGTTGCGGTGCTGGCGCGTATTCAACATAGGCATCCATCAATTCGGTCACGCCAAAGTTATTCATCGCGGAACCGAAAAACACCGGGGTCATTTGTCCAGATAAAAAGGCATCCAAATCAAATTGATCGCTGGCTCCGCGTACCAAATCGATTTCTTCACGTAATTCTTCGGCCATTGAGCCAAACAACTCATCCAGCCGTGGATTATCCAAGCCTTGTATCAATTCGCCCGCTTCTTTGCCGCCATGCGCCTCGAACAAACGAACATTATCGTGATAAAGATGAAAAATACCTTTAAAGCCTTTGCCCATACCGATTGGCCAAGTGATTGGCGCACAACGAATATTCAGAATATTTTCAACTTCACTGAGCAAATCCAGTGGATCTCGCCCTTCACGATCCAGTTTATTAATGAAGGTCAGAATAGGCGTATCGCGTAACCGACAGACTTCCATTAATTTAATGGTACGTTCTTCAACACCTTTGGCACTGTCAATGACCATTAATGCCGAATCCACAGCGGTCAACGTACGGTAAGTATCTTCCGAGAAGTCAGCATGGCCGGGGGTATCCAGCAAATTAACGATGCGATCTTTATAGGGAAACTGCATGACCGAAGAAGTGACCGAAATGCCCCGCTCCTTTTCCATTTCCATCCAGTCAGAGGTCGCATGTTTATCCGTTTTACGGGATTTGACACTACCGGCCATCTGAATCGCGCCGCCGAATAATAAGAGTTTTTCAGTCAACGTAGTTTTACCCGCATCAGGATGCGAAATAATGGCAAAGGTACGGCGTTTAGAGACTTGTTTCTGTAACAGGCTTTCGGACATATTGACTCAGTTTAAAATATGGATTGGCCAATCGGCATGGCAGCACGGGCAATAAACCGCGTATTTTGGATGAAAATCAGGATGCAGACAATTCGGTGCTTGCGGCTTCCACTCGATTACGCCCAGATTGTTTGGCTCGATACATCGCCTGATCAGCTCGTTCGAACAAACGTCGACGACTTTCCTTGCCAGGTATAGCTTCGGCAACCCCAATGCTTACAGTGATCTTGCCAACAGTTTTGAATTCAACCGTTTCGATATGTTGTCGTAAACGTTCGGCTAATGCTATCGCTTCTTCAAGCGAATTGTGCGAGGCCAAAACAATAAATTCTTCACCACCCCAGCGGCCTAAATTGTCACTTATCCGCAGTTTTGATTGTACTTCTTCAGCAAGTCTGGTTAACACCTGATCGCCCACATCATGGCCATAAGTATCATTAACTGATTTAAAACGATCCACATCAAACAGCAAAATCGAGCAAGGATGTCCATAACGTTCTGCTGCGGCTAGCTCGGCATCAATGGCCAATTCCATTCGATAGCGGTTCCAGATTTTGGTCAATGTATCGGTATGAGCAATCTCTTTAAGCTGTTTGTTCGCCCGTTGTAATTCAGTATTCAACCGACTGATTTGGTGAACGGTAATTGCTACCGCTAAATCTTCGGCCAGATCCTGCGCCGCATGCTGTTCCTTTACTGACCAACGGGGTGCTTCGGTATCAATAGTTTCTACCCAAATTTCGTAACCACGTTCTTCAACTCGATGCAGCGGGTTTGAGGTCTCGGCCTCTATAATTTGTTTTTTGCCTACCCAACTAAATTGTACTTTTTTAGCATTGCGGAATAACAATAGCCATCCGGATTGATTCTGCTCAATGGGTAAAGGTACGGCCAATAAGCCAGCACGACTGCGCAGATTGACCAGTTTATCCAATGGACTGTTTGATAGTTGATCACAAGCCCAGCAAACCTTATTCCCATTGTGTTCAGAAAGCCACTTGCCCACAATATCCAGCTCATAACTATCGAGCGTTTCGCCGGTGCAACTCACTTGATCATGATATAGCAAGGCAATACCGCTGCAATTGAACAACTGCATCCAGTTTTTGCCATATTTCTCGAGTAAAGCTTTTGGTTGAACCACTTTGTCACGTTCCGTTGAAAGCAATTCACGACTATCTAACACCTGCTGCAAAAACGTTGCTTGCTGCCTGGCTTGTAATAAAAACATTCTTTGTGTTGCCATCTGCACCAAATTAAAAGCTGCATCGCGCTCTGCTGCAGACACCTCAACAGCTGTAAAGTGATGACAAGTAAGAATTCCCCAAAGTTGTTGCTCACCCGCAATCGCTATGCTCAATGAAGCAGCGACTTTTATCTCACGTAAATAGCGTTGGTGATGAGGTGATAATGCACGCAGCATTCCCGCGGTTAAATCTAACTGCGGCAGGTCAAGATCAGCTGAAGTTGGTGTTAAAGGCACTATTTGCGCATTGACATCCGGTATATTGCGTAGCGGTTGAATAACATAACGGTTTCTGACTTGAGCAGGAATATCACTGGCTGGGAATCGATAATTCAATAAACTTCGAGATGGATTACGGCAGACTTCGGCAATAGCTGTACGATTCCAATGCGAATCAAATTGACATAACAAGACACGATCATAACCAGTAACAGCTTGTATGCTCTGTACTAACATTTGCTGCAACAATTCAATCTGCTGAACCTGTGCCAAACGACTCAACCATTCATTAACGATTGGCATTAGACGCTGTTCGCCAGATCGGGAAAGTGGTTCAAATTCAATAATAATTGAATCGTCACTGCGATATGCCATCACATAAAAGCGTTGATAAGTTCCAAGCACCTGACGATTGATGATCAATGCAGCTGATAAACGTAAGTTGTTACTTAGAGACTGTTTTATGCGCTGTTGTAATTTGCTGCCAAGAATATCCTTTGGTGCAGATGTCAGTGCCTTGTCTATGGATATACCCAGCTTTTCCTGCAAATTTACACTGACTTGCAAAACTTCCTGTAAAAGACTGTCAAAACGAATAAGACAACCAAAGGATTGGATTCCATCAATCCGAATATCTGATGCAGATTGCCCTTCTATAGAATTAGCCAATGAATAATTCCAATAATTAATAAAGCACAGAATTGATGCTGAAATTGTAGTCTTAAAAAACTAAAAAAGCTGAAGTTCATTCAAATGCTTTATCAGCACACTTGATGCATCTTGTGACCGTCAAATCGAAATTTAATTGGGCTTCACTGATGGGTTGATTACAAACATAACAAAAGCCAAAATCATCCTGCTCGATGCGTCTCAATGCACCGTCAATAGCCTGCAGTTGAGCTTGTTTGTATTTAATGGCTTCTTGTTTTTTAATTTGTAAATGAAAAGATAAGACATCCAGCTGTGAAGGTTGGATTTCCACCAGCCTGGTGTTATCCACGTCATTATCGGTTAACAACACCAATTTAAGTTCTAGCAATTTCTGCCGGTAGTTTTCCAACTGCACAATATTCATTTGATTCAAACGTAATTTCCTGATTAGCGAAGCAATAGCATTGGAATATCGCTCATTCGCACCATTTTGGCAGTGTTACTGCGACCAGAAATTGACGGATACGTGAATGGCCATACGCACCCATTACCATCAAATCAATAGCGTTTTTACGTTGATAATCATGAAGCGCCGGTTGCACTGCACCTTGTAATAACGCAGTAGTGACTTCGAAGCCCGCATCAATAAGTTGTTGCTTTGCATTGTCCAACTGAGCTTGATGATTAGAATCGTCTTCAGCCACCATAACGATATGGCATTCCAAACCTTTCAGCAGATCGCTAACAGCAACTTTTTCCAGGGCTTTGGTGGCTGTTGCACTGCCATCAAAAGCAATCATAAAGCGCTGCGGAACATTAAATTCCGGCAAGGTAATCAGAATGGGTTTAGTCAACGCACGAATCACATTTTCCAGATGACTACCCAGACTATGGGTTTCATTTTCATGAGCTTGTCCCTGACGACCTAACACCAAAACACGGGTGTCATCCTGCATATCGGACAAGGTTTCCATCAAACCACCATGACGTTGATGCGTTGTCACCTCAACGGCGCCATGTTGCTGGGCTAATGAACTGGCGTCATGCAAAATGTTTTTGCCATGTTCCAATGCCAGACGACTGCGTTTTTCATCCAGCTCAACCAGCTCTTTCAGCAAGTTTTCACGACTGCCCAAGCCGATATTGCCTGACAGATTTTTACTGTTTTCAGGTTTGGGATATTCGGTTTTATCCAACACATGCAATAAATCAAGTGATGCTTGTAATTTGTAACTTGCCCAAGCGGCAGCTTTACAGACTGCTGGTGACGTTATCGAACCATCGATACAGGCTATTATTTTTGTCATCTCTCTCAATCCTCTATTTATTAGTGACCGGCGAGCATTTTTTCGACTTCTTCCGGCTTATCGTGCACACCAAATCTGTCAACAATAGTTGCTGTGGCAGCATTCATGCCCACCAGTTCAACCTCAGTACCTTCTCGGCGGAATTTGAGTACGACTTTGTCCAGTGCAGAAACGGAGGTGATATCCCAAAAATGGGCATAACTCAAATCAATTTCGACTTTTTCTAGCGCTTCTTTAAAATCAAATGCCGCTGCAAACTTGTCCGCTGAGGCAAAGAAGATCTGACCTCTGACTTCATAAAGACGTTTAGTATCCTGTTCGCTAAGGTCACTTTTTACCACCATAAAGTGCGCGACTTTATTGGCAAAGAACAAGGCTGCCAGCAGTACGCCAACAAATACACCTAAAGCGAGATTATGGGTAAACACCACGACCAGTACGGTCATGACCATGACGATGTTGGTCGACAAAGGATGTTTTTTCAGATCACGAATTGATGTCCATGAAAAGGTACCAATCGATACCATGATCATTACAGCAACCAAAGCAGCCATTGGAATCTGTACTAGCAGATCATCCAAAACCAAAACCATAAACAACAGGAACAAGCCGGCTGTCATGGTAGATAAACGTCCACGCCCACCGGATTTAATATTGATAATCGACTGACCGATCATTGCACACCCTGCCATACCGCCCAGTAAACCTGAACCAATATTGGCAACGCCCTGACCTTTACATTCACGGTTTTTGTCGCTTGATGTATCGGTTAAATCATCGACGATAGTTGCTGTCATCATCGATTCCAACAAGCCGACTACTGACAAAGCCATGGCATAGGGAAAAATGATCGCTAAGGTTTCAAAATTTAACGGTACATCTGGCCACAAGAATATCGGTAAGGTATCCGGCAAATCACCCATATCACCAACGGTTCGAATATCGATATTGAATACGACTGCAACTACGGTCAGCACAATGATAGTGACTAGTGGTGATGGCAATAAACGACCAATTGTTGGCACATAAGGGAATAGATAGATGATACCCAAGCCCGCAGCCGTCATAGCATAAACATGCCAGGTAACATTGGTTAGTTCGGGTAATTGCGCCATAAAAATCAATATAGCTAATGCGTTAACAAAGCCCGTCACGACTGAGCGTGAAACGAAACGCATCAGATTTCCCAGCTTTAAATAACCCATCACAATCTGAATAACACCGGTGAGTAATGTTGCTGCTAGCAGGTATTCCAGACCATGCTCTTTAACCAGCGTGACCATTAATACTGCCATGGCTGCAGTAGCCGCTGAGATCATGCCAGGGCGACCACCAACGATTGAGATAATCACCGCGATACAGAATGAGGCATATAAACCGACTTTCGGATCGACGCCGGCGATGATTGAAAAAGCAATGGCTTCGGGAATCAGCGCCAAGGCCACAACAATACCGGCGATCAAATCGCCACGGATATTGGAAAACCAGTCTCGTTTAAGGTTTTGCAACATTAATCAGCTTCCTGTGTTCAAAAGATTTTTTCAGATAAAAATTATTGCCAAGCTGAGTGACATTTTGATGTCGACTGCATTCTTTTAACGGTGGCGATAACCAGCACAACCGCATTGTTGGCGGGGACGATGTGTTAAACATCAAGGACCAGATTAAGTCCTGAGGGAAGTGATACGCTAGGGTGGATTAGACTTCACGTTGATAATTGGGCTTATTCGGAAAACCGGCCAATATACAGTAATTTGCTTTGTGCTCAAAACTTTGCCGGAAAGTTCCCCACTAAAATAGTGTTTAGATGTACCGGATTTTATAACTGTTTGAATGCTACAATCAGCCCCCTGAAATCTGCTGCGGAGCATTGTGTGGAAAGCTATTACCTATTAGTCGATTGGTTAGAAAACCATCCTCATCTCTACACTGTAGTTGGCCTTTTCTTGCTGGTCCTTATTGCCTGGATAGCAAACTGGTTGGTTAAACGTATTCTGGTTCGTGGTGTCTACCGCATTCTGAAAACCAGTCAATTAGGTCGTTATTCATCTTTGGCGGACTCCCCGTTTATCAGACGGATGGCCAATATTGTTCCAGCGATTATTTTGTCGACTGGAATTGTTGTTATCCCGAACATTTCTGAAACCGCTGTCACAGTGGTGCAAAACGTTACCTCTGCTTTTATCGTGCTGACTATCGCCTTAGGTCTTGGCAGTCTGCTGACGATTGTCAACGACGCCTACAGCAAGCGCCCAGATGCACATCTGAAACCGATTAAAGGTTATATCCAGGTTCTTAAAATCGCCATATTTGCGATTGCCACAATATTGATCATCGCTTCATTAATTGACCGCTCACCACTGATTTTATTGTCAGGGCTGGGTGCGATGGCTGCGGTATTGTTATTGATTTTTCAGGACACTTTGCTGTCACTGGTAGCCAGCGTGCAAATCAATTCCAATGATTTGATTCGTGTCGGTGACTGGATTGAAATGACGCCACTCAATGCCGACGGTGATGTTATAGATATTGCATTGCATACGGTGAAAGTGCAGAACTGGGATAAAACCATTAGTGTTATTCCGACCAAACGCTTTCTTACCGATCCGTTTAAAAACTGGCGCGGCATGCAGGAATCGGGTGGACGACGCATCAAACGCAGCATTTTGATTGATCAGCAAAGTATTCATTTTTTATCGGATGATGAGCGTAAGAAACTGCATCGTTTCAGTCTGATGGATAATTATTTGCAGCAAAAACAAAAAGATATTGATGAGTGGAATCAACAACTGGCTGAATGGGGCAAGGAACCGGTTAATACTCGGCGCATCACCAATATTGGTAGCTTCCGGGCATATGTGAATAATTATCTGAAAAATCATCCAAGTATTCATCAGAGTTACACTTTGATGTCACGCCAACTTGAACCAACCGCCAATGGCCTGCCTTTAGAGATTTATTGTTTTACCAATACCACCAACTGGATTGAATACGAGGGCATTGCGTCAGATATCTTTGATCATATGCTAGCCATATTGCCGGAATTTGGTTTACGGGTATTTCAACAACCTAATGGTTTTGATATGCGTGAATTAAGACCGCAATCCTTGCCAAAGCAAGATCCTGAAATAAGTCCAGCATTAGGTGATACACCAGAAAAAGCATCGTAATATCCTGATAATGTAACCCTCTCTTTGCTAAATCAAAGGAAGTTGATTGACTGCAAAAATGGATAAACAACCCGCTATCAATACCCACAATGTGGCACAGCTTATTTTGTTATTAGCTGGGTTAACAGCTATCGCACCACTTGCGATTGATGCCTATTTGCCCGCTATGCCACAAATGGCAGCCGAATTTGCCGTCAGTATTCATGCGATTGAATTATCGCTCAGTTTGTTTCTGGCGGGTTTTGCTGTCGGTCAGTTGGCGGGTGGTCCACTATCAGATCACTTTGGCCGCAGACGCATCATCTTTATCGGCCTAACTTTATTTTGCATTGCCAGCATGGGCATCGTGCTTAGTCATACTCTGCATGGCTTATGGCTGTGGCGAATTATTCAGGCGATAGGTGGCGGCATGGCGATCGTCAATTCCTCAGCCGTGATCCGCGATATCAGCAGTGGTCGAGATAGCGCACGCTATTTATCACATATGGCGATTATCATGATGATTGCGCCGCTACTTGCTCCGCTTATTGGCATGATTTGTCTGCATATTGCCGGCTGGCATTCCATTTTCATTGTGTTGTTTGTCTATGCATTATTAATCGGGCTGCTGCTCTATCGCCTATTGCCGGAAACCCGCATTCAGCCTACCCAGACCACCTCCGCACTGCGCCGCTATATCGAAGTTTTAACGCATCGTAAAGCTTTGGCCTATCTAGCGGCGCAAAGTTTTACCTATGGCGGTTTGTTCAGTTTTATAACCGCCTCACCTTCTGTTTATATGGTGTATTTCGGCGTCTCGGCTTCCGTGTATCCACTGTTATTCGGCGTCAATGTATTAATGATGATTGTGGTTAACCGTATTAATGTCCGGCTGTTACATTTCTACGACCCGCCGTGTTTATTGAGACTCGGGCAAATTCTGCAAGTCATTATCGGCGTAATAATGTTGCTGTATATCCTGATTATCCCCGCCCCAGCTTTGAGTCTGATTGTTGCCGGCATCATGATATTTATTGGTTGTCAGGCACTGATTGTGTCAAATGCCGTGGCCAGTACTGTGGAGTTTTTCCCGCGTAGTAGTGCCACCGCTACCGCAGTGCTGGGTTCGTTTGGCTTTTTATCCGGTGCAGCCAGCGGATTACTGGTAAGTTCTTTGGGAGATGGCAGCCTCTGGCCGATGATTAGCGTGATGAGCGGATGTGCCATCGCTGGCTTGGTTATCAAAACCCTGATTTTACGCAGTTGCCGAGTTAATCCAACAGAAAAGAACGGCTGTTAACCTTGCATTAACCCTCAGACCATTAAATTGGCGTTCACATTGACACCCATTTCATAGGGAGCGCGATATCAGGTGAACGTTATCAACCCGGAACGATATCTAAAAAAACTGTTTTTATTGCCATTGCTGTTATTGGCAGCATGCAGCATCACTTCAGAACAACCGAATTACGACACATTGATCTCCACCGAACAGCAACAGGTAACGGAGTGGCAGAATCTGCCGCAACAGACTGAGGTCGCTTATCTGAATGATTTGGTTGATAGCGCTATGTTCGAAGAACTGTTGCAAGTCGCCATGCAATCCAATCCCGGCTTGCAACAAACATTATTGACCCTGCAAATTCGCCAATCTCAATTAATCCAGGTCTCTGGCGAGAAACGCCCTTTTGTCAGTTCCGGTCTATCCGCGCTCAACAGCAGTGACAGTGATGCCAGTTTCGGTGCAAATGTCAGTGTCAGCTGGCAAGCCGATTTATGGGCAAACTGGCTGACAATGAACGTGCTGCCAATCTTGATATCACCGAACAAAACCTTTTGTATCAGTCAGCACGGGACACTTTAGCCGCCGAAGTTATGCGAGTCTGGTTAACATTGATTGCACAGCAACGGGCGATTGATATTGAACAGCAGCGTCTGAACAGCCTGCAGCAAACTGAAAGCTTTATTCTGCAACGCTACCGCCAAGGTTTAGGCACATTGGAAGATTTAGACAGTGCTCGCAGCTCAGTGGCCACTTCCGCTGCCAATATTGAAGCGTTAACTGAAAATTACCGTCAACAAACTATTCAACTGAAAACCCTGGTTGGCCAGGTCAATAACCCGGCATTTTCGCTGCCCACTGAGTACCCCGAAGTTGTTATTCCAGCAATTGATTTACCTGAACAAACCTTAAATCGCCGTCCTGATCTGTTAGCCGCCTACGCTGCAATAGAAGCTGCCAGTGCTCGAACCGATGTCGCTTATAAAGATTTGTTACCCAGCCTTAATCTGCAAGCAGTATTAGAAGATGTCGGCAGCTCTCCCCGGGCAAGTTTATTTACTGCCCCAGTGTGGAGCTTATTGGGACAATTAACGGCACCGCTGTATCAAGGTGGGCAACTAAGAGCCGAAGCCGAAATTCGCGAACTGGAAACTGCATTCAGTTATCAACAATATCGCGATACCTTATTAAATGCGGTAACAGAAATCGAACAGGCATTAAGTCAGGAACAGGCTTTGATCAAACGCCAGCAACATATTGAAACGGCGCTAGCCAGTGCTGAAAACAATCTACGTCAATATCAGGCAAATTATCGCAGTGGTTTGCGAACCATACTGGATCTGTTGATCGTGCAGCAGCAAACCTTTGATCTACGCTCACAACTGGACGACCTTATTTATCAACGGCTGTTAAATCGAATTTCACTGGGATTGGCACTGGGGCTGGAGGCTAGAGCATGACTAAAAGAGTTCAATGGTTAGTATTTCTAGGAGCTTTACTGGCCTTTGTCGCTATTTATATGTTCACTCAGAATCAGATTGAACGCTATGCCAACCGTCCACTACCTGTGCGAGAAGTACCGCAAATACGTCCTGAAGTCTCGGTGATAACGGTTATGCCGGGAACCTATCAGTCCCAAGTCAGCGCTTATGGCGCCACTCAGCCGCATTACCATATCACTCTGGCGGCGCAGGTCGCCGGACAAGTCGAACAATTATCTCCCCGCTTTGAAACCGGTTTCCGGTTGAAAAAAGGTGACGAAATGCTGCGACTGGAAAACAGTGACTATCGTGCCGCAGTAGCAGCTGCCAAACAGCAACTTGCCGAAGCCAAACTCGTCTATCTGGAAGAAGAGCGTCAGGGTTTACAGGCTCAGGTGGAATGGGCTGCTTCTGGACTTGACGGTGATCCGGATTCGGATTTGGTATTACGCGTTCCCCAATTAGCCAGTGCAGCAGCCAGTGTAACTAATGCCGAAGCATTATTAGCCAGTGCTGAAAAAGATTTACAGCAGAGCATTATTCGCTCGCCTTTTGATGCATTGGTCATAACCCGCGATGTGTCCCCCGGCAGTTATCTACAGACGGGAACCCAAGTAGCCTCTTTGTACAGCACTGATTGGGTTGAAGTAAAAGTCTCGCTGTCCGATCGTGAATGGCAGAGTTTGCCTGAAGCCGAAAGTTTGGTTACCGGTGAGTGGCCTGTTGATTTACATGCTGTGGAAGGCGATGCGAGCTGGCAAGGGAAAGTGTTGCGAGTTGAACAACACCTTGATGGCACCACTCGTCAACGTTCATTGATTGTCGGGGTAGATAAACCGCTGGATCAACAACCAGCAATCTACCCCGGTATATTTGTCGAGGTCAGCCTGGGTGGTCGGCAAATGGATAATCTATGGCAAGTACCATTAACCAGCTTAAGCCAACGTGGAGAGATCTGGCATGTGACAGCCGAGCGTAATCTGGCTAAATTCGCTACTTCGCCAGTATTTAGTGATGAGCACTTTATTTACATCGAACCACCTTCATCTTTAATCGACTCCCCACAACAAATCTTATTGCAACCAATCAGTAGCTACGTTGAAGGCATGGCCGTCGCCCCGATTGAGGCGGTAGATTATGAGTAAAAATATCGGTCGCAGCGGCATTATTGGTTGGTTTGCCACCAATCCGGTAGCGGCTAACCTGTTGATGCTACTGGTTATAATCATGGGCTTAATGTCTGTTGGTGATTTACGCAAAGAAGCTTTTCCCAGCAGTGAACCAGACAGCCTGACAATTTCAGTTTCCTATGACAGCGGCTCGGCAAAATTGTCTGAAGAAGGTCTGGCGATCAAAATTGAAGAGCAGCTGGAAGGTATCATTGGTATTAAAACCATTACCAGCGACTCGACTCGCAGCGGCGTCACCGTCACAGTGGAAATGCAACGCGGTTACGATCTCGACACGCTGATGCGTGATGTTAAAGCGCAAGTGGATGCGATATCCACCTTCCCTGCTGAAGCCAAAAATCCGGTGATCAAAAAGGCCGAACGGGAAGAACATGCTATCTGGTTACAACTGTATGGTGATACTGATCGTCATACTTTGCAGCAGCTCGCTGAAACACTCAAAGCAGATCTGTTAACCAAATCCACTATCAATAGGGTCACCATTTCCGGCTGGTTGGATCCAATGATGATGATCGAAATCGACGATGGTCGTTTGCAATCTTACGGACTGTCATTAAGCGATGTCGAAAATGCGATTAATAGCAATTCATCTACCCCGTTAACAGCTGTGCTGCGTAATGAAAATGTTTATCTGCAACTGAATGCTTCTGAACAAGCCTATTTAAAACAGGATTTTGCCAGGATCCCACTGTTAACCGACGACAACGGACAGCAGATTTTATTGGGCGATGTGGCCTATATTCTGGACAGTTTTGATGATGATACCTCCATGCTGTCACGGTTTCAGGCCAAAGACAGTATCGGTGTACAGGTCGTCACCACCGGTTTGGATGATATTGCTGACTCGGTTGCCGATGCTTATCAAATCGTCGAGCAATGGCAAAACAGCAATAAATTGCCTGCTCAAGTGGAACTTGCAACCTGGTATGACCGCAGCACCAGCATCATGGATCGACTGAACTTATTGATTAAAAATGCTTTGACAGGGATTGTGCTGGTATTTGTCCTGCTGGCTGTTTTTCTAAACCTGACCGTTGCTTTCTGGGTGGCAATGGGACTGCCCTTTGTGTTTCTCGGCACCTTGTTTTTCATGGGCGATTCCTATGCAGGTTTGTCGCTCAACTCATTTACCACTTTCGGCTTTTTGATGGCTCTCGGCATTATTGTCGATGATGCCGTGGTGGTCGGTGAAAGTATATACAGCGTCCGATCCAAGGAAGGCGACACCTTGCGAAACACCATAAAAGGCACCATGCGAGTAGCCGTGCCGACCTTATTTGGTGTTTTTACTACCGTAATAGCCTTTTATGCGCTGTCGCAGATTGAAGGTCGACTTGGCGAACTTTATTCCCAATTTGCCGCGGTGGTGGCTATTGCGTTAATCATGTCAGTGATTGAATCCAAACTGATCTTGCCCGCCCATCTGGCTTATTTGAACACGCATAAAAAGCCTTCACAAAACATACTCGCAACAGGCTGGCGTAAAGTTCAGCAAGGTGCCGATGGCGGTTTGCAGTGGTTTGCCGAATATATTTATCAGCCAGCCATTGAGTTCGCTTTGCGGTTTCGTTATGGATTGCTGATGGTATTTATGATGTTGTTTATCATCGTATTTTCCATGCCATTTAACGGTAGCATTCGTATGAGCTTTTTCCCGGCTATTCCTGGTGACACCGTTAGGGCAAATGTGTCGATGCATAAGGATGTCAGTTTTGGGCGTACCCATGAAACCTTGTTAATGATGGAACAAGCAGCCTATGAAACGGATAAATCATTACGTGAAGATACCGATTCAGGAAAGAGTGGAATAGCCAACTTACAATTACTCTCTCAGGCAGATCATAGTGGTGGTGTAACGGTCGAATTAGCTGCCGACTCACCATATGATTTAATCGAATTTCGTCGTGAGTGGGAAAAACGTGTCGGCATGCCTGAAGCCGTCCGTAGTATGCGTATTCAAAGTGGTCGTCAATCTGATGATGCGCTTCGGGTAGAGTTACGTTCCAATGATGATGATGTGCTGACTTTGGCCGGTGCTGAAATGTATAAGTTACTGGAAACGATGCCGGGCATTATCGGTTTACAGGATAATTTGCAACCCGGTCAGCCTCAATTACAACTTAAACTCAATCAACAGGGCCGAGCTATGGGACTCAGCACTGATGAGCTGGCCAGGCAAATTCTGCAAGGCTTTGGTGGCCAAGTAGTACAACGTTACCAACGTAATAGTGATGAAATCGAAGTCAAGGTTCGCTATCCAGAAGCAGATCGGCAAAACCCGGCGGACGTATTGAAATCGAGAGTCCGTCTGGATGATGGCACGGTTATTCCATTATCCAGCGTGGCCGATGTCAGCTATGGTTTTACACGAGACAGCATTACCCGTATCGATGCTAAACGCGCCATCTATCTCTCAGCAGATGTCGATAAAGATCAGCTTTCCGTCACCGAGTTTGTCGCTCAGCTCAGGCGTGATGTTGTGCCACAACTTGAAGGAAAATATCCTGGCCTGACTGTCTATTTTGCCGGTGAAGCCGCTGAGCAGGAAGAAACCCAATCATCGATGTTAAATCTGTTTTTATTAGCGATGTTGGGCATTTATATTCTGCTGGCGATTCCACTGAAATCCTATATCCAACCAGTATTAATTATGACTGCGATACCATTTGGTATTGTTGGCGCTTTGTTGGGTCATTGGATGAATGATCTTTCTTTGGGCATTTTGTCGCTTAACGGCATCATCGCATTAAGTGGTGTGGTGGTGAATGACAGTCTGCTACTGGTCTCTCGATTTAATGATTTAAAAGAAGAGTACGCCGATGTGAAACAAGCCATATTATTGTCTGCCAGGGATCGTTTACGGGCCGTATTGCTGACCTCATTTACGACTTTTGCCGGGCTGATGCCATTATTGGGTGAAACCTCCAGGCAAGCACAGTTCCTCATTCCCGCAGCAGTGTCACTGGCTTACGGCATCATGTTTGCGACGGTCATTACCTTAATATTGATACCGTTGTTATTAATGATTCAACACGATGTGGCGCAGTATTTTCATCGTGGCAGCAAAGTCGTATTGCCGGCAACTGAACAAGGACCAGCCTGATGATTAGTGTATTACTTATTGAAGATGATCTAGATCTGGCACAAACCGTGATGGATTATCTGCAATTAGAAGCCATCAGTTGTGATCATGCGAGTAATGGTGCCGCAGGCCTGAATTTGTTACAGCAGAATTATTATGATGTATTGCTGCTGGATTTAAATCTGCCAAGGATCGATGGTTTGACTGTATGTGAACGTCTGCGAAATGAAGGCTCGAACATTCCGGTATTAATGCTAACAGCGCGCGATCAACTGACTGACAAACAGGCTGGTTTTGCAGCTGGTACCGATGATTATCTGGTGAAACCTTTTGAGTTAAAAGAGCTGGTGATGCGGATCCATGCATTGTCACGCCGTCGCAGTGGGCAAACTCAGCTATTGCGCTGTGGCGATTTGCAGATGAATCTTCAGCAACGTCAATTAAGCAGAGCGGATATCAATCTCCACTTATCTCCTACTGGTTGGCGGATTCTGGAATTGTTATTACGTGAATCCCCTAATGTCGTCAGCCGTCAGCGACTTGAGATTGCGGTATGGGGCGAAGAGATACCGGACAGTGACAGTTTAAAGGTGCATCTGCACCATTTACGAAAAACCATTGATGGGGGATTTGAAACCTCGCTGCTTCACACCATTCCAGGCGTTGGCATTGCTATCAGGGATGATAATGAAACGTAAAATAAGTCTTAAACGCCTGGTGACCGTCAGCTTTTTATTGTTTGGCGGTACCATTGTGCTGGGCTATTCATTGTTAAGCGCTCATTTTTTTATTAGGGGTATGGACAATATCGTCACGGGTGGCATGGAAAACGCTGCACTCACCTATATTGCCAATAACAAATCTCTTGCCGAAAACGAATTAGTTGATTTTAGAGGCAGTCAACTTTCAGGAAGATGGGAATCACAACCATTGGAGATTCGTCAGGTATTTTCAAATCCCCCGCAGCGCAGCGGCGAATTAGTCAAACGAGATGATTCAGACTGGTTTAATCGTCCTGACAAAGTCTATTTTGCCTTGAAAGTCGATTTAGCTAACGAATCGGTGTACATCACCAGAACACTTTCTCGTGAAAATGTCTCCAGTTTAATGGGCCGTAATATGGCCGAAAGCATGCGTTTATTAATCGGCGTCAGTGCTTTGATCGCATTAACCTTGATGCTAATCACCTGGTTATTAATGCGCAGCATTTCTACCCCAGTTGCTAGACTGAACGAATGGACCCAATCATTAACGCCGGAAACGCTGTCACAACCCGCGCCCGACTTTTTGTATCCAGAACTCAATCAAATGGCAAAACTCATCCAGAACAGCTTGTCATCAGTACAGCGTAGTCTGGATCGGGAGCACCGATTTCTGCGGTATACCAGTCATGAGTTACGTACACCTATCAGTGTTATTCGTAATAATATTGAGTTGCAACATAAAGTATTGCAGCAGACCTCTTCCAGCTTGAACCCAATGCAGAAAGATATTGCCGATCGCATTGATCGGGCCAGTATTACCATGCAGCATCTCACCGAAACCTTGCTTTGGCTGAGCCGTGAAGATAACGAGAAGCTTCCGGAATCGGTGGTGGAGATAGATAAACTGCTGTTAGAAATTACTGAGGAAATGCGTTATTTATTACGCGATAAAACGGTGGATCTCATCATTAATACCCAGTCTTATCAATGTTCAATCAGTGCAGTTGCAGCCAGAATCGTCATAGGCAATCTGATTCGCAATGCATTTCAGCATACCTGGGAAGGCGAAGTCATCATCAGTCAGCAAGGCCCACAAATCAGTATTATCAATCGGCAGTTTAATGCAGATATTGATGTCATTCCCAGCGAATTAGGATTTGGGCTTGGCTTACAACTTACTGCACAATTAACTGAGAAGCTGGGTTGGTTTTATCAGAATCTGGCTGATGAAACTGGCCATAATGTGATTCTGGATGTAACGCCACGTCAAATCAGTTAGGGATTGTTGGTCTTTCCTCGGCACCATTGTTCTAAACTATTTTTCAGTCTCACCAGGCAGTAACGACGCGCTTAGATATTATTCACAAACTGTCGATAAAACTGCACTGCGGTGCGGCCACTATGACTGGCTCGACGCATAGCAAACTGTTTGGCCTGTTCATGCAATATAGCGGGATCAACCGTGACATGTTCAAACAAGGTATCCACCATGGCGAGGTATGTATCCCAACTGGGTGGATAAAACGACAGCCATAAACCAAAGCGATCCGATAAAGCCAGTTTGTCTTCCAGGCTGTCACTGTAATGCACCTCTCCTCCCACCACGCGGCTGGCCTGATTCTCTGATTGTTGTTCCGGCATAAGATGACGACGGTTCGAGGTAGCATAAATTCTGACATGTTCCGGCGGTAATTCCAGACCACCTTCCAGTAAACTTTTCAGCGGTTTGAAACCTTCTTCACCTTGTTCAATGATAAGTCATCGCAAAAGATCACAAAGCGAAATGGCCGATCTTCCAAATCATCCAAAATTTCCGGTAACCAACCAAGCTCCGCCTTATCGATTTGCAACATGCGTAAGCCTTGATCGGCAAACTCGTTTAATAAGGCTTTAATCAATGAGGATTTACCGGTACCTCTTGAGCCCCATAACAAAGCATGATTACTGGTTTCACCATTAATGAATCGACGGGTATTTTCAACCAGTTGCTTTTTTTGTTCTTCAATGCCGATAAGTTGATCCAGCTTAATCAAATCCAGCCGAGTAATGGCTTTAAGTTTTTGGCTATGCGCCCGCCATACTGCGGCACGAATTTGATGCCAGTCCAGATTATTCATCGGCTAGATTCCTGTATACAAAACTAATCGCTATGATGGTGTCTGAGTTTGCTGATCGTCAACTGCTTAATTCAAATGCAATCGGTACTTTTACCTCCAACTGCTGTTGCGACATTTCTGCTGGGAAAGCCGGTAATGGTTGAGCCTTTTCCAACATTTCCATCACCGCCTGATCCAGCCTTTGGAATCCAGAACTGGCATCAATTCTTGATTCTCTGATTTTGCCATCACGGCTGACAATAAAAAATAACTGTACTACGCCCTGTTCACCCCGGCGTCGGGAAATTCCCGGATAACGTTTTTTCTCTGCCAATGTTCTGGCCAGTAAACTGAAATAGGTTTGTTGGGCTGCCTGTTGTATAGCTGAAGCAGCCTGACTGGAGATTGTACTGCTCTCTGCGGCCTCACCTTGTTCAGCGATTTGTGTGTTTTCCAACTGTTTTTCGGAATTTGCAGCCGCATGTTCTGCCGGTTCAGTTGTTGCAGCAAGGTTTTCTGATGTTTTTGGGTTTGGTTCAAGCTTATCGATAGCAGGCGCGGTGTTCACCGCTTTTTTTATATCAGTTTGCTGTAAAGGTTTTTTTGTTTCGGTTTTAGTGGGCTTTTGCTCTATTTGAACAGGATCATTATTGCGCTCCTGAACTTCTGTAATCGTCGTTTGCTCGTCAATATTTGTCATTGGCTCTGCGGCAGCAGCTGCCTGTTGTTTTGCCATCGTGGTGGCATCGAGCATACTGATATCGATTGTAATCCCCGCCTCAACCACCGGAGGAACCGGTTTAAGCAAATGTGGGTGTTTAATCGTATACATGCCAAACGCAAACACATGAATCGACATAGCGCTAAAAATAGCCAATAACCAATAACGAAATTTAATCATGTCGATCTGTCAGGCTTTGAGTGGCCAGTGAAACCTTCAATATCCCTGCCGCACGAACCTGTTTGAGTAAATCCGTTAACTCGGTTGCCATTACATTTGCATCGGTTTTAACCAACAGCTTGAAAGTCTGGGGATCCTTACTGTCCGCTATTTTCCGCTGCAAACTATCGGCTAAGGCGTTGGCTTCAACTAAAGCATCGTCCAAAGCCAACACTGCTGTGGCTGATACCAGCAAAACAGCATCGTGTTCCTCTATCGGTGACTGTTGTTGTGATGTTGGTGGCTGGATGGTGATAAGTTCACTTGCCGTCAATTGGCCAGCAATCATAAAAAATATCAGCATCAAAAAAACAATATTGATTAACGGGATCATATTGTCATCAAGCTGATTTGCTCGCGCTGCAGGTTTTGGCAGCAACATCATATCGCCAACCCTGACAAACTGACTTTTTCAACACCAATGGATTTTAATTGGTCGAGAAAATCGATCATCTGCTGTGTTGTCACACCTTCAGCAACGGATACAACGAACACCCCAGCTTTATCTTCTTGAAGCTTTTGTTTTATTGGAGTGAGTTTTGAAACAGAGTAACGTCTTTGATCAAATTCATATTCTCCACCGGCTTGCAACAGTAAATAGTATTGAGTTCGTATTTTGTCAGTGTTGTAAGACTCACTAGCAGCCGTAATATCCATCTGCCGCCACTGGGTAAACCCGGATGACAACATAAAAAACAACAACAGGATAAACACCACGTCAATTAAAGGCGTTAGGCTAATTAATCGACGTTTTGCTGCCAGCGGGTGTTCAAGCAACATTTTTTAAGCTTTCAACTGGTTTTATTGTTGAGAGTTTTATAAAAGGTGCATGAGTAAAAACCTGTGTCACTCCATCGTTGATCAGGGCTGCCACTCGCTCTGTTTTTCGCTCCAGCCAGTTATGTGCTAGTAAGGCAGGTATTGCCACCGCGAGCCCTACGGCTGTGGTTAATAAGGCCTGCCAAATCCCTCCAGAAAGCACTGCAGGGTCGACCTGACTGCCTGCCAATTCCATCTGCTGAAAAGCCAGGATCATGCCGAGAACGGTCCCAAATAAACCTAATAACGGACTTAAACTGGCAATGACTTCCAGTGGACGCAGATAACTGCGTAATTGATTGATTCGTAAACTGGCGACCGCTGTAACTCTTCTTTAAGTAATTCTTTGGGGATCTCAGCCTGTCTCAAACCTTCCATAGTTAACGCTAATAACTCATCTAACGGTTTGGCGATTTTCAGCACGCGAATAGCCTGTTCAGGCTCATTTTGTTTCCACAGCGCAATGGCTTTATTCGCAGTAGCAGTTGATTCAGGCGCTATCAACATCATTTGCCAGATTTTGATTAATACAATGCTGACCGCAATGATCGAAAAGCCCAGCAAAACCCACACGACGGGACCGCCAATATCTAATAACTCTTGTAAAAGCGTCAAAAAAGAAGGAGTTTCGACTTCATTCATCGCCGAGCACTGCCCAGTGGGAAGTTATGAAAATTGAGTTTGTGCACAATGCCTGATCTCTTAGTTAAAACAGAGATAATGATAATAGTTATCATTAAGCTTTGCAAAGAAATCTTTAACAATGGACGATTTTTTTATTTTGCAATCAAGTGGATAGCAATGAATAACTGGAATGTACCGATATTATTTAACGTTTGTGATTATGAAATACCCATCCTAAAAGTCATTATGGAAAATACGATATAACCACAGAACAAAGCTCACAAGTATCATTAATAATATTGGAACAACACGATGAATTACCAAAAAAAAAGCCCCGCTAAGCGGCTTTCAAATCTAAGCTGAATCAGCTGATTTATTCTGCTTCTGCTGCAGTTGTCTCATGAACCGCTTTCATGCTCAAGCGAATACGGCCCTGACGATCTACTTCCAAAACCTTCACTTCAATCATGTCACCTTCAGACAGTTTGTCGCTTACATTTTCCACACGCTCATCAGAGATTTGTGAAATATGCACCAGACCATCTTTACCTGGCAGAATGGTAACAAATGCACCAAAATCCATCAGCTTGGCAACGCGGCCCTGGTAAATCTTGCCTACTTCGACTTCAGCAGTGATTTGCTCAATACGGTGTAATGCATCCTGACCCGCATTGAAATCAGAAGAGAAAATCATCACCGTGCCATCATCTTGGATATCGATGGTCGCGCCAGTTTCTTCAGTGATTGCACGAATAGTCGCACCACCTTTACCGATAACATCACGAATTTTATCAGCGTGAATTTTCACCGTGATAATGCGTGGGGCAAACTCGGACATTTCCTGACGGTGGGTTGAAATTACTGCATTCATTTTTTCCAGAATATGCAGACGGCCATCACGGGCTTGAGCCAGTGCGGTACGCATGATTTCTTCGTTGATACCTTCGATCTTGATATCCATTTGCAGTGCAGTCACGCCTTTCGCGGTACCTGCGACTTTAAAGTCCATATCACCCAGGTGATCTTCATCGCCCAGGATATCGGTTAAAACGGCATAACCATCGGGTTCTTTAATCAGACCCATTGCAATACCAGCGACTGGTGCTTTAATCGGCACACCAGCATCCATTAATGCTAATGATGTACCACAAACCGAAGCCATTGAGCTTGAACCATTTGATTCAGTGATTTCTGAAACCACACGAACCACATATGGGAATTCTTCAGCTGTTGGCATAACCGCTTGAATACCGCGTTTAGCTAATTTGCCATGACCAATTTCACGACGTTTTGGTGAACCGACAAAGCCGGTTTCACCAACGCAGAATGGAGGGAAGTTGTAATGCAGCATAAAGCGATCACGGTATTCACCTTCAACCGCATCAATCATCTGTGCATCACGTTCAGCACCCAATGTTGCAACAACAATCGCCTGAGTTTCACCACGGGTAAACAAGGCAGAACCATGAACACGTGGCAGTACTGTAGTTTCAACAAATACTGGGCGAACAGTTTTAGTATCACGGCCATCGATACGTGGTTCACCAGCAATAATACGGCCACGAACCAGTTCTTTTTCTAATTTGCCAAACAAACCTTTAACATCATCAGCAGACCATTCACCATCTTCGGTCACTAATGTATCCACAGCTGTTTGACGAATTTCGGCCAGTTGATCCTGACGTTGCATTTTGTCGCTGATCGCATAAGCGTTTTTAATGCCTTCAAATGCTTGTTCTTTAACTGCATTGTATAAACGATCATCTTTTTCCGGAGCAGTCCATTCCCAAGCCGGTTTGCCAGCTTCAGCTTTCAACTCTTCGATCAGTTTGATCGCAGTTTGCATTTGCTGATGACCGTACATCACAGAACCTAACATGACTTCTTCAGGCAGTTCAGAGGCTTCAGATTCAACCATCAATACAGCACTGACAGTACCGGCAACAACTAAATCCAATGAGCTATTGGCTAACTGTTTCTTTGAAGGATTCAGAATGTAGTTACCATCAACATAACCCACACGGGCGGCACCTAATGGACCATTAAACGGCAAACCAGAAACAGCTAATGCTGCAGAAGCACCAATCATCGCCGGAATATCTGGATCAATTTCAGGATCCAAAGCCATTACGGTGGCAATAACCTGAACTTCGTTGATGAAACCTTTAGGAAACAATGGACGCAGAGGACGATCGATCAGACGGGATGTCAGAGTTTCTTTCTCGGAAGGACGTCCTTCACGTTTGAAGAAACCGCCAGGAATTTTACCGGCCGCGTAGGTGCGTTCTTGATAATTAACGGTTAATGGAAAGAAATCCTGTCCTGGATTAACATTTTTCTTACCGACGACAGTGACGAGCACTGCAGTTTCACCCAGACTGGCGATAATTGAACCACCTGCCTGACGCGCGATTTTTCCGGTTTCCAGGCTAAGCGTATGCTCACCGAACTGAACTGTCTTTTTAACTGAATTCACTAGTATTTCCTTCTCTTGACAACACCAGTCACAAACCTTTTCATGACTGATTTATAAAAACGATAAACGCATAAATGAATATGCCCCTGAAACCGCGGGGGATTTCAGGGGCATATCAGTCAACGCATCAACCTTATGCCAATGCTATTGGCGCAGGCTCGATGAGTTGTTTTACAGACCACGTTGGGTAATTAGCGACGCAGACCTAAGTCAGCAATCAAATCACGGTAACGGGTAATGTCGGTTTTTTTCAGGTAGTCGAGCATTTTGCGACGACCACTAACCATTTTTAACAGACCTTGACGTGAATGATGGTCATGGGTGTTACTTTTGAAATGGTCTGAAAGATTCGTAATACGCGCGGTTAACAATGCAACTTGAACTTCAGCTGAACCAGTATCACCTTCTGTACGAGCGTATTTTTTAATAATTTCTTGTTTTTGTTCTGCAGTAATTGACATAAAAACTCCAACTTTTGTATAGCTTTTGCTATGAGTTAAATTCTGAAATAATCCAGCAAGTTAAACCAGACTACCCAACCTTTTAAGAGTGGCGGATTTTACCGGTTTTATCCGCTCTTCACAAGCGAGTTAAACCGTATCGCCAGTTACAAACAAGCGTTTTGCTGACACAGTGCCATCCAACGCTATTTCACCCAGACCGATAAATTGATCCTGATAATCAAATAAACGAACTTTTGCGCTTTGTCCCTGCGTTTCCGTTAATACGGTGCGTCCAAAACGCATATCGGCAGACATCTCAGCATCCAACCTTACCTCAGGCCATTCTGGCAAGGCTTCATGGGCGGGTAATAATTGTGTATCAAGGCCGGTAAAACCCTGTTGTTCGGCCAGTTCCTGTAACGTCTCCAGACTCAGCGCTTGGGTTAAATCATAGCCAGCGGCATCGGTACGTCTGAGCATAGTGACATGTCCACAACTGCCTAAAGCCGCTGCAATATCCTGAACCAAGGTGCGTATATAAGTCCCTTTGCTACAGGCAACCTGCAGCGTAAAACTTTCGGCATCACTCGCCAGAAGCTCAATACTGTAGATAGTAATAAGACGAGATTTACGCTCGATTTCAATACCTTGACGCGCCAGTTTATAAAGCGGTTGTCCCTGATGCTTTAAGGCTGAAAACATGGGTGGAATCTGCTGTTGCTCACCGACAAAGTCCTGCAAAATGCTTTGCAGTTGTTCAACGGAATAGTCAGGGATATTTTGTTCGGCGATAACAGCACCGTCACTATCACCACTATCGGTAAGAACACCTAGCTGACAACGTACTTGATACTGTTTATCTGCATCGAGCAAATAAGTGGAGAGTTTGGTGGCTTCGCCAAGGCAAACAGGTAAAACACCCGTTGCTAGAGGATCAAGACTGCCAGTATGGCCTGCTTTGTTGGCGTTAAACAAACGTTTGACGCGTTGCAGAACATGATTGGAACTGAGCCCGGTTGGTTTATCGACAATCACGATACCGGTAATATCACGACCTTTTTTACTGCGTTTGGCCATCGACGAAACTCAATCTTTATCAGTTTCTGGGTCAGACTCTGGCTCGTCCTTAAGATCGGCATTGGCTTTGGAAATTAATTCATCCATATAAAAGCCATGTTCCAATGTGGTGTCATAACGGAATTGCAGTTCCGGCATGATGCGTAATTTCACCCGCTTTGCCAACGCACGGCGTAAGTAACCTGCCGCATTATTTAAACCTGCCAAACACTCTTTGGCAGCTTCTTCAGAATCAAAACCACTGAGTCGTGTGACATAGATACGCGCGTATTTCAGGTCGGATGTCACATCTACATGAGACACCGTGACCATACTGACACGCGGATCAGCCAGATCATGCTGAATCAGCAAGGCCAATTCACGCATCATGACCTCACTGATTCGATTTGTGCGACTAAATTCTCTTGCCATTAAAGACTCGGTTTCATCAGTACACGTTCAAAGACTTCGATTTGATCGCCCGGTTTAACATCTTTGTAGTTTTTCACACCAATACCACATTCGGTACCGGCATTAACTTCATTAACATCATCTTTGAAACGACGCAGTGATTCGAGTTCACCTTCGTAAATAACTACGTTATCACGCAGAACACGAATTGGATTGTTACGTTTCACACTGCCTTCGAGTACCAAGCAACCAGCGATATCACCAAATTTTGGTGAGCTGAACACATCATCAACCCTGGCCAGACCAATAATTTCATCTTTATAGACAGGTTCAAGCATACCGGTCATGGCTTTGGTCACGACATCCAGCAAATCGTAAATGATGCTGAAATATTGAACATCCAGGCCTTTTTCAGCAATTACTTTACGCGCGGTATTATCAGCACGAACATTGAAACCGATCAAAATCGCATCAGAAGCAGCTGCCAATTGTGCGTCAGTTTCGTTAATACCACCGACACCTGAACCGATAACTCGAACCTGAACCATATCTGTCGACAGTTTCTGTAGACCTTGGCTAACCGCTTCAACTGAACCATGGACATCGCCTTTGATAACCACATTAAGGGTTTTCAAATCGCCAGCTTCCATTTTGTTGAACATATCATCCAACTTGGCAGCCTGTTGCTGAGCCATTTTCAGTTCACGAGCTTTGGTTTGACGGAAGCTGGCAATTTCTCTCGCCGTACGATCGTCTGGGGCAACCTGCAACTCATCACCTGAAGCCGGAGTTCCAGAAAGACCTAATAATTCAACTGGAGTCGAAGGACCGGCTTCATCCATTGGCTGACCATTTTCATTGAACAAGGCACGAACCCGACCGAATTCCTGACCGACTACAACAATGTCACCTTTACGCAACGTGCCACGTTGAACCAGCACAGTAACCACAGTACCGCGGCCTTTATCAAGACGAGACTCAACAACCGTACCGTGTGCAGGACCTTTGACAGGCGCTGTCAATTCCATGACTTCAGCTTGCAGAGAAATTGCTTCAAGTAAATCTTCAACACCCATACCGGTTAGAGCTGAAACGGGCACAAACTGCACGTCACCACCCCAGTCTTCCGGTACGACTTCATGATTGGTTAATTCTTGCTTAACCCGATCCGGACTGGCATCAGGTTTATCCATTTTGTTTACCGCTACAATCAGCGTAGAACCAGCAGCTTTAGCATGTTGCACCGCTTCAATGGTTTGAGGCATAACCCCATCATCAGCCGCAACAACCAATACCACGATATCCGTAACCTTGGCACCGCGTGAACGCATTTCAGTAAATGCCGCATGGCCTGGTGTATCCAGGAAGGTAACTTCACCACGGCTGGTTTCAACTTTATAAGCGCCGATATGCTGGGTAATACCACCGGCTTCACCAGAGGTCACTTTAGTACGTCGGATGTAATCGAGCAGTGAGGTTTTACCGTGATCAACATGACCCATAACAGTGACTACTGGAGCTCGCGGAACCGCTTCGCCGGTAATTTCAATTGACGTTTCTAAAGCCTGTTCAACTTCATTTTCCTGAACCGGTTTAGCCACGTGGCCCATTTCTTCAACCAGAATAACGGCTGTATCTTGATCCAGTACTTGATTGATAGTGGCCATAGTGCCCATACCCATCAAAGCTTTAATTACTTCAGCAGCTTTCACTGACATACGTTGTGCTAAATCAGAGACTGAAATGGTATCCGGCACACTGACTTCACGGACAACCGGTGCGGTTGGACGTGAAAAGCCATGTTCTGTAGAAGTTTCAACAGTAGTCGTTTTTTGTGAAACACCTTTTTTCTTCTTACGACGACCTTTGCCTTCACTGACATGCAGTTCTTTGCGTTCAAACTCATCATCACGCTGGAAACGACCACGTTTTGCTGGTTTGTCTTTACTGGCAACGTGTTTTGCGTCTGCTTCTTTACGATCTGGTTTTTGCTCTTTAGCTTGTGCTTCAGCAGCTGCCAAACGTGCTTCTTCTTTGGCTTTTTCTAAAGCTTCTTCCTCTTCGCGGGCTTTTTTGCGGGCTTCGAGCGCTTTTTCAGCGTCGATTCTCGCAATATTTGCAGCACGACGTTTGGCATCGGCTTCTTCCAACTTTTTATGAGCGAGTTGAGAAGCTGTCAATTCTGGTTTAGCAGGTTGTTTTGTCGCCGGAGTAGGAGCAGATTGTTTTTCTTGTTTGGCTTTCGCTTCTTCTGCTAAGGCCCGTTGTTCTTCTTCTGCCGCTAATCGCGCTTCTTCAACCGCCTGTCTTTCAGCTTCAATAGCTGCAGCTACTGCAGCAGCTTCTCTTTCAGACTCTTCCTGCTCACGGCTGGTTTGTTCTTGTTGTTTACGCGCAATTTCCTGCAGACGTAGTTGTTCCTGACGAGAAACTTCTTCAGCATGCAGCTGTGCTTGAGATAAAACGGCTGGTTCTTCAACTGGAGCTACAGCAACCGCTTCAACATCAGTACGTTTTACAAAAGTCCTTTTTTTACGGACTTCCACGCTGACACTTTTACCAGCTTGCCGTGAAGTACCACCACCTAATTTAATTTCACTAACCGATTTACGTTTAAGTGTAATTTTTTTAGGCGATGCATCATTATCACCAGCCGATTTGCCATGTCTTTGCTGCAAAAATTGCAGAAGCGTCTGTTTTTGGTCTTCAGTGATCAAGTCATCTGGCTTGGAAACTTTAATTCCAGCTTCGTTAAGTTGATCTACTAAACGCTCAGGTGTGATACCGACTGTGTCGGCCAGGTCCTTAACCTTCATGTCACTCATTGGTTACTCCCCTGTTTCAGTTTGTTCGTCTGCAAACCATGATTCACGTGCTTTCATGATAAATGCGGCAGCTTGTTTTTCATCAATGCCACCAGCTTCTACCAATTCATCCACAGACTGATCTGCAAGATCATCAACCGTCATAACACCATGACTATTCAGTTTGGCAATTAACTCAGTGCTCATTCCAGGTATATCGTTCAATGTTTCGGCAGGAGAAGCATTTTCAATTTGCTCTTCACTGGCGATAGCTCTGGTCAACAACACATCTCTGGCACGTGAACGTAATTCGTTAACAATATCTGCATCAAATTCTTCGATATCAAGCATTTCTTGTTCTGGGACATATGCCACTTCTTCTAAAGAAGAGAAGCCTTCCTGGGCCAGAATCAACGCGACATCTTCATCAACATCCAGATCCGCCATAAAGGTTTGAATCAATGAGCTGATTTCGGTTTCGGCTTTTTGATCGGCATCCGATGCAGACATGACATTCAGTTCCCAACCAGTTAATTGGCTGGCAAGTCGGACATTCTGGCCACCACGACCAATAGCCTGTGATAACTGACTGTCTTCAACGGCGATGTCCATGCTGTGAGCATCTTCATCAACAACAATCGATAATACTTCTGCTGGCGCCATAGCATTAATAGCAAAGCGGGCGGGCTCTTCATCCCACAGGATAATGTCAACACGTTCACCAGCTAATTCATTGGTCACAGCTTGTACACGTGAACCACGCATACCAACACAAGCACCAACAGGATCAATTCGTGGCTCGTGAGCTAAAACAGCGATTTTGGCACGTAAACCAGGATCGCGGGCAGCACCCTTGATCTCAATCATGCCATCACCGATTTCAGGCACTTCCAGGCTGAATAGTTCAATCAACAATTCTGGTGCTACACGACTGACAATCAGTTGTGGTCCACGTGCTTCCGAACGGATTTCTTTTAAATAGCCACGAACGCGATCACCACTGCGGAAGTTTTCACGCGGAATCATTTCTTCGCGAGGCAGTAATGCTTCAGCATTGCCACCTAAATCCAGCGTGACATTGCCGCGCTCGACTCGTTTAACTGTACCGTGGATCATTTGGCCCAGTTTCTCGCGATACATATCGACGACTTGGGCGCGTTCGGCTTCGCGTACTTTTTGCACAATAACCTGTTTGGCAGTTTGTGCAGCAATACGGCCAAACTCAACTGATTCCATTGGTTCGCGGATATATCCACCGACTTGCGCATCGGCTTGTTTTTCTAGTGCATCGGATAATGTGATGTGGGTTTCTGAAGATTCAAAGTCGTCATCATTATCATCAACAATCAACCATTGACGGAATGTTTCATAGTTGCCAGTTTGGCGATCAATCGCAACATGCGCATCTATTTCCATTTCATAACGCTTACGGGTAGCCATTGCCAGTGCCGCTTCAATCGCCTGAAATATAACTTCTTTTCCCACGCCTTTTTCATTAGACATGGCATCAACAACCAGCAAAATTTCTTTATTATTCATCACGCCCCCAGTGGATCGATGCAAGCGATTGATCCAAAACTAAGTTTTTACATTAACAGCAAATAATACGCTTTTTCAGGCAACCAGTCGTGCTTTAGCCAACTTTGCCAATGGTAAGGCGTAAACCTCGCCATCTACTTCAATTAATACGTCACCATTATCAAAGCCATGCAATATACCGGTAAAATTCCGTCGACCATCCACCGGTAACTTAGTGGTGATTTTTGCTGGCGAACCAGTAAAACGGATAAAGTCACGTTCCTTGAATAAAGGACGATCAAATCCGGGGGAGGAAATTTCCAGGGAATAGGCTTTTTTGATGGGGTCTTCGACATCGAGAATGCCACTGACCTGATGACTGACGCGTTCGCAATCTTCAATGCCAATGCCTTGATCTGCATCGATATAGATTCGCAGCAGTGGATTTTGTCCACCCTGCATGTATTCCACACCGACCAGCTGGTATCCCAGCGACTCAATCGGTGCTTCAATTAGTTTTTCAATTTGATCAGATACGGCCATAGGCAAACAAATAAAAAAAAGGCCATTGGCCCAATTTTAACTCCACAAAAACAAAAACCCCAATTAGGGGTCCTGTCTTAACATTATTATTGGTAGCGGGGGCTGGATTTGAACCAACGACCTTCGGGTTATGAGCCCGACGAGCTACCAGGCTGCTCCACCCCGCACCTGACTAAGTCGCATACTATACACAGGATGCGACTTACCCGCAAGCCTGTTTGTTAATTCTCTTTCAGTTTCCGCGTTAAGGTATTGCGGCCCCAGCCCAATAATTTTGCGGCTTCCTGACGCTTGCCCGCCGTTTTCTCTAAAGCAACCTCCATCAACAGGTGTTCAATCATCGGAACCACATCTGCCAATACCCCTTCCTGACCACTTAATGCCTTGCTTGCTGCCCATTGACGGAACAGTTGCTGCCAATCGCCACCACTACGGCTTGACTCAACACTGGCATCGGCAGTGAGTTCCATTGGCAGATCATCCATCTGCACAACCTGACCTGGAGACATCACGGTCAGCCAGCGGGAGGTATTCTCCAGTTGTCTGACATTACCAGGCCATGGCAGCTGCGATAAGTAGCGTTCCACTTCAGGGGAAACACTCTTAACCCCCATATTAAGTTCGCGTGCTGCTTTGTTAAGAAAATAGGCCACCAATGCTGGAATATCTTCACGGCGTTCGCGTAATGATGGGATATGAATACGGATAACGTTTAATCGATGAAACAAATCTTCACGAAAATCCCCTCGTTCAACCTGCTGCTCCAGATTCTGATGCGTCGCAGCGATAATTCTCACATCGGCTTTTACCGGACTATGCCCGCCAACTCTGAAAAATTCTCCATCCGAAAGCACCCGCAACAAGCGGGTTTGCAGTTCAAGCGGCATATCGCCAATTTCGTCTAGAAATAATGTACCGCCATCGGCTTGTTCAAAACGGCCTTTACGTTGTACATGTGCTCCGGTAAACGAGCCTTTTTCATGACCAAATAATTCTGATTCCAATAATTCTCTAGGAATAGCAGCCATATTTAACGCAATAAACGGTGACGCGCGACGCGGACTATGCTTGTGTAAAGCGTGTGCGACCAACTCTTTACCCGTGCCTGATTCACCATTTATTAATACCGTGATGTTGGAACGTGCCAAACGACCAATAGCTCGAAACACTTCCTGCATCGCTGGCGCTTCGCCAATAATCTCACTGCCAATATTCATTTCACCAGCAGGGTTAGTATGCTGCTGACGATGATGAGTTATTGCCCGCTGAACTAAATCTACTGCTTCATCAACATCAAAGGGTTTAGGCAAATACTCAAAGGCACCACCCTCATAGACGGATACTGCGCTATCCAAATCTGAATAAGCCGTCATGATAATCACTGGCAAATCAGGCTGGTTTCGCTGGATTTCAGCAAGTAACTGTAATCCATCAAGTCCAGGCATGCGGATATCACTAACCAGCACATCTGGTGGTGTATCGGTGCCGCGTTTGAGTTGCTCTAAAACCAAATCTCCGCTTTCAAAGGCTTTGACAGAAATATCTACGGCTTCCAATGCCTTTTGTAATACCCATCGAATTGATCGGTCATCATCAACAATCCATGCTATCGCTTTAGCGCTCACGGTTTTAACTCCAAAGGAAAAATAATTGAGAATATGGTTTGGCCGGCATGGCTAGTACAACTAACTGTACCCGCATTACGCTGTACCAGATTCTGTACAAGATAAAGTCCAAGTCCGGTGCCGTCAGCTCTTCCCGTGACTAAGGGATAAAACAAGCTATCCTGTAATTGTTTGGGAATGCCCGGTCCGTTATCCTCGACTTCTATCAAAACACCTAATTTATGAAATCGCTTCTCTATGGTGAGATTACGTTGAATCCGAGTTCGTAAACGGATCACCCCAGCGCCATGCATCGCTTGCACCGCATTACGGACAATATTCAAAACAATCTGTATCAGCTGATCAAAATCCGCATACAACTCGGGAATACTGGGGTCGTAGTCGGCTATAAACTTTAGTCGTTCGTCTACCTCAATATCAACCAACTGCCGCACCCGTTGTAATACTTCATGAATATTTACTTGGTTTTTTTCTGATTGCTGATACGGTCCCAACATTCTTGTCATCAAGTTTTGCAGACGATCGGCTTCATTTATGATGATCTGGGTGTATTCCTTTAAATCATCAGAATCGAGTTGCCGCTCCAATAATTGCGCAGCACCTCTTAAACCACCCAGTGGATTTTTGATTTCGTGCGCCAATCCACGCACAACCTGTTGCTGGGTATGCAGATTTTCATCACGATTCACTCGTTGTTGATAATCCAGTTGTGCCAGTTCAACCAACAATCGGGGTTCAGCAACATCCAGCATTTTTATTGAACAATCAACCACTATTTCGCCGGCCGCTGGAAGAAACAACTGAATTTCTCGTTCAATTAACGCCTGTCCATTACTGATAACCCGACGCAACGACGTTAGTAAATGTGTTTCACCTGGAAGCAGGGTTTGAAAAGGAATGTGTTCAGCCTGGCGTTGGCTGATTTCAAACATAACTTCAGTTGCCGTGTTGATATAACAAACACGTAGATTTGTGTCGAGTACCAATATGGCGGTAGTCAGACTTTCCAGTACATCATTACTGGATAACTGTTCTATATTGATAAGTTTGTCATTTAAGTTCATGGCATGCCATTTGCAAAAAACGCTCCATTTGTAAGCACATTAGAAAACATAAAATTTAACGTGATGATTCCAATAGAAATAATTTAATTTTACTTATATGCAAATCAAGCAGAGGTATTATTTTAGGTATTTTGGAAGTCTAATTACGCCATTGTACGCTTCATTTTGGTGCACAAGGTTATTCAAGAAAACTTAGTTGGGATTCTGAGGGGGCGGAGTTGGGGCGTGGCCTGGTATGGTTGGATGACCCGGTGTTGATGGAAGGCTAGGAGTTGACGGAAAGCCCGGAGCTGAGGGAAGACTTGGTATTGAAGGATTGGCTGGAATTGTTGGTGCTCCAGTTCCTGGAGTATTATTTTGTTCGCGGCCTGGTTGCAGTAAGCTGCTCCGCTGCAAGTGAAAAGTTGTTGGTGCACTTTGAGCCAGGACTTCGCCAGACGCATTTAATACGACAGCTGAGAGTTGATGTGTTCCTCTATCAAGATTTTCCAGTAAGAAACTCAATTGAGGCATCGGCAGCCCCACAGGTAAACCATCGAGATAAAGCTGAATCCTATCACCACGTTCTGGTACCAATACTGGGATAACCTGCAGATTCACTACGACATTGCCATTATTGACCCGAATACCAGCATCATCTTCAGGAGAAACGATAATCAACTGATAATTCGGTGCGGGTTCAGTTTGGTCTGTTTCCGATTGTTCCGTTGCTGTTTGTGTATCATCAGTAGTAAGGTCATTGCTGCCAGGTATTGCTACAGGGGTGTATATCATTGAGTGGCGCAGTTCAATCTTTTCGGCATTTTCAGTCGGCTGGTCTGAATAGACTTCGTTGCCGTTTTCATCAATCCATCGATAGATGTCACCGGCAACCGCGGTTCCCAAACCCACTAACATAAAAATAATAAATTTCATGAATAGGAATATAGGTTAGGGCTTTCAATTGTGCAACTGACAAACAAAAAAAACGCCTCCATAAAGGAGCGTTTTGTGACTGCAATCAAAAATTTACAGGCTGTAGTACAGATCAAACTCGGCAGGATGAGTTTCCATACGCAGACGAGTAACTTCTTCCATCTTCAACGCGATATAGCCATCAATCATGTCATCAGTGAATACGCCGCCTTCGGTCAAGAAAGCACGATCTTTGTCCAGCTCCGCCAATGCTTGATCCAGCGCATGGCAAACTTTTGGAATCGCTGCATCTTCTTCTGGTGGCAAATCGTATAAATCTTTATCCATTGCATCGCCAGGGTGGATCTTGTTTTTGATACCATCCAGACCCGCCATCATCATTGCACTGAACGCCAAATATGGGTTCGCAGATGGGTCAGGGAAACGTACTTCGATACGACGGCCTTTTGGATTGCTGACAAAAGGAATACGGATAGAGGCACTACGGTTACGTGCTGAATAAGCCAACATAACAGGTGCTTCAAAGCCTGGGACCAAACGTTTGTAGCTGTTTGTACCCGGGTTAGTGAATGCATTTAATGCTTTAGCATGTTTGATGATACCGCCAATGTAGAACAAGGCTGTTTCAGACAAACCACCGTACTTGTTACCAGTAAACAGGTTTTCACCGTCTTTGGCCAACGATTGGTGAACGTGCATACCGCTACCGTTATCACCTACTAAAGGCTTTGGCATAAAGGTCGCTGTTTTGCCATAAGCATGTGCAACGTTTTGCACGACATATTTCAGGATCTGAACTTCGTCGGCTTTTTTAACCAAGGTGTTGAATTTAGTACCGATTTCACATTGTCCCGCAGTCGCCACTTCGTGATGGTGAACTTCAGTAATCAGACCCATTTCTTCCATGGTCAAACACATGGCAGAACGGATGTCTTGGAGTGAATCAACAGGCGGTACTGGGAAATAGCCACCTTTTACGCTTGGGCGGTGACCTTTGTTACCATCAGGGAATACTTTTTCGGTGTTCCATGAAGATTCATTTGAATCGATTTTGTAGAAAGAACCGGAGATATCACTACCCCAACGAACATCATCAAGAATGAAGAATTCTGGTTCAGGACCAAAGTAAGCAGTATCTGCCAAACCGGTAGAAGCAAGGTAAGCTTCTGCACGTTTTGCAACGCTACGTGGGTCACGCTCATAGCCTTGCATGGTCGCTGGCTCAACGATATCGCAACGAACGATCAACGTTGTATCATCCATAAATGGATCCAAAACGGCTGTCGAAGCATCTGGCATCAGAATCATGTCTGATTCGTTGATACCTTTCCAACCTGCAACAGATGAACCATCAAACATCACACCTTCTGAGAAAGTATCTTCATCAATTGAATGGGCAGGGTAAGAAACGTGCTGCTCTTTACCACGCGTGTCGGTGAAACGGAAATCAAGGAATTTAACGTCCTCGTCCTTAATCAACTGAAGCACATTTTCGACTGACATTTATAATCTCCAAAATTGAAAAAACTGCACACCTTGGTGCAAAAAACTCACTCGCTAATACAGCACAAACCTTGCCAACTAATCTGTCCTATAAAATCAACCATTTGAGTGCAACCATCAACAACAACTGCATCAAAATGGTGCAAACTCTTTTACTTATGCACAAAAAAGGTGCTACGCACCAACACGGACCGTAATAGTGATCTCATCCCCCTCTTCCACGGACTCCACAATTTGATGTCCATGGATTCTGGCCCAAGCCGGAATATCACTTAATGCTCCAGGATCGGTGCAAATTACTTTTAGAAGATCTCCTGAAGATAATTCAGCTACTTTATTCTGCGTTTTGATTACTGGCAAGGGACATAACAGTCTTCTTGCATCTAATTCGAGTTGCTTCACACGTACCACTCCTGTGGAACATGTCCTACATTGATAGGCCGGGTTTGAATATGTTTGGGTGGTTTGTCTGGAACAGTAATCTCCACCTCAACTTCATCAGCATGTCGACCTTGGCCAAAACGCGCAACAATGGATGCTGCCAGTGGAAAATCCTGCTGTTCAATATCGCCATCAATAATTGCCATAGGCCCATTATGGCTGGTGGAATACAGGCTGATAAACTGTTTGCGATAGCCTTCAAGAAACTTACTTTCACCCGCATCACGGGCGATGATCATTTTAAAATCTGCTTTCGGTCGAATATGTCGGCCAACTTTCAACAACATAATGTCATCCAGTTCATATTCCCGGCTATTTCTGGCTTGCCACAAATCTACCAACTTGCTGGAGTAACTTTCGTCGGTTAGAAAACAACAGCGCCGGCGGGAGTAGCAAAATCATCGAAACCAAATTGTTTTGCCAATGCGATTTGCGGCTTACGATTTCGACCATGAAAACCAAAAAGCTGATCCCGATCAACCCAGCCTTCACGCTCTGGCTTAGTGGGCTGCAAATTCTTGGCGCATAAAGGACGTAACAGCAGATCATCAGCACCGGATTCCGCTGCCACAATTGGCATAGTCCGTTTTAATTGGGATTTAGGCCTCTGACCGATTACTTCACCGGTGATAATGAAATCAAACCCGCGCATATGGTTTTGTTTTACCCATTCAACTGCTTTTTTGACCATAAAGATCTTACAGTCAAGACAGGGATTCATATTGCTACCATAGCCATGCTTGGGATTAAGCAACACATCTTTGTATTCTTCAATGACATCAATTATGTGTAACTTTATGCCCAGCTGTTCGGCAACCCATAACGCGTTATTACGTTTCTGTTTGTCTTTATGCTGATTACGAATCGCGTGGGTATGGCCTTCGACGCAAAATCCGGTAAAAAAATTGATGCCTTCAACTTCAATGCCCTGCTCTTGCATCACTCGCACTGCCAGCATTGAATCCAGACCACCGGAGATCAATGCAACAGCTTTGTGCGATGAACTCATTAAGCTGTTCCCCCGACAGTTAATGCATCAATTTTCAGCGTTGGTTGGCCCACGCCCACGGGCACGCTTTGTCCCTCTTTTCCACAATTACCAATGCCTGAGTCCAACTCGAGATCATCGGCCACCATGCTGATACGATTCATTACTTCCGGACCATTGCCAATCAACGTCGCCCCTTTTACCGGACGAGTCACTTTGCCATTTTCAATCAGATACGCTTCACTGCTGGAAAACACAAACTTGCCGGAGGTAATGTCGACCTGCCCACCGCCAAAATTCACCGCATAAATGCCTTTTTCAACCGAAGCAATTATCTCTTCGGCCTTGTGTTGTCCGGCCAACATGTATGTATTGGTCATACGAGGCATCGGCAGATGCGCATATGATTCCCGGCGTCCATTACCGGTACTACGCATTCCCATTAAACGGGCATTTAGTTTGTCCTGCATATAGCCAGTCAATCGGCCATTTTCGATCAATGTGGTGAATTCGGTTGGCGTACCTTCATCATCAATGGTCAGCGAACCGCGTCTATCCGACAATGTGCCATCATCTACCACCGTGCATAATGGTGACGCTACTTGTTCACCAATTTTGCCGGAAAAAGCCGATGTAGCCCGGCGATTAAAGTCACCTTCCAAGCCATGACCGACAGCTTCATGCAATAACACGCCGGGCCAGCCCGAGGCTAACACTACCGGCATCGTTCCAGCCGGTGCATCAACTGCATCAAGATTAACCAAAGCCTGCCGAACCGCCTCTTTAGCAAACTCAACTGCTAAATCATTATCCACAAAATATTGATAATCCAGACGACGACCACCACCCGCGCTGCCACGTTCCCGACGTCCTTTTGACTCAACAATCACGCTGACATTCATCCGGATTAATGGTCGGATATCCGCGGCATAGGTGCCATCGCTGGCAGCAATCAAGATATGTTCAAGACTGCCCGCCAGACTTACGGTGACTTGTGTGACACGCGGATCAGCGGCGCGTGCATAAGCATCAGCTTCGCGTAGCAGGTTTAATTTTGTTTGGGTGTCCATGCCTAAGATAGGATCAAGCTCTGGATAGAAGGCTGCTGCATTCACCATTTTTCGAGCATCAACCTGTTTTTGCTGTCCATGTTTTACCACGGCACTGGCTGCATGAGTGGCTTCCAGCAGTGATTTCAAACTCAGATCATCCGAGTAAGCAAATCCGGTTTTCTCACCACTACAGGCACGAACACACCTACACCTTGCTCAAGATGATAACCACCATCTTTAATGATGCCGTCATCCATCAGCCAGTTTTCCCCGCGCGAACGCTGGAAATACAAATCAGCAAAATCAACACCGGGACGCATGGCACTCGATAATGCCCGCTCAATATCCTGCGATTGCAGATCAGCAGGCATAAGGATGTGTTGTTCCAATTGTTCAAATAGAGAGTTTGTCATTGTATTTGGACTACGCGGCAAAATGACAATCTTAGCAGATCATAGGGCCTATTGATCTTTCATAGCCGCTTACATTGGAAATGAAAGGTGACTAGACTTAGGGTGTTTCTGGGCGATTCAGCGACAGATCAGGCTCATCCCAAGTGCCAGTAAGTCTATAGCGATAACTGATCATATCGACCAAATCCCGATCAAATAGTCGACCAGCTATTCGGTCAACCAGATAGATAGCGGTACCAACACCAAGCCCTACCGGACCGCCCGCAACTGCGCCGGCAAGTGGCAAGGTTGAGGACACCTTCGGTGTCACTACAACAGTTTGATGATAGGTTCGGTCAACAATATTAATGGGACCGGAGACATCAATAGTGGCACTTTCCCCGCGCATGGTTAAGTTATTGGTGACAGCCAGGCCATTAGCGAAATCAAAATCGCCACTGATTTGCCGGAACGCAAAACCTTTACCAAAAAAATCACTGAAATCTAAAGCCAGACGACGAGGTATGGCGGCAAAACTCATCAAACCAAATATTCTTCCGGCTGCTCCCGGTTCTACGTCAACCAACTGACCATTATTGACTTGAAGATTCAGCTTACCTTGTAGCTCAGCCAAAGACAGATTCAATGGCTCATCAGGCCAACTGAACTGTCCCGTCACATTGACTTGATTCGATTGAACCGCGGGTTGATAACCTAAATCCATAAACAAGCCAGCCAGATCATTACTGCTGAGCTGTAAATTTAATTGGCTGTTATCTGCGGATTCACTTTTTTGCCAAACACCGTCCAAATTGGCCTGTAACACGGCTGACTGCAGAGTGGCATTTTCCAATACCCAGCGATTACCTTGCTGAAGTGCTTTAGCTTGCACTCTTCCTAATTGCATGCCGTCGACAGTCAAATTATCAATATTCAACTGAAAACTGGGCCACAAGTCTGAACTGAATTTTTTACGGCCAGCGTTATCATTGGTAGATGCCGGTAATTGCAGGTCTACAAAATCAAAATGCAAGGTGGGTAATAATGTGGCATCCATTGGCCAACGAATATCACCACGTAATTGTCTGGACTGGATTTCCAGCTGCCATATTTGATTTCTTTGAAACGCTTTTGACTGCACATCGCTCAGCGTCCACTGATTAAACTGCAGGCTATCAGCCGCTAATTCAATTTCTACGGCAGGCCAGTTATCGGTATTTTCAGTAGCAGGCAAATCTGCCAGCCATTGTTGCTGCCACTGTGTCCAATCCGATATGGATAATTCGTTAAAACGTCCTCTTAAGCGAATGCCCGAAGTCGGTAACTGCGGGTCAGCTATGCCAATCGTTATTTCTGCTCTTGCAGGATCCTGTACAAGCCAGAGAGCATGCAATGTATCGTCATAATTTACGTGGATAAGCGATCGCTGCTGAGGATCTTGGTCTAATCGTATGTTAAGTAGACGACTTTCTGTTGCCGTTTTTCCAAGCGGTTCTGGTGCATCAATGGTTAAACCGGTTAATTCTGAAGTGACCTGTATATCGGTTTCAAAATCGCCCATCGATTTTTCACGAATTTCAATATCTGCCTGATAACGTGTAATGCCCCGAACAAAGCCAGGCATTTCACCTTGCCATAATTCAGCGAGTTGCAGGACATCTACCTCACCTTTTGCTGTCACCAGGGTTGATTCTGCTTGTGGAATAACATCCACTGTCACTGGTCGAGAAAAAACAGTTGCAGTAATGGCTTGTGCATTGACACCATCATTATTGAAAAACAACTTTCCTTTAACATCTTCAATAGGCATGCCCGGCAAGGTTTCCAAACTTAACTGGCTGCTCTCAAAACTGACATATCCTTCAACATCAGTTGCATAAGGATCAAGTAGTGGAATTTTCAGTTTTAAGTCGATATTGCTATTGCCCTGAGCTTTTACCCAATTAGTGATCTCTCCATAACGCGGACTTAAAGGACTGGCCTGTAAAAAGCCGAGTGCATCAAGAGTGCTGCCCGATAAAAAGCCTTTTAAGTCTAATACCGGTTTTCCTTGGTAAACATTATTGATATCGGCTTTAACATCAACAAAATTGAAACCCGCAATCTTTCCCGAACGCGGCAAAATTTTCAGATTATTACCGCTACTAAGCACTTGCCCGTTGATAGACTCCAGCATTGGCCACCCCTCACCATAATTCAGGCCGACATCCATCACATTTAAGGCAAACTCAAATTCATTTGCTGAATCGTCATCTTTAAATGGAAACTCAGACAAGTCACCTTTTAAGCGAAGCGTTCCAGTTTCGATCTGTCCACTGGTATAGGCATCTTCGGCCCAGGCAAGATAAGCAGGATCTAAAATAGAACGTGGCACATAGGTCAACCATTTAGCGACCGCCACATCGAGCATTTGCATATCGATATCAGCCAATGTGCTATCACTTTGTTGTTCAATACCGATTTTGCCACGCAAGCTCAGATCGTTATTCCAGATGTTCATTTCTGAAAGTTTGAATTGCCAATGATCTTCATCCTGTTGCCAGTCAATATTTGCTTCGGCTACATCAAAGTAAATGGCCTCTGGTAACCAGCTCGGAGCAAATATCGTTAAGTTTCGACTGTTAACCAACACTTTTGCATAGCTTGGCTCCCATTCAACTTGCAAACTGAGCCCGGTTACCCCAGGAATATCTTCAACAGGCTGACTGGCAAACTCATCTACCAGCATTTTCACCGATAACAATTCATTTTGATTATTCAGTTGTAGCTGTAGCTCTCGAATATCGCCTGCCGGTTGATATTGTGTTAAAAATTCTGGTGCGGTCTGACTAAGTAGTGCCAGTGCAGTTGCATCACTAAGCCGCAAATAACTGCTTTCAGCTTCCCAGCCTTGTTCGCTTGAAAATTGCAGATTGAACATTGACTGCGGCCAACTATCGCCTTCAATCGTTAACTGAATGGGATTGGCATTTAATTGCCATGCTGCAGCATCGCCTTGCCAATTAAATTGTCCAGACATGGCATCAATGTTTAAAGGTTCAACGTCCGGTTTATTCAAATTTGCCAGACTGACATCACTGAACTGAACTTGGCCTCGCCATTGTTTTTTCACTATTGAACTAGTGTCTATCGTGATATCAGCACGACCTCGCAACAATGAAACATCATCCAGTTGTTGATCCTGCAACAGAGCCGCAAGTTGCAATTGGCTGGCATCAAGTTCATCAATCTGCCAACTCGCTACGCCATCAGCAGTTAATACAGCATCAACTGTAAAACTAAGTTGCTGCCCCAAATGATTCGGCAGCTGAACATCGCCTATCAGTTTGGACTTTTTAGCCTGGATGAAGGCCAACTGGTTAACTTGATAGAGACCACTGAATTGAGACTGCAACAAGTCTTCAAATTGGATTTCAGCCGACAGCAATTCAATATCGCGCCAAGACTTTAGTTGTTCAAGCCAAGCAATCTCAGAATCAACCAAATTCTCGTTGGCTGTTTTACCTTGCAGGCCAATCAAACTGATAGTCCCGTCGGGGCTACGTTGAATACCCAGTTTAAGACCGGATAAACGCGCTGAATCAACGACCAGTTGCCGTTGCTGCAAACTCGCGATCAAATCCAGACCAATATAAAGTTCTTTGGCAGTGAACAACTCCTCGACATTCGGCTCAGCCTGCATCACCGCAATATCGGTCACCATCAATTTTGGAAATAAATCAAACCAGTAGAGGCCGGCTTCGCCGATTTGAATTGGATAACCCGTTTTCTCGGTTGCCCAGGCTGCAATTTCATCTTTACGTTCAGCAATTGCGCTGGATAGCCAGTACGCCAATCCAAAACATACCAGCAGTACCACCACGAGCAAGGCCGTAATGTTGGTCACTTGTCTGCCAACGATTTGCAGACTGCGATGCAGTAGTGCCACGGCTACATCAACACCACATTAAATTGTTCACGGCCATATTGCGGCTCACATTGAAACAGAATCGGTTTACCAATAAATTGCTCCAACTCCGCCACTTTGGTGGAATCTTCATCATTGAGTCGATCAATCACGTCCTGAGAGGCCAGCACCAGAAACTGCTTGGATTCATATTGGCGGGATTCACGCAAAATTTCTCGAAAGATTTCATAGCAGACAGTTTCAACATTTTTGGTGTAGCCCCGTCCATCACAACATGGGCAAGGTTCGCATAAAATATGCCCCAGACTCTCGCGGGTACGTTTACGGGTCATTTCCACCAAACCTAATTCAGAAACCGCGCAGATATTGTGTTTGGCCCGATCCATCTGCATGGCTTTTTCGAAGGTGCGTAACACTTGCTCGCGATGACTAACTTCTTCCATATCAATGAAATCAATAATGATAATGCCACCCAGATTACGTACTCGTAGCTGTCGGGCAATTGCCTGTGCGGCTTCCAGATTGGTTTTGAAAATAGTTTCTTCGAGATTTTTGTGACCGACAAATCCGCCGGTATTCACATCGACGGTGGTCATCGCTTCGGTTTGATCAAAAATGACATAACCACCAGATTTTAGCGGGACTTTGCGATCCAAGGCTTTTTGGATTTCGTCCTCTACGCCGAATAAATCGAACAGAGGTCGGTCACCACGATAATGTTCCAATCTAGCGGCACATTCCGGCATAAAACCTTCAGCGAACTGCTGAGCTTCTTTGAATGTTTCAGCAGCATCAATGCGAATACGTTCAATTTCTGGCGAAAACAAATCGCGTAAGGCACGTAAAGTTAACGGTAAGTCCTGATATAAGGCTTCGCCACATTGTGTTGAGGTGACACGTTGGCGTAACTTTTCCCACAGACGATGTAAAAACTCCAGATCAGCTTGTAACTCAGCATCTGTGACACCTTCGGCAGCAGTTCGTAAAATATAGCCACCTTGTTGCTCACCGAGCAGTTCTGATAAACAATTTTTCAGCCGCTCACGCTCTTCTTCGCCTTCAATTTTCAGAGAGATACCGATGCCCTCAGCTTCTGGCATGTACACCAAATATCGTGAAGATGCGGATAGCTGAGTAGTCAGGCGTGCGCCTTTACTGCCCATTGGATCTTTGATGACCTGCACTAGCAACTCATCGCCTTCACGCAACAAACTGGTAATCGGCGGAGTAATTCGTGGCGCTTCTTTTAAATCACCAGACTGGCCTTTGGGAATCGAAATATCTGAAGCATGTAAAAATGCGGCGCGGGATAATCCAATTTCGACAAAGGCGGCTTGCATGCCTGGTAAAACACGGCAGACTTTGCCTTTATAAATGTTACCAACCAAACCGCGATGTTCACTGCGCTCAATGAAAACCTCCTGCAACACCCCGTTTTCCACCACTACGGCGCGAGTTTCACTTGGTGTCACATTAATCAGAATTTCACTGCTCATTGAGATTAGTTACCTGTTGTAAAAGCTGACGAGTTTCAAATAATGGCAACCCCATCACACCGGAATAGCTACCGCTGATATTTTCAATAAACATCGCCGCTAAGCCTTGTACAGCATATCCTCCGGCCTTGTCTTTACCTTCCCCCGTCGCCAGATACCAGTCGATTTCTGTGTTTGTCAGTGTTTTGAATCGCACATCACTGATTTGCAAGCTTAGCCAATATTGCTGTTGCCAGACAATCGCCACTGCGCTTAATACTTGATGTTGAATACCTGACAATTGCCCTAAGAAATCTCTGGCTTGATCCAGACTTTCCGGTTTGCCAAGAATTTGCTGAGTGGGCAGTACTACGGCTGTGTCTGCACCAATAACCGGTCGAAAATCCGTTTGCAATATATCCCATCCGGCCCGAGCTTTTGCCAGCGCAATACGCTCAACGTAATCCGAAGGGTTTTCACCAGACTTAACCGACTCATCCACCGCGATACTTAATATTGAAAAATTGACTCCGATTTGGGTCAGGAGTTCTTTACGCCGTGGGGAGGCTGAAGCCAGATAAACCTTTGGAAAGTTCATGCGCGATGATAAGGATGATTTTGCAGAACCGTCCAGGCGCGATAGAGCTGCTCGGCAACCACAATACGTACTAAGGGATGCGGCAGTGTCAAATTAGATAATGACCACTGTTGATCTGCACGTTGTTGACACTCACGGGATAACCCATCAGGGCCGCCAACTAACAAACTGACATCACGACCAGAGGCCTGCCAGTTTTTTAATTGCTCTGCTAATTGCTCAGTTGACCAGTTACGCCCACCAACTTCCAGCGCCACCACATAATCATTTTCAGGTAAGGCTGTCATAATCCGTTTGCCTTCTTCCTGCATCCATTGACTTGTACTTCCAGATTTACCACGTTTGGCCGGCGCTATCTCATTCAGCAACAACTGACATTCGCGCGGCATTCGCTTGGCATATTCGTTATAACCTTCGGTAACCCACTGCGGCATTTTCTGCCCAACAGCGAGCAAATTCAGTTTCATTCACGCTCGGCCGAAGCACTTTGCGTGACCTCAGCGACAGACCATAATTTTTCAAGATTGTAGATTGCTCTGGTTTGCGGCGTCATGATATGCGCAATAACATCACCCAAATCAACTAATGCCCATTCACCTACGTCTTCACCTTCCATGCCCAACGGTTGTACGCCAGCAGCTTTCGCCTGTGAAGATACTTCATTGGCCAATGCTTTAACTTGTCTGGTGGACTTACCTGTAGCGATAATCATCACATCGGTGACATCGGTCATTCCGGTTACATCTAACACTGTAATGTCTTCTGCTTTAATGTCTTCAAGTGCATCTATGACTAGTAATTTCAGTTGTTCTGCCTTCATGGGCACTCCAATAAATATAAATTGTGGTTTAGTTTAACGTAAGTCGACCTGAGCGTCTGTGGATGTTTCAATCACGTTACCAGTCTGCCGAGGAAACCATTGGCTGGTTTTTCCGGTAATAAAATAAGCAGTCAGTCCCACCCACTCTCGCCAAGCCGGCTCAAGCTTTTCCAATTGTTCAAAAACAGCAAAATCCAGCCGCCGCAAATTCGCTGACTGACTGCGATAATCCACAGGATATGGCAGCACGTTAATACCCTGTTTTTGAGCTATCCCGATTGAACGCGGCATGTGATAAGCCGAGGTTATCAATAAATACTGGCCATTGCGTTTAGGTAATACCGTTTTTAACCGCTGGAAATTTTCGTAGGTATTACGTGATTTCGATTCAATAATAAGCCGCTGTTGATCAATCCCGACCATCGTTAGTAATTGATGACTGAGGTCAGCAGGTGTTGTACCGGCGTCAAAACGTAATAAATTATGGCCCCCGGTAAAAATTATCGGTGTTTCAGGATAGCGCTTGGCCAAAGCTGCCGCGCCAAAATATCGATCACTGGCTTGACCGACCTGAGGCTGTTGCCAACTGATGGTGCCTTTTACGTCTTCACCGCCCCCCAAAACAATAATGCCATCAATAGTCTCTGGCAGTTGTTGAGGTTGACTGATACGCGATTCCAATGGATAAATCAGCCAATCCCCGAGCGGAAAAAACATCAGGCTGATACTGAACAAACTTGCTGGAAACAGAAATCGTAAAGCCGCTTTTCGATAACCTAACAATAAAAATAACGTGCCGGCCAGCAGCAACAGATTCCAAAACATCACTGGACTAAGCACTGACCAAGCCAATTTGGATAAAACAAAAAAAACCTGATCCATCAGTTATCGCTGGCATTGGATCGGTACAATCCTAACTGTTCAATCACGGCAATAACTGATTCTGGCAAGAGAAAGTTGACGGGGTTTGCTGCCAGTAAATCCTGACGAATCTGCGTTGCAGAAATGGCTAATGAGGTCACGGTAAGTGGCCAAATTTTGCCAGCGGCAAGATACCGATCTGTAGTTTGAGCCAGATTCTGCTGATACCAGTTTTGCAGATCTTCCTGCAGATCAAGAGTTTCATCCGGGCGTTGCACGACCACGATATGTGCTAAAGACAAAATCTGCTGCCAACGAGACCATGTGGCTAAGCCGCGAAATGCATCTGTGCCTAATATGAGAAATAACGGATTATCTTTAAACTCCTGACGCAAGCTCAGTAAGGTATCTACTGTGAAAGATGGGCCATCACGTTGCAGCTCTCGATCATCAACGATTAATTGAGGAACTGATTTAACCGCCAGTTCCAGCATTAAACGTCTCACCTCAGCACTGGCCATCGTCGCTTGTCGATGCGGCGGCTCTGCGCAAGGAATCAGTCGCACATGATCCAGATTAAGTTGCAAACAAACTTCTAAAGCCGAGCGCAAATGTCCGAAATGTACCGGATCAAACGTGCCGCCCAAGATACCGATGGCGTCGTAATTATTTTCTGATTTGACCACTACCAAACACTATCCATTTTTGTGATGTCAGACCATTTAACCCCACCGGACCACGCGCATGCAATTTATCGGTGGAAATACCGATTTCAGCCCCTAAACCATACTCAAAACCATCAGCAAACCGTGTTGACGCATTAACCAATACTGAGCTGGAATCGACTTCCTGCAAGAAGCGTCTGGCGGTATCGTAGTTTTGCGTCACAATGGTTTCGGTATGCGCCGAACTATGCTTGTGAATATGCAGCATTGCCGCGTCCACATTCTCTACAACTCTAATAGACAGGATAGCTGCCAGATATTCCGTATCCCAGTCTTCCTCAGTTGCCGTGTTGATATCAGGCAAAATGCGCAAGGTTTTATCACAGCCACGCAATTCCACGCCTTGTTTGATAAATCGTTCGGCCATTATTGGTAAAAATTGTTTGGCGATATCGGCATGCACTAATAACGTTTCCATCGCATTACAGACACCATAACGATGGCATTTGGCGTTAAAGGCAATCTCTTCGGCCATAGCCAAATCCGCTTCAACATCCACATACACATGACAGATACCATCGAGATGTTTGATAACTGGAACACGCGCATCTTTACTGATTCGTTCAATCAGACTTTTACCGCCGCGTGGCACAATCACATCGACATACTCGGGCATGGTAATCAATTGAGCTACAGCCTCACGGTCAATGGTTTCTACCACTTGCACCGCGTTGATTGGCAAGCCAGCTTGTTGTAAGCCTTGATGAATACAAGCCGCAATCGCTTGATTGGAATGTATTGCTTCACTGCCACCACGCAAGATAGTCGCATTACCGGATTTCAGGCATAAACCCGCAGCATCGGCAGTCACATTTGGCCGAGACTCGTAAATAATGCCGATAACGCCAAGAGGTACACGCATCTGACCGAGCTGAATACCAGAAGGCCGATAACGCATATCACTGATTTCACCAATCGGATCGGCTAATGCCGCAACTTGTTCAAGCCCTTCAGCCATGGATTCAATACGAGCATCGGTCAATGTCAACCGATCCAACATGGCAGAATCCAGACCTTTGGTTTTTCCGGCCATGACATCCTGCTGATTGGCCGCTTTTAATACCTCAGCCTGACTACGAATTGCTTTGGCAATAGCCAACAACGCAGTATTTTTACTGTTGGTAGTGGCACGAGCCAACACTCGGCTGGCTTCACAAGCCTGTTGACCCAGTTTCTGCATATAGGCTGCAACTTCCACAGCACTCTCCTCTGCTAATATCTCTGCTTTCATGTTTGCTGCAAATTCATTGATACACCAGCGACCTGTAAACATAAGGTTGTCAGCATACGCCAGGCATTGTCACTACCACCGCCTTTTGCTGCTCGATCAATTGCTGCCATTTGCGGTAAAAAAGTTCGCCATTTTGCGGCAGCATGCCGCCGTAATCCCGATTGAATAAGAGGTCTAGCCTTGTCCCATACCGGCGGTTTCTGGCTGGCAAAAACTTGGGCAGGTTGCGCCCCGTTTTCAATTTGGGCTGCCATATCAATCATTCGATGTAATGACCAGGATACCGCCGAAAACACTGCTAATACATCGTTGCCTTCTGCCTGCAACATTCTTAACATACGTGGAATTTTTGCGGCTTGACCAGCATAGACAACATCCATCAATGAAAATGCTTCAAACCGTGCACTATCTGCAACACTCTCTACCAACAATTGCTCGTCTACCTGCCCATCAGTGCTCAGTAGAACCAGCTTATCTATTTCCTGGGCAGCAGCAAACAAATTGCCTTCGGTCCTTTCAGCCAACATGCTGGCAACCGAAGTACTGGTCTGCAAACCTTTTTGACGCATACGTTGCTGAATCCAGCGCGGTAACATTTCTAAACTTACTGGCCAAACGGGTACGCTGATACCGGCATTTTCCAGTGCAGTGAACCATTTGGCTTTTTGCTGTTGGGCTGTCAACTTGCCTGTGATTAATAACAGATACGTATCAATGGCGGGTTGTTCGGCAAATTGCCGCAGAAACTCTCCCCCTTCTTTACCGGGTGCTCCTGAAGGCAACCTGATTTCGATCAGCTTTTGTGAAGCGAACAAAGACAAACTATCTTCTGCAAATCTGAGCTTCGACCAATCAAACTTTGCGTCAGCATGCCAAACCTGCCTTTCGCTTATACCGTGTTTTTTTGCTTGCTGACGTATCTGATCAGCAGTCTCTTCCACCAGCAAAGCCTCGTCACCAAAAACTACACTGATGACAGGAAATTTATGTTGTATTTGTGAGCTTAGCTGTTCTGCCTTTACCCGCATCAGTTTTCAATCCAAAGCGGATAGACGACGAAGTATTGCCTGACTGACTTGTTTATCCATTTCATCGCGTAATAGACGTTCTTCACCATCTCGACCTAATACCTGCTCCTGATCAAACTGATAATCACGTCTCGCTTCAAAGCTTTCATTATCGATGACTTTATTTTGCTGGTTATCGGTTAGCTGAAATGTTACTTCTAAAATCAATTCGTACTCACTGACCTTGGCATTGCCACCAACAGATAATACGCGTCGCTCATAGCGATTCCGCAGAAAGCTCAGCACGGCTGCGCCTTCACTGTAATCATCAATCACATTGATACCGTTACGTCGTAAGGTACGTTTGAGTTCCAGCCCCAAACCATCACGCATGCTGATACCTTGAATATGCATGGTTTGAATACTTGCTGGCAGGTCGGCTGCACCCCGTAACTGAAAACCGCATGCGCAATCAGCATGCATACACCAGCAATAATCAGTTTTTTCAACATCAATGTTTCCTTTGTTTATCAGCCGACAACGATATTGATCAGCCTGCCAGGCACCAGAATGACTTTTCGAATCGCTTTGCCATCAATATAACGTTGAACCGTGTCATCCGCGAGAGCCAGTGGCTCAATATCCGCTTGCTGGGCATTTACATCGACCATCAATTTTGAGCGTAGCTTACCATTGACCTGAATCATCAGCTCGACTTTATCCTGCTTTAAAGCTGCAGAATCAACCTCGGGCCAAGCAGCATCAATTACCGCATTGCTATGTCCAAGCTGTGTCCATAAAACATGACAGATATGCGGCGTGATGGGCGCCAACATCAATACCACTAATTCCAATACTTCCTGACGGACAGCGCGCGCCTGATCACTTTGCTCGGTAAACTTGGTCAGGGCATTCATCAATTCCATCACCGCTGCAATGGCTGTGTTAAAGGTATGACGGCGTCCCAAATCATCTGCTACTTTGGTCAGGGTTTGATGTGCCAGACGACGCAGATCTGTCGCAGCTTCTGACAAGTCGGTTAACGTTTTGCTTTCGACTACGCCAACCTCAGTATGCTCATGCACACTGCGCCATAAACGTTTTAAGAAACGATTAGCGCCTTCCACCGCATTGTCTGACCATTCCAGTGACATTTCAGGCGGTGCAGCAAACATCATAAATAAACGCGCTGTATCAGCACCGTATTCATCGATTAAAGCCTGCGGATCGACAGTGTTGCCTTTTGATTTCGACATCTTGGCGCCATCTTTAAGCACCATACCTTGAGTCAACAGATTCTTGAATGGCTCATCGCCTGTAACCAGCCCTTCATCACGCAATAACTTATGGAAGAACCGGGCATACAGTAAATGCAATACCGCATGTTCAATACCACCGATATATTGATCAACCGGTAGCCAGTAATCCGCCCGCTCGTCCAGCATCGCCTCTTGATTATCTGCGCTGGTAAACCGTGCGTAATACCAGGAAGATTCAAAGAAAGTATCAAAGGTATCGGTTTCCCGTCGCGCGGGTTTGCCACATTCAGGGCAAGCACATTGATAAAATTCCGGCATCGATTTAATGGGTGAGCCTGAACCGTCAACTACGACATCTTCTGGTAAGAACACCGGCAAATCCGCTTCAGGCACGGGTACTGCGCCACAACTATCACAATAGATAATCGGGATTGGGGTACCCCAGTAACGTTGACGGGATACTCCCCAATCACGTAACCGATAATTAACTTGACGTTCGCCTTTGTTTTGTTTGCTCAGTTCATCGGCGATTGCATCAAAGGCTTCTGCTGAAGTAAGGCCGGTAAATTGCGACGAGTTAATCAATCGGCCTTTTTCGGTGAAAGCCGCTTGTTGCAGATTGATTTCCGTATCATCTAATGCCGCAATAACCTGACGGATCGGTAAATGGTATTTTTGAGCAAATTCGAAATCACGCTGATCATGTGCCGGAACTGACATCACCGCACCAGTGCCATACCCCATCAACACAAAGTTGGCGACCCAAACCGGAATACGTTCACCACTGATTGGATGAAATACCGACACCCCGGTAGCCATACCTTTTTTCTCAGCGGTTTCCAGTGCTGCTTCGGTGGTGTCAGTTTTCTTGCACTCTTCAATAAATTGCTGCAACTGAGCATTCGATTCAGCCATGCGCAACGCAATTGGATGTTCGGCAGCTATTGCGACATAACTGACTCCCATCAGGGTGTCCGGTCGCGTGGTATAAACCGCAATATCTTCTTCACTGTCAGCTACGGAAAAAGTGATTTGCACCCCTTCAGAGCGACCAATCCAATTCGCCTGCATGGTTTTAACTTGTTCAGGCCAGCCGGAGAGTTGTTGCAAATCATTACGCAGATCTTCTGCGTAATCGGTAATTTTCATAAACCACTGAGGTATTTCACGCCGCTCAACCAAAGCACCCGAACGCCAGCCACGACCATCAATTACCTGTTCATTCGCCAATACCGTTTGATCAACCGGATCCCAGTTCACCGCCGCTGTTTTGTTATAGACCAGACCTTTCTTGAATAAACGTACAAACAGCCATTGTTCCCAACGGTAATAATCGGGTTTACAGGTGGCTATTTCACGATCCCAATCATAAGCCAGACCCATTCGTTGCAACTGAGCGCGCATATAATCGATATTTTTATAAGTCCACTCAGCTGGCGGCACCTGATGTTTTAATGCGGCATTCTCGGCCGGTAAGCCAAAAGCATCCCAGCCCATAGGTTGCAATACATTTTTGCCCAGCATGCGCTGATAACGAGAGATAACATCGCCAATCGTGTAATTGCGTACATGGCCCATATGCAGCTGACCGCTTGGATAAGGGAACATCGACAGGCAATAGAATTTTTCTTTGCTCGTGTCTTCAGTAGCACGGAAAGTTTGATGTTGTTGCCACCAGGCTTGGGCGGCGGTTTCGATCACATCTGGGCGATAATCAGCTTGCATGGTTTCTCTTTGTGAATATGATGCGGGAAAGCTGGAAAGGATACCTTAGCGACAGAAATGCCGAAAGCACCGAATGTGTGAACCACAATCAGCGAAATGATTTCTGTAACCTGTCAAACGAAAAAGCAGTGCGGCAAAACCACTGCTTGATATAGCTCTACTTAATTCTGAACTCTTCAAGTTTGCGACCTTGGTTGAGTTCTTCAACCAACCACAAAGGACGTTTACCAAAGCCTTTCCAGGTTTTTTGCGGATCTTGAGGATGGCGATATTTATCGGCACTTTCCGCACGAGGTTTGCGTGCACCAGATAAACCGACTCGCATATTTTTAGCAACGGCTGTTAAGGCTTCTGCCGGAGTTACTTTTTTATCTTTTGCCAAGGCTCTTACAGCATCCGCTACCGCGACAACATCATTGTCTTTGCTGTTTAATTCAGTGACTTTTTTGGTTTTCAATTTTTTAATTTGTTTTTTTGACTGACTTATCAGTTTTTGTAATTCTTGTTCTGAAAGTTTTTCAAGTTGCAAAGCAGATAAAGTACTCATCACATTACCTTTATTTAAAACATATAAAAACGGAATAATAACAATATTAGTAAGTTTGTCTATTTGAAAACTTTTTAATTCCCTGCAGACATAAGTACTTTATATTTTGCATAAAGCTGATCATGGTCTTCAACGTTATCAGGATCTTTTGGAATGCAATCAACTGGACAAACTTCAACACATTGTGGCGTATCAAAATGCCCAACACATTCTGTACATAAGGCAGGATCAATTTCATAAATCTCCTCGCCTTGCGAAATGGCTCCATTAGGGCATTCCGGTTCACATACATCACAGTTAATGCATTCATCAGTAATAAACAGAGACATATTTAACTCCGGTAATTCTCTATTAAACGGCCATAAAACCGGGAATTCTAGCGCGACTATTTCTTCACTGCCAGTTGCAGTTTTAATGCTTCTTGAACACACGGCGCGACAAATTGAGAAACATCACCGCCTAAAGCAGCTATTTGTCTGACCAGACTGGAAGAAATAAAGGTAAATTGTTCAGCAGGTGCTAAGAATAATGTTTCAACTTTCCACTGCAATCGACGATTAATTGCGGCGAGTTGCACTTCATATTCAAAATCTGAAACCGCACGTAAACCACGTATTATCACCGAGGCATTTCGCTGCATTGCATAATCAACTAACAAACCATCGAAACTGGTGATTTCTACATTCGGCAAATCACTTAAGGTTTGTTTGGCTAACGCCAGTCGCTGTTCAATGGAAAATACTGGTTTTTTACCGGTATCTGCAGCAACCGCAACAATGACTTTTTCAAATAAACGACTGGCTCGTTGAACCAGATCAGTATGCCCATGGGTAATGGGATCAAATGTTCCGGGATAAATGGCGGTAATTGACATGCCAAAACCTTATTGCATTGCAAATAAACAATATCTTACATCACCCGCTTGTTTATCTTTAATTAAATGCCAATTTTCGGGAAGCTGTTCCACATTTTGATATTTATTAGATTCCAGATACACAAAACTATCTTTATGTAATAGCTTTCTTTCTGTTAATAAATTTGCCATTTCGGACCATAAATTTGCTTGAAATGGGGGATCCAGAAACACAATATCGTATGGAGTGGTGGAAGTATTTAGAAATTGCTGGGCAGGTTGTCTGAATAACGCACATTGCTCGGCAGCTAACATTGTTTTATTAGTCTGCAATTGTTTATAAGCTTGCAGATCCAATTCAATCATATCGACGTGTTCAGCACCTCTTGAAGCCGCTTCAAAACCTAATGCGCCACTTCCGCTAAATAAATCAAGACAAACCGCCTCATACAAATGCGGTTGTAACCAATTAAACACAGTTTCGCGAATACGATCCGGGGTGGGCCTTAATCCCTCAACATCGGGGAAAGACAAGCGTCTTCCCCGCCATTGACCACCAATAATGCGTACCGACTGACGAGTTGATTTATTCAGCTTCGCCACCCACCAGAATTGTGACCATTTTTTGCGGATGAACACGTTTTTTATATGCTGCTTTTATTTGTTCAATAGTGACCGCATCAACTCTTTCATTAAAAGTATCTAAATGATTAAGCGGCAAATTATAAAAACCTATCATTGCCAGATAATCGGCAATTTTACTGTTGCTATCTAAACGCAAAGCAAAGCCACCGGTGATATTTTTTTGTGCAGCAATAAGTTGCTCTGCAGTTGGGCCTTGTTCAACAAAATCCACTAATGTCTGTTGCAAAACTTCCAGCGCCAGTTCAGCCTGATCATTGCGAGTTTGCAAACCAAACTGATAAGGCCCAGCCTCACGCATCGGCCGGAAGAAACTGTAGGCGCTGTAGGATAAACCACGCTTTTCACGAATTTCGTCACTGATAATAGACACTAAGCCACCACCACCCAGAATGTGATTCCCCACATATAACGGGAAGAAATCCGCATCATCACGAGTTAATCCAGGTTGCCCCATCAAAATCGTGGTTTGACTGGAAGGATAAGGTAGACGAACTTCTTGTGCAGTTTCCAGAGGAGCGACTTTAGGCAGAGCGGCTGCTTTTGTCCCAGCAGGCAGACTTGCAGAAATGGTTTCCGCTAACGCTTTTGCCTGATTTTTATCAGTATCTCCAACAATTACCAATACCGCATTGCTGGCGACATAATATTGTTTATAAAACTGCTCCAGGTCGGCAATGGTTATTTCATTTACCGAGGTTTCCGTGCCAATTGGCATCGCCGCGTAAGGGTGATTGGCAAATAACTGCTGATAAAAAGCTCGGTCGGCCATTGCTGAAGGGGACTGTCTTTCACCTTGCAAGCTGGTTTTCATCTGATTGATTAGACGGGCAAACGAATCTTCAGGAAAGCTTGGTTGGCTAATCACTTCCACAAACGTGTCAATTGCAGGTTGTAAAGCATCCGCTTTGGATAACGTACGCAAACTGAATACCGCCATGTCCCGCTCTGATTCAGATTTGAATTCGGCACCAACATCATCAAAAGCAGTAGCGATTGCATCAGTATCTTTATTTTTGGTGCCCTGATTGAGCATAGAACTCGTTAACAACGCCACACCACCTTTTGGATCGCGTGCAGCACCGGCATCAAATACCAACCGAATATCCAGCATAGGCAGTTGTTTCGCTTCAACAAAATAGACTTGTGTGCCATTAGCCGTTTGCCAATTTTCTATTTGTGGGCTGGCAACCGCTGAAGTAGCTAATAAAAGCCCCGCTATTGAGGCAATAAACTTAACGAGCATGTGGATCTCCCGAAGTAGGACGTGGTGGTGCATTGTCTGTAGCCACTGGAATCAATTCTGCAATGGTCAGACCGTCTTCAATAAAATATTTTTCCGCGACTTGCTGGACTTGCTCGGCTGTGATCGCACTGATTTTATCGGGATAGCTGTCAACCAAACGCCAATCCAATCCTACCGTTTCGAGCATGCCTAATTGCATGGCTTGATAAAACACGCTGTCAAGCTGGTAAACAGAGCTGGCGATGACCTGTGTTTTAACCCGTTGTAATTCGGCCTCGGTGACCGGCTCCGTTTTAACTTTATCAAGTTGTGCAAAAACAGCTTGTTTAACATCTTCGATAGTTTTTCCTTGAGCAGGTGTGGCTGCAATAGTGAAGATATCGTCCAAACGGGAAAACGCACTGTTATAGGCACTGACACCTGCTGCAACTTGTTGACCGCGAACCAGTTCACGTGAGAAACGGCTACTTGCACCACCATCCAGAATTCCTGCCAGGACATCTAACGCATAGGGCTCCCATTCCTCCACCGCCGTGGTGACAACCGGTACTTTCCAGCCCATCATCAAATAGGGAAGTTCGGCAGGAGCTTTAAGTTGTAGCGTGCGTAGACCGCGTTGAGGTACTTCAACCTGTGGTTTAACGGTCGCAAGCTGCTCAGGAGCCAATGGACCAAAATATTTCTGTGCTAATTGGTAAACTTCGTCCGGCTCAACATCACCAACCACCACAACCGTAGCGTTATTGGGTGCATACCACATTTGATACCATTCACGCAGATCCTCTGGATCGTAATGATTAATATCATTCATCCAGCCAATAACCGGGTGATGATAAGGACTGTTCATAAAGGCCATCGCATTCATGGCTTCACGTAATAAAGATCGTGGATTATCGTCGGTACGCATGCGACGCTCTTCGGCAACTACTTCACGTTCCTTTAACAACTCAGCATCATCAATGATCAGTTTGCGCATTCTTTCTGCTTCAAGCCGAAAACTGATTTCCAATCGCTCTTTTTCTAAGGTCTGGAAATAGGCCGTATAGTCACGACCGGTGAAGGCATTTTGCGAGCCACCATTTTCAGCAATAATTTGTGAAAATTCGTTCGGGCCCAGGTTCTCGGTGCCTTTGAACATCATGTGTTCAAGAATATGAGAAATACCGGTAATTCCATTGTGTTCGTAACTTGAACCAACTTTGTACCAGACCTGAGAAACCACTACCGGCGCTCTGTTATCCGGTTTAACCAACAATTTGAGTCCATTTTCCAGCTGATATTCACTGACTTGTGCAAAGCCAATAACAGGCACTATCAGCAGTGCCCAAATAAGTTTTTTTAAGTTGTGCATCTGCATCTCACAATTGATGACATGATAAGATTATTAATCGAACACTAACGACAAACCGAGAATATGTTTAGTTTCCTCAGAAAAAAAGCCAAACCCAGCGAAAACAACAGCGAGCAAGCAAACCTCACTGAGCAGCAGTCAGCCGCACATGATGCGGAAATTACCGCAGATACTCAAGTTGCCGATATTTCAGATAAACCCAGTTTTTTTGGTCGCCTTAAACAGGGACTGAGTCGCAGCAGCTCAAAACTGACCGAAGGTTTTGCTGATTTAGTACTGGGCAGGAAAACCATTGACGATGATCTGCTGGAAGAATTGGAAACTCAATTACTCAGTGCAGATTTGGGTATCGAAGCCACTCAAACCATCATTAATGATTTAACCCAACGCGTCGCCCGCAAGCAGCTGAATGATCCACAAGCACTATTTGCTGCCATGCATGCCGATATGGTGGAGATCCTTAAACCAGTATCCAAGCCACTACAGATTCAATCATCGCCTGGCCTTTTGTGATCTTAATGGTGGGCATTAATGGGGTTGGCAAAACCACTACTATTGGTAAATTAGCCAAGCAATTTCAATTGCAAGGCAAAAAAGTCATGTTGGCTGCTGGCGATACTTTTCGTGCCGCAGCTGTTGAGCAGTTGCAGGTTTGGGGAGAACGTAATCAGATCCCAGTGATTGCGCAACAAAACGGCGCCGATTCAGCATCCGTTATTTTTGATGCGTTACAAGCCGCCAAAGCTCGACAAATGGATATTCTTATTGCGGATACCGCAGGGCGTTTGCATACGCAATCCAATTTGATGGAAGAACTCAAAAAAGTAAAAAGAGTGATGGCCAAACTGGATGCAAATGCACCGCATGAGATAATGCTGGTTTTAGATGCCGGTACTGGACAAAATGCTTTGTCTCAAGCTGAACAATTTCATCAGGCCATAGGTTTAACTGGCATTACCCTGACTAAACTGGACGGAACCGCTAAAGGCGGAATCATTTTTGCGATAGCCAAAAAAATCGGCTTGCCCATTCGTTATATTGGTGTGGGTGAAAGCATTGATGATTTAAGAACTTTCGATGCAGAAGATTTTGTTGATGCCCTACTCGGCCGTGAAACCACACCATGATTCGTTTTGAACAGGTTTATAAACGTTACGAAAGCCAACATGAAGCACTCTCAGGCTTAAGTTTTGAGTTATTGTCGGGTGAAATGGCTTTTTTAACCGGTCATTCAGGTGCAGGTAAAAGTACCTTATTAAAACTGATTGCATTGATTGAGCGCAGTTCTCATGGTCAGGTCATCGTCAATAATCAAAATCTGAATCGGCTGCCAAAATGGAAAATACCCTATTACCGCCGCAAAATAGGTTTGGTCTTTCAAGATCATAATCTGCTGCATGATCGAACGGTGTTTGATAATGTTGCCCTACCATTGATTATTGCCGGCGAAAATCATCGTGAAATTGGCCGCCGGGTACGGGCGGCTTTGGATAAAGTTGGTTTACTCGGTAAAGAGCGCAGTTTACCAATTGCCTTGTCAGGTGGTGAACAACAGCGTGTTGGTATCGCCAGAGCAGTGGTTAATCGCCCCCCAGTGCTATTAGCGGACGAGCCAACCGGGAATCTCGATCCAGAATTATCCAGAGAAATCATGCATCTGTTTGAACAATTTAATCAGGTCGGCGTTACCGTGTTTATTGCCAGCCATGATCAGGATTTAATCAACCAGATGTCCTATCGCCATATCACGCTGCAGCACGGAAAACTTGCTGAAAATCATTCATGAAATTATTTAATATCCATAACTACCTGCTACGTCATGTGCAGGTCATGCTCTCCAGCCTTGGCGAATTATGGCGACAACCAGTGGCCACCACGATGACCTTACTGGTAATCGGCATTGCCCTTTTATTACCTGCAGGTTTGTATATCATTCTAAAGAATGTCGAACAAGTAAGCGGTGAATGGCAACAAGCCAATCGCATTTCATTATTTTTGCAGAATGAGATGTCTGACAGACGTGGTGAGCAACTGGCAGAACAGCTGCTTACCTGGCCAGATATCACTGAAGCGTCATTTCAATCAGCGCAGCAGTCATTAAACGAGTTTCGTGAAATATCTGGTTTACAGAGTCTGCTGGACACATTACCGAACAACCCTTTACCAGCAGTTATCATTATTGAGCCTGAAGAAAATCAGCCTCAGGAAGCTACCGAAGCGTTGCTGGAAAGACTGGCAGCTTTACCCGAAGTGGATTTAGCTCAACTCGATATGCAGTGGTTGCAACGTCTTCGCAGTATTAATGAAACTGGTCAACGTGGTATCAGTATCCTGGCTATTTTATTGTCGTTAAGTGTGTTGCTGGTTATCGGCAATACCATCCGCCTCGCCATTCTTAATCGTCAAACGGAAATTCGTGTTATTAAATTAGTTGGCGGTACCAATGCGTTTGTCAGACGACCTTTTTTATATACCGGGATGTGGTATGGCCTGCTTGGTGGAGTGTTAGCCTGGGTGACGTTATTAATAAGTCTGCTCATCATCAGCGGACCAATTGATGATCTGGCCGCGTTATATGACAGTCAATTCAAACTTCGATGGTTTGCTGGGCAAATGTTATTTGGTTTGCCGCTTTGCGGATTATTGCTCGGTGTGATGGGCGCTTGGCTAGCCGTGAGTAGACATTTGAGCGCAATTGAGCCAAGCTAGGCAGATAAAGAAACTTTCCATACCAATGGTATTCTAATAGGTACTTTTTATTATTCTATTTGGTAAAATGAAATAGGTTTTCTCAGGGAGAACGCATACATGACAACACATGCAGCCCAATATCAACTTGCCACTGCACCTATTGGCAATCTGGATGCATATACAAATCTTGTGCATCAGATTCCCGTTTTAACGGCTGAAGAAGAGCACGATTTAGCAACACGTCTTCAACAAAATGGCGATCTTGAAGCAGCACAACGTCTGGTTCTGTCACATTTACGTTTTGTAGTTCGTATTGCCAAAGGCTACAGCGGTTATGGTTTACCTGTTGCCGATTTGATTCAGGAAGGTAATATCGGCTTGATGAAAGCGGTTAAACGCTTTGACGCGGAAAAAGGCGTCCGCCTTGTTTCATTTGCTGTGCATTGGATTCGTGCTGAAATTCATGAGTACGTTATTCGTAACTGGCGCATCGTTAAAATCGCTACCACTAAAGCACAACGTAAATTGTTCTTTAATCTGCGTAGTGCCAAACAACGTCTGGGTTGGCTGAATCAAGATGAAATTGAAGCGGTCGCCGAAGATCTCGGTGTGACCGCGGCCAATGTTATCGATATGGAACGTCGACTGGCCAACCGGATACATCATTTGATTTGCCAGTAGATAATGATGATGACGAATCCAGTTATTCACCTGCAGCTTATTTAGCTGCCGCAGATAACAGCGATCCATCAAAGCAATTGGAACAAGATGATTATGCTGAATTTCAGCAGCAGAAACTGGTAAATGCATTAGCCACATTAGATGATAGAAGTCGCGATATTATCAGCCAGCGCTGGCTACATGATAATGATAAAGCCACGCTGCATACCTTAGCTGAGCAGTATCAGGTTTCCGCTGAACGGATCCGGCAAATTGAAAATAATGCGATGAAAAAACTTCGCCTTTTAATGGACTAAATGCCAAGCACAAAAAAGCCCGCCAACCTTTCGGAAAGCGGGCTTTTTTTATTCAAACTTAACGTTCGAGCAAAGGTGTTTTGTTAGGTTTGCCATCCCACTCTTCAGCATCGTCGAGAGGATCTTTTTTCTCCGATAAAACCGGCCAGACTTGAGATAATTCTGCATTAATCTGCAGAAATTCCATTTGCTCATCCGGTAAATCATCCTCAGAAAAAATAGCTTCTGCAGGACATTCAGGTTCACATAGAGTGCAATCTATACATTCATCAGGATCAATAACCAAAAAGTTAGGACCTTCGTGAAAACAGTCTACTGGGCAGACATCAACACAATCAGTATATTTACATTTAATACAGTTTTCAGTGACAACAAAGGTCATGGTGAAATCTCCACAAATACAATTTTTTACAGGCCAGACCTGTCAGAACGTTCGACATTCTACATGATTTACCACTGTTCTGGGCAATGAAGATAATTGCGGTATGATCATCTTCAACTTCCAGATAAACCATCTGCAACAGGATGACCCCATGATAAGAAAAATTTTTATTCTCGCCGTATTTATCAGTGCATTCTTGATCAGCACTGCTTTTGCCGCATTTAATATGCAGGCGGTATCACTGGATCTGTTTTTTGTAGAATGGCAATTGCCTTTAGCCATTCTTTTAATTGCTGTGTTGCTGTTGGGATTGCTGATTGGAGCAACTTTAATTGGACTCAGCACACTTCGAATACGCTATGAAAATCATCGTTTAGTCAGTAAATTACAAAACGCCGAACAAGAACTAAACAGCTTGCGCATCTTGCCTGTACGCAGCAGCCATTAGGCCAATATAATGATGATGCAATGGTTATTTTTGTTATTACCGGTCGCGGCATTATCCGGTTGGATTTTGGCCAAGCGACATTATCAACGCCATCCCCAAAAGCACGTTAAAGCTTTCAATCCAGAATATTTCAAAGGCTTGAACTACCTTCTTAACGAACAACCCGATAAAGCCATTGATGTGTTTATCGGCTTACTTGAAGTAAATAGCGAAACTGTCGAAACGCATCTGGCCTTAGCCAATCTGTTCCGTCGTCGCGGTGAAACTGAACGCGCGATACGTATTCATCAAAACTTAATCGCCCGGCCAAGCTTGCATGGCGAACAACGTTTGCAAGCCATGGTGGAATTAGGTCTGGATTATATGCATGCAGGTGTATTAGACCGTGCCGAGCATCTTTTTTTAGAATTACTACAGCAACCAAATCCGCATCCGCAAGCAGCAAAACAATTAATGCGTATTTACCAGCAGGAAAAAAAATGGGCTCAAGCGATTGAGATGGGCAAACAGATTGATACCAGTAAAACAGGTCAGGTCAGACCTTTGATTGCCCAATTTTATTGTGAGCTGGCAGAGCAACATGCCAATCAAGATAGACATGAAGCCTTTACCATGCTGAAACAAGCGTTATTTCAGGATCCGAATTGCGTTCGGGCGAGTCTGCTTGAAGCCAGGCTTTACCTCACAATCAACCAACCACGTAAAGCTCTTGATGCGTTGCAAAATATCGAACAACAAAATCCTGCATTTCTCTCAGAGGCTTTGCCCTATTGGCATAAGGCATATCAGCAGCTCGCAGATCTACCCGCATTAAGGGACAAGTTATCTCAATTGATTACCCGCCATCCCAATATGACCTCAGCCCGAATTATGCTGACAAATATTATTGCAGAGCTAGAAAGCTCCAAGGCTGCCCAACAATTTCTTTACGAGCAATTACATCATCACCCTTCAGTCGAGGGCCTACATACCCTGATTAAATTGGGTGAAAACAATCAAATTGCACTGATTCCGTTGATTGATCGCATCACCCGTACAATGGTGGAAAAAGGTGATCGCTATACCTGCAAAAACTGCGGTTTCTCTGGTAAAACCATGCACTGGTTATGTCCGGGCTGTGCCAAATGGGGTACGGTCCGGCCAACTGAAATTCATCTTACCGCCTTGGAAAAACTACTGGATTCAGCTTCATGAGTAAAATACGCATTTATCACAACACACGCTGCAGCAAATCACGTGAAACCTTAGCATTATTGGAAAACGAGCAACACGATATTGATATTATCGATTATCTGAAAACACCTCCGACACCAGACGAGTTAAACGTGATTTTGCAACAACTCAAGATGCGCCCCAGGCAATTATTACGCTCTAAAGAAACGCTGTATAAAGAGCTAGAGCTTGATAATGACAAATTATCTGATAAACAGTTGATCGAAACCATGTGTGCCAACCCTAAACTTATTGAGCGTCCCATCGTCATTAAAGATAATCAAGCCATTATTGGTCGGCCACCTGAAGCCGTATTAAATATCCTTTGAGAACCCAACATGCATGAGATTTTGATCCTCTATTACAGCCAGTCCGGTCAGGTTAAAGCCATGGCAGAACAAATTGCCCGAGGCGTGGAAAAACACCCGCAATGTATTGCCAGAATTCGGACCGTGCCTAAAGTTTCTAGCGTGTGTGAAGCTACTGAAGAAGCTATTCCTTCCTCTGGGCATCTTTACGCGACCGCAACTGATTTACAGGAATGTGCCGCTCTTATACTCGGTAGTCCAACGCGCTTTGGGAATATGGCGTCAGCACTGAAATATTTTATCGACAGTACCAGTGATAGTTGGTTATCCGGCACATTAAGTGGCAAGCCTGCAGCAGTGTTTACCTCAACCGGCAGTTTGCATGGTGGACAGGAATCAACATTGTTATCGATGATGTTACCGCTGTTACATCACGGCATGGTGATAAGCGGACTGCCTTATACTGAAGCGGCATTAATGACGACACAAACAGGTGGAACGCCTTATGGTGCTAGCCATTTTGCTGGTGTAGATAACAAACTATCACTGAGTCAGGAAGAAATTGACCTTTGCCAGGCATTAGGCCTGAGAGTGGCAGAACTCGCAGTAAGGCTAGCCAAATGAATTTAGTTCGAAACCTTAGAATGATTTCGTTAATCAGTTTTTTTGGACTGATGGTTACTTTATTAATTTGGATTTTAATCGCTGAACACAGTGAAAACTTTCCGGTAGCCGCCTGGCTTATCATTGGTGTTATGCCTTTATTGTTTCCAATGCGAGGTATCCTTTACGGTAAAACTTACACCCACGCCTGGGCCAGTTTTTTGATGTTGTTCTATATCGCGCACGGTATCGGCGAGCTTTACAGTCGTGATGCCATTATCTGGTATCCGTTATTTGAAGTGATATTCAGTAGCAGTTTTTTTATAGCTGCGAACCTCTATATTCGTGCCTTTGCAAAATTGCGAAAGAACGCACAGACTTAATCCATGAATAGTGTTGAAATGATTGTGAATTTTAGGGGGTTCAAATGAGCACAATTCCAGCCATCCAATCAGCTTTTCAAGGCATTCAGAGTGGCATGCAAAGCATGAATAAAAATGCTTTTGCGGTAGCCAGCGAATCCACCAAAGGTGGTGATATGGTGACCCCATTAGTAAATATGAACAGTGATAAATTTCAAGTTCAGGCTTCTGCTAAAGCATTACAAATTAGCTCCGACACACTGGGCACATTGCTCGATATCAAAGTCTAAATTTAACTTTCTTTGATTCTATTCTAGGTAATACTGGCGAAAAAAAGACATTTGACGCTACACTATAGTCGTTACTGACTACGAAGCCCTATTTTGAGTTTACCCCCATACGTTGCGCTCAACGAAACCAGCATCCGCGAAGCGCTTAGTCCCGATGTTCTTCAACAAATTGATAGTCTTCAGGTTTTCTCTGAAGTCACTTCGACCAATGATATTCTCTGGCAACAATCGCAAAGCGGAATTAAAGGTATTGCCATATGTATGGCTGAAATGCAGACCGCTGGTCGCGGACGTCGTGGAAGCCAGTGGCTTTCCCCTGCTACGGGCAATATTTATCTGTCAATAATGCGTCCGCTCAATGTCGAATCGTTACGCAATGGCCTGAGCATCGCGATTGGCATTGCTCTAATCAATACTCTTCATGAGCTGGGGATCGAAGACTTACAACTGAAATGGCCTAATGATGTTTTACATAAGCGGCGTAAACTTGCAGGAATTCTTGTAGAATCACGTTACGGAAGCCAAAACTACGTTACCGTCGGCATCGGCTTGAACCTCTCACTACCGGACAATATACAGACTGCCATCCCTCAGCCTATTATCAGCCTTGAGCAACTTTGTAACCCGCTCCCCTGTCGCAATCGGCTGGCAGCCAAAATAATTCAAAATATGATTGAAACTTTAGAGCTATTTTCTCATCGTGGTCTTAACGACTTTTTGCCGTTATGGCCGCAATATGATGCCTTGCATAATCAAGCCATCAATATCATCAGTGAAGACGGTCAATTTACCGCGCTTGCTTGTGGTATCAACGAACAAGGTGAATTACGTTATATGCGCGACCAGCAAGTTGCTTACTTGTCCAACAGCCACCTCAGTATCAGGTTTGCTTCATGATCTTATTAGTCGATATTGGTAATAGTCAGATTAAATGGACCACCATACAATCCAAAGTCTTGGCTGAATCACAGAACTTCGCCCGACCTAAGACAGGCATCAAAGCAGCCTTGAACAAAGCCTGGAAATCTCTAGAAGAGATCGAAGCTGTTTTTGTCAGCAATGTAGCCGGTGAGAAAATAGCAACTCAACTCATCGACTGGATCGAAAAACAATGGCAACTTACACCTGTATTTGTTCAAAGTGAGAAAAGACGTTTTGGTGTCACTAATGCTTATGATCAGGCCGAGACCTTGGGTGTTGATCGCTGGTTAGCAATCGTTGCCGGTCGCCAGCATGCCAGAGAAGCCACTTGTATTATTGATTGCGGCACCGCGATTACTGTCGACATTGTCACTGAAAAAGGTATGCATCAAGGTGGGTTAATTCTGCCTGGATTATCCCTGATGAAACAAATGCTCACCGATAACACGGATGCTTTAAATGATGTGGCGCAGGAAAGTGAGTTTAAATTATTGGCAAGCAACACTCACAGCGCCATTCAAGCTGGAACGCTGTATATGGTGACCGCTACTTTGGAAAGCCTCATCAATGATCTGCAACAAAATTTCAAAAATGAAATTCGCTTTTTGATTACTGGTGGTGATGCAAGTGAGTTAATTCCGTTACTTCCTCAACCACTTAATCATGAGCCGGATCTCGTGCTAAAAGGATTGGCGCAATACGCCAGACAAACTAATCAACGTCAGCAGAATAAATCCGCAAAAGAAACAGAATCGTCGACAGATGAAAATACTGAAGAAGATTCACCAGCATTGCCAGAAACCACGAACTGAGATAAGCTTTCGCCCCCTTATAGGAGAACTGGCCGAGTGGTTGAAGGCGCACGCCTGGAAAGTGTGTATAGGTTAATAGCCTATCGAGGGTTCGAATCCCTCGTTCTCCGCCAATTAAACCAATGTAACTAAATTAATTTTAATTCAATTAGTTACGCCAAGAACATCTTAAGCAAAACACCACCTCTTTATACCAATCGATTTACCCTCAAGTCATGCCCTAAATAATCTTTTGCGCATGTATATGTTGGTCAGTTTATTTTCATACGTTGCCTTCTCTAAATTTCTCGTTTTTTATTGGCTTGATGCATGGCACTAAAGTCAAAAAAAGCATAGAATAGCCAACTCTATGGTGGCCCAGCCGGTCTCCTCGCGACGATATGTTGGTTACCACGTCAGGCCCGGAAGGGAGCAGCGCAGCCATCGGACTCGGGCGCCGAGATTGGGCTGGTTTGGGTCACCACCCTTATGACCACATTGGGTATCTGACAAGCTACATGAGTTATCTGGTACTGGCCCGCAAGTGGCGCCCCAAAAAATTTGCCGAAGTAGTCGGCCAGCAGCATGTATTACGCGCGCTGATCAACGGTCTCGATCAAAATCGTTTGCATCATGCGTTTTTGTTTGCAGGCACTCGTGGGGTGGGCAAAACAACCTTAGCAAGAATCTTCGCTAAATCTCTCAACTGTGAACAAGGCATCAGCTCAACCCCCTGCGGTGTATGTAACAGCTGCATGGAAGTCGACAGTGGACGTTTTGTAGATTTGATTGAAGTGGATGCCGCGTCGCGCACCAAAGTCGATGATACCCGTGAGTTACTCGATAATGTTCAATACGCGCCAAGTCGCGGAAGATACAAAGTCTATCTGATTGACGAAGTGCATATGCTGTCTACCAGCAGTTTTAATGCCTTGTTAAAAACGCTGGAAGAACCCCCTCCCCACGTTAAATTTTTGTTTGCCACCACCGATCCGCAAAAACTGCCGGTAACGATTTTATCGCGCTGTTTGCAATTCAATTTGCGGCGACTGGATATCAAACAAATCGCTGACCATCTGGCATTTATCCTGCAGCAAGAAAACATTGAGTTTGAAGTTGAAGCATTAAACCAGATTGCTTTTGCTGCCGACGGCAGTATGCGGGATGCGTTGAGCCTTCTTGACCAAGCGATTGCTTTTGCTGGTGGAATGGTAACAGCTGAAATTGTCAGCCAGATGCTGGGCAGTGTGTCACAGCAACAATTGATTCAGTTACTCGAAGCCTTTGCAGCCAAAGATGCCAAAGCACTGCTGGCACATACTGACGAACTGGCTTCCTTAGGTCGTGATTTTGTTGTGGTACTTGATGGCTTGATGACCAGTCTGCAGCGCATTGCAACAATCCAATTGATTGCAGATGCAGAATCGCTTGACCAGCAAGATGACGCGGCTTTACAGAAGTTGGCTAATATTTTCAGCACGGAAACGGTGCAACTGCTATATCAGATTGCCTTGCATGGTAAACGCGACATGCCTTACGCGGCTGATCCACGTAGTGGTTTTGAAATGACCTTGTTGCGGATGTTGAGCTTCCAACCACAAGCGGTAAATGCCAATTTGGGGCAGCCCCCCGTAAAAAAGCCGCAAGCTGACTCCAAATCAGTGCCTGCAATGGCACCTGAACATGCGACTGTAAAATCAATTCCAACAGCCAATTCTCCAGAAACCACCATTAATCGTACAACTGAATCAGTACCGCAAACCATTGCTAAACCTCCATCGGACATAGCACCATTGGAAATCAATGAGGCTCCGGTTGAACATCCAACGGATTCTATAGCTTTAAATAAACCTGAAAAAACGGCAGTAGAGTTATCGGGAGCAGACTCTGCAGAGCAGCTTGTCAGTTTAACAACGGCAAACTGGACGGCTTTGATTGCACAGTTAAAACTTTCTGCTTTTGCCAGACAACTTGCCGATCATTGTGCTTTTATTCGTACCGATAAACATAAAATTTATCTTTCAGTTGCCCCAGAATTACAACATCTGACTAATGAAAAATCAGTGGCTAAATTACAAGCTGCAGTCAGTAAACAGCTAAATGTGGAAGTCATACTGGTGTTTACGGAAGCAACAGACACGGAAAATGTGCCAACACTGGCTGCAGAACGTGCGCAACAAGCTGCCGAAGTTCAACAAAATGCGGTGGATGCCATACACAATGATCCGGTAGTTGAGCAGATCAAAAATGCATTTAATGCCCGTATAATCGACACAACAATTAAACCCTTATAACTTTAAAAAGGATCTCCTATGAAAGGTGGATTAGGTAATCTGATGAAACAGGCCCAGCAAATGCAGGCCAATATGCAAAAAGCCCAGGAAGAGCTGGCCCAAGTAGAAGTTACCGGTCAGGCGGGTGGTGGCATGGTGCAAATCACTATGACTGGCAAACATGATGTAAAACGTGTGAGCATTGAAGACAGCCTGTTTCAGGATGATAAAGACATGCTTGAAGATCTGATTGCCGCAGCAGTTAATGATGCGGTGAGACAAGTTGAGAAAACGACTCAGGAACGTATGGCCGGTATGATGCCTCCCGGCATGAAAATGCCTTTCTAGTTCAAAAATATGGCTACTCTCGGACCCAGTATTGATCAATTGATTCAGGCTCTGCGCTGTTTACCCGGCGTAGGTCCTAAATCAGCCCAGCGAATGACATTTCATTTACTGGAGCGTGACCGTAGCGGTGGCGAACATTTGGCTGAAATGTTGAGCAAAGCATTGGCGAATGTAAAACATTGCCAGCGTTGCCGAATATTAAGTGAATCTGATATTTGCAGTCGTTGTAGTGACAATTCCCGCCGCCAAGATCAACTGTGTATTGTGGAAATGCCTAGTGACGTTATAGCTATTGAGCAAGCAACAAATTATAAAGGCCAATATTTTGTGCTGACTGGTCATTTATCACCGCTAGATGGTATTGGCCCTGAAGCGCTCGGCATACCCGCTCTGATTGAACGGTTCGAACAAAAAACCGTCACTGAAGTTATTCTGGCGACTAACCCTACTGTTGAAGGACAGGCAACAGCGCATTACATCAGCGAATTGGCTCGGGCAAGAGACATTTATGTGACGCGTTTGGCACATGGTATTCCATTGGGGGGTGAACTTGAGTATGTTGACAGTGGTACACTTTCTCATGCATTTTCTGGAAGAGAAACCTATTAATCAAACCTAATTTTTAAAAGAGCGGATTTACATGACGGAAATCTACACGGCATACGACTCACTAAAACACTTTAACGGTCTCATTCACCGCCAGCCGTTGTTTATTTCCAAAAAACTTGATGTGGATAGCTACCATCTGACATTTCTCGATACCAACGGTAATACGCTGGATGAGGATGCGCCAGTTCCTGAATTCCTATCGCAGCTCTCTGACATTCTGCAAGCGATTAATCACAATCAAAAAACCTTATTAACTATCCCGGCATCCTGGCAACAAGCACTTTTTGATTATTCAATGCCCGGTATTGATCTGATCATCGAAGCAAATGAAAAATCATTATCCAAACCGGCGTCTACGCATGTCAGCTACGCTGCTAACGCAACATCTTCCGTCGGTGAAAGCCAAACCTTATTGATTGATTTAGATGTATTTTCTGCAGACGAGTTATCCGCAAATTTACCGAAATGGCGTCAACAGCATGCCGTCTTATGCGCGTTAAATGTGAATGCAGCCAACCAATTCAGCATGTGCCAATTACACAATATTGATTTGTTGCAGGGTTTTTTCTATACCTTGCCCGACACCAGTTTTGATAAAAAAATCGCTCCCGCTGCTCAAACTTTAATGGAATTGTTAGTTAAGTTACAGGACCCAGAAGTTGAGGTTGATGAACTGGCTGAAATCATTAATCAAGATGTTGCTTTAAGCTATAAACTGCTGCGTTTAATCAATTCTGCTTTTTTTGGTCTTCCTCGTGAAGTTGGTAGCACTCGACAAGCCATTGTGATGCTGGGCCAAAACAAAATCAAAACCTGGGCCAGTCTGCTATGCCTGTCTGGACTCGATAACAAACCTAATGAGCTACGCACTACCGCCATGATTAGAGGACGAATGTGTGAATTGCTAGCAAAATATTACAAAGGTCATGCCGATGTGTTTTTTGCTGCAGGCCTATTTTCTACTCTTGATGCATTGATGGATAAACCGCTTGAAGTGTTATTGCAAGACTTGCCGCTAAGTGAAGAATTGCACTCCGCCCTGCTGCTCAAAGAAGGTGTCGCTGGCATGGCACTCAATCAGGTGTTGAATTATGAGCGCGGCAACTGGTCCGCAATTGATTATTCTATTGTGAGTGCTGATGCACTGTTGGCTGCATACCTTGATGCACTTTTCTGGGCTAAAGAACTTACTTTACAATTGAATGATTAATTAATGGCTATCAGCTGGTTAGGTATATCTGCCGATAGTCCATTCCCACCAGTTGACCAAGCCACCTCTCACGGCTTATTGGCTGCAGGTGGCGATTTATCTCTCACTCGGTTGTTGAATGCATATCGACAAGGGATCTTCCCTTGGTTTAATGCATATGACCCCATTTTATGGTGGAGCCCCAATCCACGTATGGTCTTTCAAACAGATAATCTGCATATCAGTAAAAGTTTAAAAAAAGCGCTACGGCAGAAACCTTTTCATATTACATTTGACCAAGATTTCGAAGCTGTTATGCAGGCCTGTGCGGCCCCCAGACAAGCAAAAGTACCAGCTGAACAACATGAAACCTGGATCCATAACGAAATGATTGCGGCCTATACAGCACTACATCAGGCCGGATATGCACACAGTGTAGAGTGCTGGCAGGATGAACAGCTGGTTGGTGGTATTTACGGTGTATCCATAGGCAAAATGTTTTTTGGTGAATCCATGTTCAGTTATCAAACAAATGCTTCTAAAATTGCGTTAGTTGCCCTTGCCCGACAGCTTAAAATGTGGGGATATCCTTTGATCGACTGTCAGGTTTATTCTGAGCATTTGTCGCGTCTTGGCGCAATGACCCTGCCCAGAGAAAGCTTTGTTCGCCAAGTACAGCAGTTGTGCTCCTTACCCGGCCAATCAGGCAACTGGCAAACCATCACATCACCATTTAACTATGAGCCTTGATTTTTATCAGGACAGACCGCATGCCTGTTCATATCTTGAAGACCGGCTGGCGCGAAATATCTATCCCGACCCACTCCGTCCGTTGACCAACGCACTATACAGTCAGCTCATCCAACACGGATTCAGACGAAGTGGTGATCACGTATATCGTCCATTTTGTCCGGCATGTGATGCCTGTGTTCCGGTCAGAATAGACGTAAATAATTTTCAGCCGAACCGCAGCCAACGACGATGTTTACGTGATAATAATGATGTGTATGTAAACATCACACCAGCCATTTTTAATGCTGAGCACTATGATCTTTATCAACGCTATATCGCACATAGACATGCTGGTGGTGGAATGGATAATCCCAGTAAAGAAACCTATTTGCAATTTCTCACCAGCAGCTGGAGTGATACAGCATTTATCGAATTTAGAACCCGGCACAAATTGCTTGCGGTAGCCATTACCGATTTTATCACCGATGCCGCGTCAGCATTTTATACTTTCTTTGATCCCGACTGTTCCGCAAGAGGCTTGGGTACCTTGGCTATTTTGAAACAGGTCGAATTATCTAAACAACAAAATCTATCCTGGCTATATTTAGGCTATTGGATCGGTGATAGTCCTAAAATGCGTTATAAGAGCCGATTCTCCGCTTTACAACAATTTGACGGGCAATGGCGCAATTTTGATAAAAAAGCTTTGAATAATCAGTGATTTTACGGCAAAATGGATCTTTTAATAGTTTGGTAAATTAAGACCTGTATGGCAAAAGAAGATCATATTGAATTCGAAGGCACTGTAATTGACACGATGCCTAATACTACTTTCCGCGTTGAGCTGGAAAACGGTCATGTTGTAACAGCACATATCTCCGGCAAAATGCGTAAAAACTATATCCGCATCCTCACTGGCGACAAAGTAACTGTTCAATTGACTCCCTACGATTTAAGCAAAGGCCGCATCGTCTATCGTGCCCGTTAATCCAATATAGTCTAACGCCAGCTTAGTTATTCAACTTCAGTTTATTGCTGCCGCCAGGCAGCTAAAATTGCCAAGCCGAACATCCCCACAAATGTAAGCAGCGTCCATGCAGGAATACTGAGGCTCAGAAATGTCCATGAAACCTCGGCGCATTCTCCAGAACCTCTTAACACCAAAGATAATGCATCGGTCAGCGGAAAGTTTTCCATAATAAAGCCCATTCCTGGTCCGCAACTTGGTACTTGATCAACCGGAAGGTTCTGCAGCCAGACATGTCTTGCTGAAACCGATGCTCCCAATAAAGCCGATAAACTGATCAACCCTACATAAATTCTGGTTCCTGTTCTGGCCGGATTATGAATGGCCGCTATCAGGAAAAACACCCCGGTAACCATCACTAACACACGTTGCAAAATGCATAATGGGCATGGCTCCAACTCCATCACATGTTGCATATATAGAGCAGCCAAAAATAAGCTGAAACAAAATAAAAACCCGCCAAACAATAGCTTGCGTGTTGTGATCAAAACGGTTTCCTCCGTTGGATTAATGTGTGCTAAGTTAACCTAAAAACCGCATCAGATAAAGGGTTAAGTCATGTCAGATAATAACTTCGAAGAAAAGTTCGCCGCCGCCTATGACAAAATGATGGAACGCATTCATCACTTTTTTGATGATGCTGAAGCGAATGCTGTTCCCACACTTAAGCAGCGGATTGAATTGGCAAAACTTCGTGCAATTGAACTACGAGAAGTGACCGCAGAAGAAGCTGATAAGATTGCCTATTATGTCGAGCGGGATTTACAGGATGCAGCAGAATATCTTGAAACCACAGGAAAAGAATTTTCAACCTGGTTTAATTTCGATTTACAACTCGTAGAAGAACGGCTTTATGAATTATTTGCTTCAGTTGCCGATCGGACCCGTCTGGAACTCGGCCAATTGGCTAATCAAGCACAAATGGCCCAGCAGTATCACACTGGGGAAATTACCGGCATCGGCACATTAGTGTGTAATTCTTGTGGCACAGAAATGCACTTTAAAAAAACCGGCCGCATTCCACCTTGTCCGAAATGTCACCATACTGAATTCAAACGGCAGACTAAATAAACTCAGGCAAAATCTTCCGGCCAGTACCAGGCACCCTCGGCAATCAATTCACAACAGATATCCATTAATTTTGGGAAATTGCGTATAGATTGCCAATCAGTTTGATGGATTTGAGCTTTAGTGGTTAGCCACGGAAGCTGTTCCACGGCGGCAAGCTCAACGTTATAAGCTTCCCCTGCCACAAATATATATGCTCCTGCTGAATCATTATGCCAAGCGAAACGTAAATACACGTTGCGTTGCAAATACTCACCCGTATTAAAGCGTTCATCCACTTCAACTAATGACGGTTTATCGGTTACAAACTCTTCTGCTAAGTCCTGTAAAGTTGATTTAGTTTCAGTCACCAGCCGCCCAACCGCCAAAGCAATTAAACCTTGATTATCACTTATGGTTTCGATCAGTAAATTTTGAAAGCGCTGGATTGCACTGCCATCAATTTCAGTTGCAGAGTGAATAACGTCCACATCAGCATCCGCATAAAGTTGTTCAGCAACATCCTGTTCTAACAAAGTGTGACTGAAAGCATCAAGCAACTGTAATTGGGATGGGGCTCTGAATCCTATCGAAAAGGTCAAACATGGATTTAAAGCTACGCCATGATGAGCAAAGTGAGGAGGCAGATAGAGCATATCACCCGGCTGTAATTTCCAATCATGATCAGCTGAAAACTGCTGCAGTATGCGTAAATCAGTATCATCTCTGAAAGTTGCATTAATTAACGGCTTATCACTGATTTGCCAATGGCGGGTTCCCTGAGCTTGTAACAGAAATACATCATAACTGTCGGTATGTGGCCCGACCGATCCACCTTCAGGCGCGTAACTAATCATCAAATCATCGCGGCGCCAGGCCGATAGAAACTCAAATGCTGTTAGTAATTGCTGTAACGGTGGATGATGTTTATCCATGTCCTGAACTAGTAACGTCCAATGCGTATCAGGCAAATCCGCAAAATCTTCGTCGTCAAATGGACCGTGACGCAGTTGCCAGGGCTTTTCACCGAATTCTTCAATCAAGCGCGATTCGACTTCTGCCTCACTGGCAAACGCTGCAAGATCATCTGGGCTAAGATCACTGACTGGCAAAGGAAAAGCCTGCCGGATCACTAAGGGTTTCTTTTGCCAATATTCATCGAGAAACTGTTGCTGGCTGAGACCGGTATTAAAAAACCCTGTCATGGCTTGCCTGCGTGAAACTGTAACTGCGGATAGAGTCTCGGCCCTTCGTTGTATATCACAATGCGACTAATCGCAGCGTAAGGCACTTGGATACGAAACATAGCCTCTAATGGCATTGCCAATATCTCAGTGAGAATGACACGTATCACACCGACATGAGCGACCAACAGAATATGTGTATCGCTATGGGATTGCACTAGTGCTTGCCAGGCGTGCTGAATGCGCTGTTGAAACGCCAAAAGCGATTCTGCATTAGCTGGAGTATTGTTAATTGGATCATCATAAAAAGCATAAAATGCTGCTTTATGATGTTGTTCCAATTCACTGGCAGTTTTACCTTCCCAATCACCAAAACCTATCTCGGTAAATTGCTTATCTAGTTGCAAGGGAATGGCATGATTATCGGCCAGCTCTTTGGCAAAATCCGCACAGCGAGTTAAGGTCGAGCTGACAATGTGCTGCCAGGGTGTGACATTTGCAGTAGCAGATCGCATTTGCTGCCAACCCAGCTCACTTAACGGATCATCAAGCTGCCCACGATAACGCATTCCGCCCTGGGGTTCTCCATGACGCATTAAATCGATCACTAAAGCCATTGTTAACCAATAATTTCAACTTTAAGAATAACGTTATCTACAGCGATAACTTGAACACGAGTACCGGTCGGCAATCGGGACCATGTACTTTCCAGGTGGAATCATCGAGGATGACTTTTCCCTGCCCATTCACAATCGGATTGGTCAGCGTAAGAATCCGACCGACATGTTGTTCACCCCGCCGATTGAGTAATGGCTCATCCGTTGCGATGGGATGTTTGACGTAGTATCTGCGCCACAATACGATACTTAACACTGATAACACAGCAAACATTAACCATTGGAACTGCCAGGGAATCGCTGGAAATAACAGCAACACCAGGCCAGTGATAAATGCTGCAATGCCTAACCATAAGGCAAAAAAGCTTGGCAAGATGATTTCAAGTGTTATTAACACCACTGCCAAAACCCACCAATGCCAGAAATCAACGATAAACGGCATAATTACTTCTCTTTACCGATGAAGGCTTCCTTGGCGAGCTCAGTAATACCCGCCAATGAACCAATTACGCTACTCGCTTCCAGCGGCATCATGATGATTTTGTGATTGTTGGCACTGGCCATATCTTTAAGTGCTTCAATGTATTTTTGTGCAACAAAGTAGTTCACCGCCTGAACATCACCTTGTGCAATGGCTTCTGAAACCATGGTTGTGGCTTTAGCTTCAGCTTCCGCTAAACGTTCACGGGCTTCGGCATCTCGAAATGCAGCTTCACGTCTACCTTCAGCGTCCAATACTGCAGCTTGCTTTTCACCTTCTGCTCGCAAAATTTCTGATTGACGATGACCTTCGGCTTCAAGAATATTAGCGCGTTTAATCCGCTCTGCTTTCATCTGACGGCCCATGGCTTCAATCAGATCGGCGGGTGGTTCAATATCCTTGATTTCAATACGGGTGACTTTAATTCCCCATGGTGTGGTTGCGTCATCAACTACCGTCAATAATCTTGTATTGATTTCATCACGTTTGGAGAGCAATTCATCCAGATCCATTGATCCCATAACAGTACGCACGTTAGTCATGGTTAAATTCAATATTGCATTATCCAGTCCGCTGACTTCATAAGCGGCTTTTGCAGCATGAATAACTTGATAAAACACTATACCATCAACCCGAACCATCGCATTATCCTTAGTGATAATGCCTTGCGAAGGCACGTCCAAAACCTGCTCCATCATATTAATGCGTGCGCCGATCTTATCAATCACTGGCACAATCAGATTTAAACCTGGTCGCAATGTTTTGGTATAACGACCAAAGCGTTCAACCGTATATTCCCAACCCTGATCGACTGACTTGACGCCCATTAAAACAAGGACAATGGCCAGTACCAGTACCACGATGACAAATAGCGAAAAACCTTCCATTACTCTGCTCCATTGCGACTTTTGATGTTCATTTGATGATACCAGCAAAGTACATCAAACGGGTGGATCTTGGACTTTTTCGGGTTAGCGTAAGACAATAGCTACATTCGTTATCCGGGACTGCTTTTTTATGAAATTTCTGAACCTAACCAACAGCATATTATTTGTCGGTTTAATGAGTATTGGCGTCGGCGCACAGGCGCAACAGTGGTACCACGTCGAGCTGATCGTGTTCGAAGTTCTTAATCCCTCTGATAACGAACAATCACCTGCATTTACGCTACAAGATCCCGCTCCGTTGAGTGTTGGTATGGCAAATAAAGCGATTCAACCGGCAGAAAATAAAAATCTCGGTGATATTGCCCAGCGCTTGCGCAATTCAGCTGGCTATCGGGTAGTGAGTCATCAGTCCTGGCAACAAGCGGTAGGAAATCGCAATCGTGCTCAAGCAGTTGCTATTGAGTCAGATCGGGTGAAAGGACAGGTACGTTTTCACATTGCAACCTACCTGCATGCCAATCTGGATTTATGGTTGCAGGATGGTGTACGGTCGGTTGAAAGTGATTCATTTCATACCTTGTCTCAACCACGTTTAGTGGAATTACGCCGTATTCGCAGTCGACAGGTGCATTATTTTGATCACCCGCGATTCGGGGCCATTTTACAGCTGATCCCAGTTTCAACTCCGGATCAGGTGTTATCCAATATGACCGGCCCGGAAACTATTCCTTACCGACTGAGGGTGAAGCTACAACAGCGGAATAACACATTTTAATAAACGATGAACCTGGCCCATTGTTGCCTCCATAGTTTCCAAGATGGCTTCGATAGTCAACGGATGTGAACTTAAACCAGCGGCCTGATTAGCTACAACCGCAATACTGGCATAGGCAATATTTAACTCTCGAGCAAGCACAGCTTCCGGCATCAAAGTCATGCCCACCATATCGGCGCCATCGGTTTTTAATCTGCGGATCTCGGCAGCGGTTTCCAGTCGCGGCCCTTGAGTAACCGCATAGACGCCGCCATCAATCACCAACATTTCTTCAATATTGGCAGCCAGTTGGATTTGCTGACGCAAGGTTTCATCAAATGGATAAGTGAAATCAATATGTTTATCCGCTGAAAAATCCTCACTGGCAAAACTGGATTCCCTTCCGCAGCTGTAATCAATCAATTGATCAGGCAAAGCGATCGTTCCAGGCTTATATGCTTCGGTAATGCCTCCAACAGAGGCGACGGCAAGAATTTGATCGACGCCTAACTGATGCATCGCCCAGATATTGGCCCGATAATTTATCAAATGTGGCGGAATGGTATGATGCTCGCCATGCCTTGGTAGAAACGCGACGTCTTTACCCGCAAACTTACCAATCATTAATGGTGCTGATGGTTCACCAAATGGCGTTTCACGCTGCATTTGCTCTTCAAGAACTAAGCCGTCTAACTGACTTAAACCACTACCTCCAATCAATCCGATCATGATGCATTCTCCTTGATTGCAAAAATACCGGGGGCATTGCGCAGATAGCCTTTGTAATCCATACCAAACCCAAAAACGTAGCGATTTGGAAGTGATAATCCTATATATTCCGGCGGTATACCATGCTTGTTGCCATGTTGTTTATCAGCTAAAACCAAGGTCTTAACCGAAATGGCTCCGGATTGCTGACAGAATTCTCTTAGGGCGGCTAATGTGAAGCCTTCATCGTAAATATCATCAACTAATAAAACATGCCTTCCATGCAGTTCAATGCTTGGTTTTGCACGCCAATCCAACGTTCCGCCAACAGTTTTATCGCCATAGCGAGTCGCATGAATGTAATCGGTTTCCAGATTAAATTGCAGCTTGGGCAATAGATGACCCATGGTCATCACCGCACCATTCATCACACACAGTAATACTGGGTTTTTATCCACATACTGCTGATTCAACTGAGAGGCCAGTTGTTCAAGACTTTCGTCGATCGCCTGCAACGTAAATAAACACTCTGCCTGCTGCATTACCTGATTCATGCGTTTTACCTATCTGTATGTATCAACATCAGTCAGTATAATAGGCTGTTTTGGTCACAGGGAAGCCAAAATGGCACGTTTTTGGCCGATTCTGCTGTTTATCGCGGTATTTACTTTTGTCTGGTTGCAGCCTGAAAAAACGTTGCAAGATAGCAGCGTGGCCACGCTATCTCCACCTCAGCGGATCATTAGCTTGGCTCCCAGCATTACAGAAACACTTTTTGCAGTGAATGCCGGAGATAAGGTGGTTGCCGTAACAGATTATTGTCAATATCCCGCACAAGTGAAAAATTTACCCAAAGTTGGCGGCTATCTTGACCCGAATCTGGAACAGATTGTTCGGTTAAAGGCTGATATGGTAATCCTGCTGGAACGCCAACATGCGCTGAAAAAACAGCTACAACAACTAGGAATTGCCACCTTAAGTATCGATAATTCCAGCCTGGCCGGTATTCGTCGCAGCATCATCGATATTGCCGCTGCAGTAGGACAAACTACTATCGCTGAGAAGCTGATTAGTGATTTTGATAGTCGGCTTGACGCGATTCGCCAAAAAGTTGAGGGTCAGCCAAAACTCAATGTTTTAATAGCCATTGCCCATAGTTCAAACACCAATTATTTGGATAAAGTCTATATCGCCGGGCAACAGGATTTTTATAATGATTTATTGCCATCCGTTGGCGCCACCAATGTCTATCGAGGCACACGACTGCGAGTTCCTGCGCTGTCTACAGAAGGGCTGTTAAGGCTTAATCCAGAAGTTATTATCGATATTTTCCCCGATGCAGAGGTGTATTCACCGGATATCACTGCCCTTCGGCAGCAATGGCAGCGACTGGATAAAATCAATGCTATTAAAAATAATCAATTACATATTATTCAGGCGGACTATGCTGTAATTCCTGGGCCCAGGATTATTCAGTTGGCTGAACAGCTGGCGCAGATATTACACCCTCACCTAGACTGGGAACAGGTGAACCATGTTGATTAACGCACAAGATATCTCCGTCAAAACTTCTGATAAAAGACTTATTGAATCAATTAGTTGCAATGTGAAGCAAGGTGATTATCTGTGCATCGTTGGACCAAATGGTTCGGGTAAAAGCACCTTCCTGAAAACATTGATCGCGATTTTGCCGATTCACAGTGGCAAGCTAATGATTGATGGTCAGCCAATCTCCCAGTATCGCCACAAAAAGCTGGCAAGACTTATCAGCTACGTACCACAAAGCGGTGGCAACCATCTGACCTTTACGGTTGATGACTATGTGCGGATGGCAAGATATAGTCATCATCATGTTTTTTCAGAATGGCAGGCTCATGATAATGAGGTGGTAGAAAATGCCCTCAACATCACTGACTGCCAGCCATTTCGTTACCGTAAAATGTCGACCTTAAGCGGTGGCGAATGTCAGCGGGTTATGATCGCTGCTGCTTTGGCGCAGGATACACCGGTATTGATCCTAGATGAACCTACCGCATTTCTGGATCCGCATCATCAGGTCGCGGTGCATCAACTTATCCGCAAACTCAATCAACAGCATAATAAAACCATTATTGAAGTCACCCACGATATCAATCATGCCGCGCAGCACAGCAAACATGTATTGGCATTACTCGATGGAAAATGTCTGTGGCATGGTCCTGCTGAACAGTTTTTAAATGCCGAGCGGTTACAGCAGCTTTACCAGCAAGCGTTTGTTTTTGCCAAACATCCGCATCATGATCGACTGATTGCTGTGGCAGATGAATCATGAGCATAAAACTTAAACTCATCGCATTAAGTCTGTTTACCGTTCTGGTGGTAATTATCAGTCCGTGGCTGGATTTTTCAGCGGCTAGTTCCCCGGAAATTCAGCAGATGATCATCTATGAGTTGCGGATCCCAAGGGTGTTATTTGCATTTACTGCTGGCTGTGGTCTGGCATTGTGCGGCATGGTATTTCAGGCAATGTTTCGCAATCCACTGGCCACACCATTTACCCTGGGTGTGGCCAGCGGTGCTTCGTTAGGTGCAGCGATTAGTGTCTATACAGGTATCAGTTTTACGATTTTAGGATTAAGTGCCACCAGCCTTAGCGCCTTTGCCGGAGCCTTAATAGCCATCAGTTTTGTTTACAGTATCAGTCGGTTTCGGTTTGGTTTTTCTGGCGAAACCTTATTGTTAACTGGCGTTGCTATCAGTTTCTTCTTTTCCAGCCTGATATTGTTTATTCAATATCTCAGCAACGTTGCCGATTCATTTCAAATTATCCGCTGGTTGATGGGCAGTTTAACGGTGGTGGGTTATCAGGAATTAAAGCAGCTATTACCTTTCGTTACACTGACGGCAGTAGTGATTATTTTTCTGAGCCGCGAGCTGAACCTGTTAATGGCCGGTGATGAAATAGCCACAAGTCGAGGCGTTTCGGTGAAATACGTACGCTATGCATTGTTCTTTGTTACTTCGTTGTGCGTGGGAGCTATCGTTGCCTTATGCGGGCCGATTGGCTTTGTCGGTATGATGGTGCCGCATATCTGCCGATTGATTATCGGCGAAGATCATCGCTATCTGATACCGGCGACATTGCTTTTTGGCGGCAGCTTTCTGGTGATTTGCGATACGCTTGCCAGATTGGTCATTGCCCCTGCAGAATTACCTGTCGGCGTTATTACTACCTTACTGGGCGGACCGTTTTTCTTGTGGCTTTTGATGCGATATAAATCTCAGCATTAATTTAACGAAATAGTTAACTACTGTTGTAATGCGCAATTTATGCTTAAACATTCTGTAGCTGGTATTGATATGACTGATTCTGAAAACCGTTTAACTGACGCAATTCTGCAAAGAACCTTTAGCAGACGCGAAATATTACGTTATCTGGCTGCCAGTGGGGCCATATTAATGATGCCCGCGGCATGGGCAAATCTGCCTAAAGAAGCCCCTCGCCAGCTGTCGCTTTACAACTTACATACAGAAGAAAAACTTAAAACCACCTATTGGGAACAAGGTAAATATCTGCAAGATGGGCTGGCAGAAATTAATTATCTGTTACGCGATCATCGGAGCGGCGAACACACCGATATGGACCGGCAATTGCTGAATTTAATGTTTCTTTTGCAGCAAAAGGCTCAAAGTAAACAAGCCTTTAATATTATTTCCGGTTATCGCTCCCCCGCCAGCAATGAAATGTTGCGTAAGAGCAGTACAGGTGTTGCTCAAAAAAGTCTCCACACACTTGGCATGGCGGTAGATTTGCGATTACCAGGGGTAAAACTCGAAGCATTGCGAGATATGGCGATCAGTCTGCAAGGTGGTGGTGTCGGTTTTTATCCAAAATCCGACTTTATTCACATTGATACCGGGCGAGTTCGCCAGTGGTAATCCAGAGCTTGTTTATCTTTCAGCTAATAACAGAGGTGGTGATGAAAGATAAACAGACCCTAGCCCTCAGCAATTTCCTGCATCAATAACTTTGCTTGTTGGTAAAAATTCGCCATCTGATTTTTATACTGCTCGCTAAATTGTTGATGATGCAGTTGCATTTTTTTATGCAGTTTTCGCAACTTATCGTGAAACGCCCGTTGCTTTTCTAAATCAATATAACTGTCACAGCTGGACATACAATTAGGGTCAAGCCCACATTCATAGCGGTTGATGGTTTCTTCATGTTGCATGATTAATCCAACATGTTGATCAAGCTTGGCACTGTGTTCGGGCAGGCTACGTTCAAGCTTGTGTAAAATAGCAACCAGGCGTTGAGTATGATGTGTCCAATAATCCGCATCGGCCAACCAGCGAAGATGATCAGCGCGCCACTGTTCGCTTTCTTGTTTGAGTTGTTGCAATTCATCCATTTCACACCTCAATGTGTTGATTGGTAAAGTCATTTCTTGCTTGTAAGGCTTGCTATTAACTAAGCATACACGACCCAACAATATCCCTGTAAAATATAGGGCTTTAAAATCTTTACGGAATATTTCTATGGCTCAAACTGTGGTCTGCGCATTATATGAATTTGTCACTCTGGATGATTATGCGGCGATTAAACCATCGCTACTCAAATTCATGCTGGATCATGAGGTACGTGGCACGTTATTACTGGCTCAGGAAGGTATCAATGGCACCGTCGCGGGATCACGTCAGTCAATTGATGCCTTGTTGGATTATTTACGTACAGATTCCAGATTAAAAGATTTGAGTTACAAAGAGTCGTATACCGATACTCCGCCATTTCTGCGCAGCCGGGTGAAACTAAAGCGTGAAATCGTCACTATGGGTGTGGAAGGCATCGATCCAAAACAGTCGGTCGGAACCTATATCAAACCCAAAGACTGGAACAAGTTAATCAGTGATCCTGAAGTTTTGCTGGTAGATACCCGTAATGATTACGAGGTACAGGTTGGTACATTTAAAAATGCCGTTAATCCCCACACCGAAAGTTTTCGTGAGTTTCCAGAATATGTAAAACAGCATCTGGATCCGCAAAAACACAAAAAAAGTCGCCATGTTCTGTACAGGCGGAATTCGCTGTGAAAAATCCACCGCTTATCTCAAAGAACAAGGTTTCGAAGAGGTTTATCATCTGGAAGGTGGCATTCTCAAATATCTGGAAGACGTACCGGAACAGGAGTCACTCTGGGAAGGCGAATGTTTTGTATTTGATGAACGCGTTACCGTTAATCATAGTCTGGAAAAAGGCGAATACGATCAGTGTCATGCCTGTCGGTTACCCATCACCGAAGAAGACAAACAAAGCGAAAAATACCAACGCGGCGTTTCATGCCCGCATTGTTTCGATAAAACCACTGACGATCAAAAAGCCCGTTATGCCGAACGTGAAAAACAGGTACAACTGGCATTGAAGCGCGGTGAAGCACATATCGGCTTGGAATCAAACGAAGCAGCCGAGCAACACCGTATGGAAAAAATACGTCGAAGAGAACAGGATAGGCTTGCCGCCAAACAAAAACAGCATTCATGAGATTATTCACCAGCTTATTACTTTATCTATTTTTTATTCCGGTTAGCTTTGCTCATACTCAAAGCGGACAAGCGGCGATTGCTTCGGCACATCCTTTAGCGACTGAAGCTGGTTTTGAAATTCTTCAACAAGGCGGCAATGCCTTTGATGCAGCAATTGCCGTCAGTGCAGCGCTTGCAGTGGTTGAACCTGCAGGATCTGGTCTCGGTGGCGGTGGTTTCTGGTTATTGCATCGTCAAGCCGATAAACAGCAAATCATGCTGGACAGTCGCGAGACCGCACCCGCCAAAGCACATCGTGATATGTATCTGGACGAAAATGGTGAGGTATTACGAGATTTAGCGCTTAATGGTCCATTGGCCGCCGCTATTCCCGGAACCCCGGCTGCATTGGATTATTTGTCGCAACATTATGGCAAGTTGCCATTATCGACCACGCTTGCCCCGGCAATTCGTTATGCCAAAGAAGGCTTTGCTGTCACACCGCGCTATCAGCGCTATATGGGGTTTAGAAAACAGGCGTTAAATGCTGAAGCCAAAACAATCTTTCTGGATGGAGATGACATTCCCGAATTAGGCACCGTAATTATTCAACAGGATTTAGCCAAAACCCTGGAAGCGATTGCCGAAAAAGGTCGCGATGGTTTCTATCAGGGGGATATCGCTCAACAGATGGTGGAATCAGTGCTGGCCGCCGGCGGTATCTGGACCCATCAGGATCTGGCTAATTACCAACTGAAAATTCGCCAACCGGTGCAAACACAATTTGCTGGTTACACCATCACCACTGCAGCTTTACCATCAGCAGGCGGACAGTTAATCAGCTTGATGTTGAATCAGTTGAATACATTGAATTACCTGCAAGCTAACACCCAACAAAAAAGACATTTGTTGATCGAAACCATGCGCCGGGCCTATCGCGAACGCACTGTACATTTAGGTGACAGTGATTTTGTTGAGGTACCTGATTATTTAACTGATGCCAACTACGCGGCGCAGCTGGCTGCCGATATTGATGCAGAAACTGCCAGCAAAAGTGATTATTTACCTGATGAATTCAGTAATAAAGGTGAAGACACCACGCATTTTTCGATAGTCGATCAATTCGGTAACCGGGTATCCGCCACGCTCAGTATTAACCTGCCTTTCGGCAGCGGCTTTGTTGCTGGCAATACTGGCGTATTACTTAATAATGAAATGGATGATTTTTCAGCCTTAAGTGGCAGCCCGAATGCGTATGAATTGGTCAGTGAATCTGCCAATGCGATCGAACCCGGCAAACGCCCCCTTTCCAGCATGACCCCCAGTTTTGTTGAAAATGACCAACGATTGCTGGTAATCGGCACTCCTGGAGGTAGCCGGATTATTACTATGGTGATGCAAGGCATTCTGCATTTTATGGAAGGCCAGGACGCCGAAGCAATTGTCAGTGCACCGCGATTGCATCATCAATATTTACCTGACCGGGTACAGATGGAAACTCCCGGCTTCAGTGAGGCGGAGCAAGAGGATTTAATCCGCCGGGGTCATCAACTGGATATATTAAATCGTCAATTTGGCAATATGCAGGTAGTAGTTGCTGATAAAACAACTGGCAAAGTCAGTGCAGCCAGCGACCCACGTGGTGAGGGCCTGGCAAAAACTGAAACCATTACGCTCGATTAAAAGGTAAAGGTTACAGCTTCATCTCTGACGGCATCACGCCTTTGCGCGATTGAACCAATGCGCTACCTTCCAGAACAATCAACGCAATTAATGTTAGCGAAAGAGGTACCAAAGCAAACCAGCCCAGTACTGAACGTTGAATAAATCGCATGCTTTCATCGGCTTGAGCCTGCAATAAAAACGAGCCAACACCAAATATGACTGCCGCCACCAAATAAGCACCTAATAGATACAAACTGCGCTTCCAGGCTAGCTTCCAGTGGGCTTGAACCAATGCAGTCTGGTCTTTTGAGTTGTGCGCTTTATAAGCTATTGAGCCAATCATGATGAGTGACCCCAATAACGATAATGAGAAAATCAACCACAGGTTTCGGGTGCCAAACAAAATCGCCGGAACAAAAAAGTGAAATATCGCAACATTGAACATTAAGCGCTCATGTGGCTTACTGGCTTCATGATAGATTTCTGACATGGTATGTTCCTCTGTTTATAAAGGCAGTCTTAACATGTTGCACCTGATTGATAGTCATTGCCATCTCGACTTTAATGATTTTGACGCAGATCGTCAGACTATCCTGACCAACTGTCTTCAATCAGGTATCGAAAAAATTGTCATTCCCGGTGTCACGGTAAATAGTTGGCCCAAACAAATCGAATTATGTAACAGCAATCCAATGCTATCGCTGGCGTTAGGCTGTCATCCAATGTTTATGGAAGAACATCCAGAAGATGCTGCACAACTTCTGGAGCAGGCCGTCCATCAATACCAACCGATCGCGATTGGTGAAATCGGTTTGGATTTTTATGTGGCGGATGCCGATATGAGCGCCCAACTGAGTTTATTTGAAGCACAATTGGATGTCGCAGTTAAATTTGCCTTACCGGTTATCCTGCACGTTCGCAAAGCCCATGATGAAGTTCTCAAACTGTTACGCCAAAAACAACTACCGGGTGGCACTGTGCATGCCTTCAGCGGCAGTGCCCAGCAAGCCGAACAATATCGTGATCTCAATTTTCTATTAGGCATTGGCGGCGCATTGACCTACCCAAGAGCTCAGAGATTACAACGCTTATTTGCTGAATTACCGCTGTCACAAATCGTCTTGGAAACCGATGCGCCAGATATGCCGCTATGCGGTCATCAGGGTCAGCGTAATACCCCTGAAAATATCCCGGTGATTCTGCAAAAGCTTAGTCAATTGCGCGGTGAATCCAGCGATCATATTGCTGAAATCACCACGGCGAATTGTCGACGTCTTTTCAGTATCTGACTAATCGTGGTGATGGGTAATTTCACCTTCAGTAAATAAATAATCCCGTAATTGCTCATCCATCTTTTTATCTTTACGGCGAATCCATTCCAACGTCATTGCGGCATGTTCTTTTTCTTCATCACGATTATGTTCGAGAATCTTTTTCAATTCCGTATCTTTACACGCATCAACCCGCTGGTTATACCAATCAACTGCTTCCAACTCTTCCATCAACGACACGATCGCACGATGCATATCTTTGGTTTCGTCTGATAACTCATTAAACGGCTCGTGGTAACCTTCATTTGACATTTAAATCTCCTTAGCAAAAAGTGAAAAGAACCCAAATCAAATTAGCATGTCTATTCCGACATCAACAATAACCTAAATCAATACAGGATTTTCCATGACGCAAGGCAGCACGGACCGCATACTCCAAACAATTAATGCAGTGATACTGGGTAAACAACACGCCGTCAAACTGGCCTTATCCTGTCTGATTGCCCGTGGTCATTTGTTGATTGAAGATTTGCCCGGTGTCGGTAAAACCACGCTGGCACATACGCTGGCCACCACATTAGGCTTACGTTTTCAGCGGGTACAATTCACCAGTGACATGCTGCCAGCGGATATTCTAGGAGTATCGATTTATGACCCTGAAAAACATCAATTCAGCTTTCATCGTGGACCGATTTTTACCCAGTTACTATTAGCCGATGAAATTAACCGCGCCTCGCCTCGCACGCAAAGTGCCTTGCTGGAAGCGATGGAGGAGCAACAGGTCACTATTGAAGGTGAAAGCTACCCATTGGATGATCCGTTTTTTGTTATTGCCACCCAAAACCCCACTCATCAGATTGGCACCTTTCCATTACCGGAATCGCAACTGGACCGATTTCTGATGCGTATTCAAATCGGTTATCCCGATCATCAGGCCGAACGTGCTTTATTGATTGGCGAAGATAGACGTCAAATGCTTAAACAGCTTACTGCTGACATTACCCCGGATGAATTGCTCGAGTTACAACAATCCGCCAGCAAAATAACATTGAGTGATGCCCTGATTGATTATGTGCAGGCGTTGTTAGCCTATACCCGACAAACGGGTCAGTTTTATAACGGTCTGTCCCCTCGGGCCGGTTTAGGTCTGATTCAAGCTGCCAGAGCCTGGGCCATGATCAGTGGCCGGGATTTTGTGATCCCCGAAGATGTGCAGGCGGTTTTTCCCAGTATCGTTCAACATCGTCTGCAAGCCCGCGAACATCTGCAATCGGCTGATTGGGCAATAGAGATCCTGCAGCAGGTCGCGATCCCCTAATGTTAATGTTGCGCCAATATTGGCAGCGCTGGCGACAACAGCAGCGTTATCGGGTATTTATTTTGCCCAGCCGTTATGGCATGAGTTACGCGATTTTAATTCTGGTGATGTTGCTGGGTGCCATTAATTACAACAACAGTCTTGGCCATTTACTCAGTTTTCTGTTGGTAGGTGTCGGCCATGTTGCCATGCATCACAGCTACCGCAATGTAAGACAGCTAGATTATCAGCTGGGTCATGCTGAACCGACATTTTGTAAACAAAACATTCTGTTGCCGATAACGTTTATCAACCAAAGCCAGCGCCCTATCCGGCAACTGGAAATGGCTTACCTGGCATCACCCTCAGCATCAAGTTGGTGGCCGTTTAAAAAGTTTTCCCGCTATGTTGCGTTTTATAAGGCCGCTTTAATTGCTGCAGATCACAACAGCCTGCATCTGCTACCAATCCCCACCCAGCAAAGAGGATGGCAAGAGTTAGGTCGGCTGCGACTGTCCAGCGTGTATCCGGTCGGCTTGTTATTCAGCTGGTTTTTTATTGATATTAATCAACGGGTTCTGGTTTACCCCAAACCGATCGGTAATAAACCTATGCCACTTCCCTCAGCGATGGAAACTGGTGTGGCTTTGCAACATCAGCAAGGCATTGATGATTTTGCCGGTTTTCATCGTTATCGTGAAGGCGATGCCAGACAACATATCGCCTGGAAAGCTCTGGCACGTGATGGCGTATTACGGACCAAACAGTTCAGCAGTCCCACCGGGCAGAGTCTGATGCTGCAGTGGCAGGATGTTGCTGATCTGCAGGATACCGAAGCCAAATTATCGCAATTATGCCAGTGGATCCTCACCGCTGATGCCGCCGGATTGCAATACGGGCTGGTGATGCCCAATCACACCATTGATATCAGTCATGGTGAACAGCACCGACATCAATGTTTGCAGGCTCTGGCATTGTATGGCGAGTAAAAAGCCGGTTATCGCTCCGTCACAAACGGCCATTCACTGGTTAATGGTGACCTTGACGATTATTGCCATTCCGCATTTCTTCTATCAACCACTCTGGGTCGCGTTGATATTCCTGTTAATGATGAGCTGGCGAGTCATGCATAGCTGGCGTGGTTGGTTGTTACCGGCTGATAAACGGCTGTTAAAAGTGCTGCATTCCATCAGTGCCGTACTGACCATCGTACTGGTGTTTTACAGTTATGGCATCACCATCGGCCGGGATGCAGGTGTCGCGCTATTAACCACCATGGCGGCCTTCAAAATTGTCGAAGTAAAAAGTCTGCGGGATTATTATCTGAGCTGCTTTATGGGGTTTTTCCTGGTCATTACCCATTTTTTCTTTAATCAAAGCATTCCAATCGTCATATTGATGCTGGTGAATGTGATCCTGCTGACCAGTTGTTTGATTACTGCCAACGAAACTGACAGCTCTGCCAAAAACCGTGTCAAACAGGCCAGCGTTATGGTGTTGCAAGCTACGCCGTTAATGCTGCTATTGTTTGTGTTGTTTCCACGCATTTCCGGCCCAATCTGGGGACTGCCCAATGATGCATTGGATATTCCCGACAGCCTGCCAGACAGCATGACCCTGGGCGAAGTACCGCCTCGTAACAATGCCATCAGTGGCATGTCTGATGATATTACCATCGGCAATATCAGCCAGCTGATTCAATCCGATGCCATTGCCTTTCGCGTTAAATTTGATCAGAACCAGTTTCCTGATCGGCAGAATCTGTATTGGCGTGGACCTGTACTCTGGCATACCGATGGTAAACGTTGGCTGCCGCTTAATGACAATCAGAAAAGGCTGGATAAGCCCTTACAAATTCATGTCACTGGTGAATCAACGTCTTACAGTATCACCCTGGAACCACACGACAGGCGCTGGCTATTTGCTTTGGATTTCCCCACTACCTATCCCACCACCATGCAGACCCAGCTCACCGCAGATGGTGAATTAAATAGCCGCGAAGCCATCAAGCAACGAGTGCAATACCAATTAAGCTCACACAATCAATACCAATTTAACCCGGAAATGGATGGCTATTTGGGCTATGGGTTAAATCTGCCGGATGATCGCCATCCACGCAGTCAGCGATTAGCCCGGGATTTGGTCGAAAAAAGTGAGTCCAGTGAAGCTTATATAGAGTCAGTATTGGATTATTTTCGCCAGCAAAACTTCAGCTATAGCCTCACACCTCCAGCCTTGCGCGGCGATACTATTGACCAGTTTCTGTTCGAAACCAGACAGGGGTTTTGTGAACACTATGCAGCGAGTTTTACCGTATTAATGCGCGCTGCCGGTATTCCGGCCAGAATTGTCACCGGTTATCAAGGTGGCGATATCAACCCGGTCGATCAAATTCTCACTGTCCGCCAGCGTGATGCGCATGCCTGGACTGAAGTCTGGCTGCCAAATAAAGGTTGGATCAGAATTGATCCTACCTCTGCGGTATCAAGTAATCGGGTAGATTTTGGCATTGGTGATTTATTACCGGCTGAGCGACGATCCCCCAGAGCAATTGCCAACAACGATCGGCTGGTGGAAATGTGGCAGTCAGCGAGAAACAACTGGGATGCACTCAATAGTGCCTGGGATATGTGGGTTGTCAGTTACGGGCCGGAAAGACAACTCGATTTACTCAAAAAACTCGGCATGCATCAGCCGGATTGGCAAAAAATGATTAGCTGGCTGGCGCTAGGCATTGCGCTGATATTCAGTTGGATTGCCTGGACAACATTAAGATTGAAGTCTGTATCCCAAGATAAAGTGCAACGAATTTATCAACAATTTTGTGCCAAGCTGGCCCGACTAGACATTGTGCGTCAGCCCAATGAAGGACCAGAAGATTTTGCACTTCGGGCGCAACAGGCCCTTCCGGCGTATCAACAACAGATTGCGACCATCAGTGAACTTTATCTGCATTTACGTTATCGCGGCGATGCCGTTGAAGAAGATTTCTTTGATTCAGTGAAGCAGTTTAAACCTCATCATTAACAGTTCAGTCAGCGCCTTTTGCCATTAGCGGATGGTTATCGGAAAATAGCCGGAATTAAATTTTTGTTGTTGAGGAAAACGAATGGCGCACAGCAATCCGCTTTTTGAGCGCACGCATATTTTGCTGGGAGACTCCGGTATTGAACGGCTACAGAACAGTCATGTTTTTCTGGCAGGCATGGGTGGAGTTGGCTCGTTTACCGCTGAAGCGCTGGCTCGTATGGGTGTTGGTAAAATGACTCTGGTGGATCATGATGTCGTATCAGCGTCGAATCTGAATCGGCAACTGGTAGCACTAAAATCAACGGTCGGTAAATTAAAAGTCGAAGTCATGGCAGAGCGGATCGCAGATATAAATCCGCAATGTGAACTGAACCTTATTACTGATTTTTTAACGCCGGAAACCATTCCCGACACGCTGAATCAAGGCTTTGACGTAATCATTGATGCGATTGACAGCATGAGCAGTAAAACCACATTACTGGAAACTGCATGGCGTAATCAGTTGCCGGTATTCTCCAGTATGGGTGCGGGCGGTAAACTTGATCCGACCCAAGTGCGTACCGGCGATTTAATGAATACGTCTATCTGTAAGCTCGCCAAACAATTACGTTCACATTTACGCAAGCGCGGTGTCGGTAAAGGTATCCAAACCGTTTATTCGCTGGAATACCCGTTACCACCATTGCCCCCAGAACCGGTCAGCCGCGGACGGCCCGCGCTGTAAACGGCACGGTAAGTTATATGCCTTCTATATTCGGCTTAACGCTGGCGGGCCTGGTGATTAATCATATTATTGGTGATGCCCGACGTGTCTGATCCGCAAAATGTGGTGAATTGCACAGCGTTCTATCAACAACATCTGCAAACACTGCTGCAGCCTTACGGCATTGAAATCAAACCGGTTGCTGAGCATGAAGCCATACCGGGCAGTTTTTTTGGTGAACGTGAAGCTGGGCTGGTAGGCAATCAATTATTGCTGCGGTTTGATACGCCAGTACATTCAGCCTTGCATGAGGCTGGTCACTATATCTGTATGGATGGTCAACGGCGCATTACTTTAGATACGGATGCGGCCGGTGATTATGACGAAGAAAATGGCGTGTGTTATCTGCAGATCCTGCTTAGTGATTTTCTGCCTGATCTCGGCCGAGATCGGATGATGCTGGATATGGATAGTTGGGGTTACAGTTTCCGCCTCGGCAGCGCCAAAGCCTGGTTTGAACAGGATGCCGAAGACGCTCGTGAGTGGCTGCTCTCACATCATATTATTGATGAAAATAATCAGCCTACTTGGCAACTACGAGATTAAAAAACAAATATTGCAGTACTCAGTTGAGGCCGCTTATAATGCCTCCTGTCTTAGGGGAGTAGTCTACCCATCTTAAGGCCTGTTTATTTCCCATCAATAATGAGAGACAAACAGACCCTAGTGCGTGAATCTGTCAACATACTTGTGTCCTCAAGACACATGGCAGGTTCGTGTCATTCGCTAGAATGGCATTGGCAAGACCTGAGGCAAATAACAACTCCATAGGCGGGTAGTTGTTATTTGCCTTTGGTTTTTATCCCGCCTGAGTACCCAAATCATGGAAGCTTTTTTTGTCTCAACCACCACCGTTGCTCTGGCGGAAATCGGTGATAAAACCCAACTCCTTTCGTTATTCCTGGCCGCACGTTTCCGTGCCCCCATTCCCATCATTTTCGGCATCTTAGTCGCTACCCTGCTTAATCACGGTCTCTCAGCCTGGCTGGGTGTCTGGATCACTGAGTTTATTTCTCCGCAAACTGGACAACTCCTGATCGGCATCAGTTTTATCGCTGTCGCGTTATGGATATTAATTCCAGATAAAGAAGAAGATGCTTCTTCAAACCTGAATCGTTATGGGGCATTTGTTGCGACGCTGGTATTATTTTTTCTGGCCGAGATTGGTGACAAAACGCAAATCGCCACCGTTATTCTGGCCGCCCAATACCAGCAGTTCTTTCTTGTTACATTGGGCACAACCATTGGCATGATGCTGGCAAATGTGCCAGTTGTATTATTCGGTAACCAGTTGATGCAAAAGTTACCACTAAATGCAGCTCGCTATGCGGCCAGTTCTGTCTTTATGGTTTTGGGGTTGCTTACTTTCATGTTTTGACAGTTTCACTGATAAATTCTTACAGTAAATATTTTTGAATCAACTTGATGGAGAATCCATGAGCCAGACTATCAGCTCGCCAGTCACTGAATTATTAACTCAGCACGCTGTTACCTTCGAAGTGGTTGAAATACCGCTAAGTGAAGATAAAAAACCAATCCGTAATCTGGAAGAGTTACTGTCAGGTCAGGGTCGCGATCCCAATTCCGTGGTACGCAGTCTGTTATTTAAAACTGGTTCGGGTCAGTTTTGCCTGCTGGCAGTAGCCGGTGGTGGACGTGCCGATTGGGCAGCTTTAAGAAAACAGCTTGGTGAGAAAAAACTGCGTATGGCCGAATTTGATGAAGTCTCAGAAGCCACTGGTTATGTAGTCGGTGCAGTGCCCCCCATTGCGTTGCCTGAAACAGTTATGGTTTTAGCTGATAACAGTGCATTCCAGTTTGATCAGGTGATTATTGGCAGTGGTGTTTTAGGCTATGCGCTGGCATTAAGCGGCAATGATCTACAAAAAGTCATGTCAGACGTACCCGTCAGCGAATTCGTAAAAATAGAGTAAAGCATTAACAGCTGGCGCCTTACACGCCAGCTTCCTCTCATCTTGTCCAATAATTGTTTATTCTGCAGCCCTAAACATCACCCCTGCTAATTTAGATTTATCTAATTTAGATAACACTGATATACTTGCTTCATATTTTTTGCAAGGACACACCATGAGCACAGCTCCCCAATCTTTTCCTGATATGCACGAGATGCAAACTCATGCAAAAAAAGCGGCTTATTTGCTGAAGCAAATGAGCAACGAGCACCGGCTGATGATCTTATGTGCATTGGGAAACCAGGAGCTGGCCGTCAGTGAAATAAATCATCTGGTACCGCTCAGTCAGTCAGCATTATCACAGCACCTTGCCAGTCTGCGTCATGCTGAATTAGTCAAAACACGCAAAGATTCGCAAACCGTCTATTACCGGCTTAATGGCGATGCCGCGCTGCGCATCATCGCCGTTTTGCAATCTCTGTACTGTCCTGAATATCAAACTTCTTCATGTGGAGAAAAATCATGAGTTATTCCATCGAAAAACCAAAAACTGTGTTTTTAAGTAAAACACCCGCCGATCTATGCATTGTCGATGTCAGAACCACTGCCGAGCTAAAGGCAAAAGCTTTACCCAGCGCCATTCATTTGCCATTGCAGAGCTTCACCACGGAATCATTCCAACAGGTAATTAACCAGCAAACAACACAACCGGAAAAGATCTACCTGTTATGTCATTCAGGACGACGTGCCGAAACTGCCGCCAAACAGATTGATGGCAAGTTTCCCAATCGTTAGTGGTGATTGAGGGCGGTATTCAGGCCGTTGAGAAGATGAATGCTGACTGGGTGATCACACAGGGAAAAGCTATTTCTATCGAACGCCAAGTTCGCATTGCTGCGGGAGGTTTGGTATTAGGCGGCGTAATTCTTGGATTTGCTGTGCATTCAGCCTGGTTTGCCTTGTCAGGATTTGTCGGCGCTGGTCTGATGTTTTCTGGTATTACCGATAGCTGTGCAATGGGCTTAATCATCGCAAAAATGCCCTGGAATAAATAATCTCGATGTTGCTGATAATTGGCATTGTGATTGGTTTATTGCTTGGCCTTACCGGGGCTGGTGGTTCAGTGTTTGCTGTGCCATTACTGATTATGCTGGGCGGCGTTTCAATCCATCAGGCCGTAACGTTATCGTTAGCTGCCGTTGCTGCGGTTACCTTGTATGGCAGTGCCCGAAATTTCAGTAATCAAACGATTTTATGGAAACCAGCTGCTTTATTAGCCGTTAGCGGAATGTTGGGGGCTCCGTTAGGACAAATGTTAGCCATCAGGTTAAGTGAGACGGTTCTGGTGACTGGATTTAGCCTGTTGGCAGTCATTATCGCTATTCGCATGTGGGTTTCAGCAACAACAATGCCGGAAGCCAGCAAAGTAGTTCGAAGCAGCCATCTATCATTGCAAAACGCCACCGGCGTGCTGTGTAAGTTTAGTCCGACCGGAGAATTTCAATTACGCCCACGCTGCATGAGTGGATTATTGCTGGGCGGCTTTTTGGTTGGCTTGTTATCCGGTTTATTTGGTGTGGGAGGCGGTTTTTTAATTATTCCGTTACTGCTGTTACTGAGCCAGGTCAGCATGATACAGGCCGTCAGTACATCTTTGATTGTTATCGCTGTGATCAGCAGTACAGGGTTTATTTCACATCTCACGTTTGGACAGATCAATTATCTCCCATTTGAATCACTGGCCTGGCTGATTACCGGAGGACTGGCCGGTATGTACGCGGGTCAACTTATCAGTCACAAAATAGCCAATGCCCTTTTACAAAAAATCTTTGCCATCGCCCTATTAATAATGGCCATAACGCTGTTTTTTCTGCATACAACATAGGAGCAAATCATCAGTATGTTATTCAGACAACTTTTTGAAAAAAACTCATCTACCTACAGTTATTTGATTGCAGATACCGATACCAAACAAGCTGTATTAATTGATCCGGTGATTGACGAAACGGAAAGCTATATACGCTTATTAAACGAATTTGGTTTAACGCTCAAAGTGGCGATGGATACGCATACTCATGCTGATCACATTACGGCGCTTGGCAAACTGCGTGAACTTACCGGGTGTGAAACCTATATGGGACAACAGGCAAATTCTTCGTGTGCCAATGATAGTTTTCATGATGGCAGTGAAGTCGTGGTGGGGAAAATTGTGCTCACCGCCTTACACACGCCTGGACATACTGATGATTCTTACAGCTTTGTATTGAACCATGAAGGGCAACAATATCTGTTCACTGGCGATACCTTATTGATACGCGGCACAGGCCGTACTGATTTTCAAAATGGCAGCGCCGCAGATCAATACAACAGTCTGTTCGACAAGTTATTGAAATTTCCAGAGGAAACCTGGGTCTATCCGGCGCATGATTATAAAGGCTGGATGGTCAGCACCATCGGTGAAGAACGCCAACATAACCCGCGCTTACAAGTGAAAGATGTTATTGAATACAAAAAAATCATGGATAACCTGAATTTGCCCAATCCGAAAATGATGGATGTTGCTGTGCCAGCGAATCGCGCCTGCGGCAATCTTTGATTCGTTAAGCAGACTGAATGCAGTTACGCCCTTTCTGCTTGGCTTGATAAAGCTGTTTATCTGCTCTTTCGATTAATTCAATATGATCGCCATTTTGCGAGGGAATCATGGTGCTAACACCGAGACTAATGGTAAGTAACTGACTTACTTTTGAATGCTCATGCGGAATTTGTTTTTTAAATAACGACTGCCGACAGCGTTCTGCCACAGCCCAAGCGGCATTTTCATCGGTTTCAGGTAACAACATAACAAATTCTTCACCGCCAAACCGGCCGAAGAAATCACGTGACCGTGCGGCGACGCCATTTAAGGTTGATGCCACCTGCTTCAGACAATCATCACCCTGCAAATGACCATAACAATCGTTATATTCTTTGAAAAAGTCGATATCCATAATGATCAATGACAAAGGCTGTTTATTCTGCCGGCCCTTAAGCCATTCGGTTTCAATAACATTATCAAACATCCGGCGATTCGCGACTCCGGTCAAGCCATCTTTGAAAGACAGTTCTTCCAACTCTTTTTGCAGCTTGAACAGTTCCTGTTCGGTTTTTTTACGCTCGGTGATATCAAACATAAACCCGATTAAGGAATCGACTTCACCATTTTGTTTTCGCACAACATGGACTACATCACGGATCCACACATAGTCCCCGTTTTTGTTCAGGGCCCGATAATCTGCTTCGTGATCGATACCGGATTGAGACTGCGAAACACAATAATCGACTACCCACTGCCGATCTTCCGGATGCATTCGAGTTGCCCAGTCTTCAACTGTTTGCCAGCTAGCCGGTTCCCAGCCAAGCAATGCCTCAATCTGCGGACCGATATAGGTAAATTGCAATGTTGACCAATCTATCTTCCACGGAATCGCTTTGGTCGATTCCAGTAGAGTTTTGTAAACATCGTTTACGGTGGGTACATCATTGATCAAATCAGTCATGGCAAAACTCGTTAAGATTTAACCCAAAGGATAGCTTTTTCCAACATTACATCAAGCACTGCTAACCTAATATTTACGTAAATTATCGAATCTTGCGTGCGCGAATTGCACGGCCTTTAACTTTGCCATCCGCCAGATAATTCATTGCCTGACGCAAGGCTGATTTGCTTACGGCTACATAACTCGACATATCAAAGATATCGATTTTGCCAATATCTGCTCCGTCTAAACCCGCATCGCCAGTCAAGGCACCCAGAATATCCCCGGGACGAAGTTTGTTTTTACGGCCTGCATCCAGCTGTATGGTCACCATATCTGCTTCAAGGGTAAAACTATCATCACGATCCAGCGAAGCTGGCACATCACAGCGACAAGGTTTCTTTTGATATTTCTCAATTGCCAGCATGCGTGGCACTTCAGCTTCGGCCACCAGACTCATTGCCAAGCCAGACTCCCCTGCCCGACCAGTTCGACCAATACGATGGATATACACTTCCGGATCACGTGGTAATTCATAATTGATCACCATTTCAATCGCTTTGATATCCAGACCGCGTGCGGCCACATCAGTAGCAACTAATACCGGACAGCTCTGATTGGCGAAGCGAACTAAAACCTGATCCCGTTCACGCTGTTCCAAATCACCATGAATCGGCTGAGCATCGATTTTTTTATTTCTTAGCATCTCAGCAACTTCATCACATTGTATTTTGGTGTGGCAGAACACAATGGCGTTCTTAGGTTTATAGTGCTGAAATAACATGATCAATGCATTGTTACGTTCATTTTTTTTGATTTCATAAAACAGCTGATCAATAACCGTTTGCTGGTGTTGTGACTCAACAGTAATTCTTGTCGGATCCCGCTGAATAGTACGACTGATCTGTTTGATACCGTCGGGAAACGTCGCGGAAAACAGTAAGGTTTGTCTGGAGTTTGGCGTCTGACCAATGATTTCCTGCATCGCATCAACAAAGCCCATATCCAACATGCGATCGGCTTCATCCAGCACCACGGTTTTGACTTTATTCAATTTGAGTGTGGATTTTTTAAGATGATCCTGAATTCGCCCCGGTGTACCAACGACGATATGAGCACCGTATTCCAATGACGCAATTTGTGGACCCAGCGGTTTACCACCACATAACATCACCAGTTTAAGATTCGGTATACCACGACCCAGACGACGTAATTCTTTACCGACCTGATCGGCTAACTCTCGGGTTGGACAAATAATCAGCGCTTGAACAGCAAAGAAATCCGGTTGGATGTTTTGTAACAGACCAATACCAAAGGCAGCCGTTTTACCACTGCCGGTTTTGGCTTGAGCAATGACATCCTTGCCTTGCAGAATTAACGGCAGGCTTTGTGCCTGGACAGCAGTCATTTGCTTATAGCCAAGAGAATCGAGTACGGCCAGTTGTTCAGCAGGTAAATTTAACGATGAAAAATCAGTAGCAGACATGGGGAGCTTTAAAGAAGGAAAGAAAGCGAGCATGATACCAAAAAGCTCGCTGAAACATTGCTTTACCTGAGTTTCGATCTCTGGCATTGAACCAACTATCTGACGGATAGTCTGATTTGCATCAGCCAGCCAATTGCGAGGTAATGGCTATGTCATTATTAAAAACTCTGTTTATCCCTCTATTTACCACCATACTGCTGGCCGGTTTAATGGTTTTAATGCCAAGTCAAACCAGTTATGCAGATGTGTCGGTCAATGTGCAACTCGGCCAGAATCTGCATCATCGACCTCATCCTGGTTTTTCCGGGCACCGCCATTATCGCCATCCCTCAGCTGGTATTACGGGCCATCGTTCTTTTGGACTGGATCCGCGACTGAATCGTCATCGCTACCCCATGTACAAACCTCACTATCGGCATTACGACACCACCCGGCCACGCCATCGCTCAGGTTATTACGGCTATCGAGGCAGTAACATCACCATCGTAGCGCCACTAATTTACTCACAAAGTTATCAAACCGTTGCTCCAGTCAGAAGCTATGCCAGTAGTCGACCTAATATGGTGACACAAACGAACGCTCTACCCCGTCATGCCATTGCGGATGGTTGGGAAGCTTTATCACGTTATGAATCTGGCAATGCCATCAACGCTTTTAAAGCCCAATCGAGTAAAGATCCCCAGGCTTCTCTGCCACAAGTTGGCTTCGCCTTGGCGACGGCATTACAAGGCGAACCGGAGAAGGCTGTTTGGGCATTAGATTTAGCTTTAAAGGCTGATACTCGTGAATTGCGTTATTTCAGCGCCGACCCCGGTTTGCAATTGGTGATCGATGATCTGTTGGATAATTATCAAAATGCCCCGTTGATGACCGCCACGCTGCTGTATTTAAAACAGGATTACCAGGCAGCTGATTCCGCTTTGCAAAAGGCTCTGAATGAATGTGATAACTGTACCGGTCCAAGGAATATGCAACACCTGATTCGGCAACGCATCAGTGGTTAGATAAAAAAACACCCTGCTGCTCTCAGCAGGGTGTTTCAATTAAAGCCTAATGCTCTTCGTCAAAATCTTCTTTATCTTTGGGATTGGCTTTTGAAGATTTTGAGTTATCTGTTTTTTCAGGTTTCTGTTCAAGCTGAATAGCTTGGTCAGAACCACCCACCATTTTTAATGGGGCCGGCGGTGCCGAACCATCTTTATCCTGACCGAAGTAAATAGTCATATGCGGGAATGGGATTTCGATTCCTGCCGCATCCAGATGCTGCTTGACCAAGCGGTTATAAGCACGGCCAACACCCCATTGGGTGCCCGGCAATGTTTTGATTCTTACCCGAATATTCACCGAGCTATCCGCCAAGGCTGTCACGCCATGCACTTCCAGTTCATCCACCAGAATTTTTTCACGCTGCTCCGGATCCGCCATCAACTCTGCAAATGCTTCGCGCAGATGCACAATCACTTGATCAGTATCCTCACGATAGGCAACACCGTACTCACCCACATGGTAGGCAAATTCACGCATAAAGTTGGACACGGTATCAACTGATGAAAACGGAATCATGTGATAAGTACCGGACAAATCACGTAAGCCTAACGAACGAATAGTGAGTTTTTCAGCGGTACCGGTAATACCACTAGCAGTGACAATATCACCTGTATTAATGGCATTTTCCATTTGAATAAACACACCAGTAATCACATCCTGCACCAGTTTCTGGGCACCAAAACCTATTGCCAGACCCAGTACACCGGCACCAGCCAATAACGGTCCGATATTGACGCCGATCTCTGCCAGCACAATCATCACCGTCATGATAATCAAGGCTATTGCCGCTGCATTACGGAAAATCGTCAGTAAGGTCTTGGCTCTGGCCGTAGGCAATTGGGTTTCATCATTAGGATTAAGACGATGTTCAATCCAGCTGGCTAAGCCGATCCAGATTGCCATTGCACCAAGCAGGATCGCCGCAACACTAATGACTGTGCCGATAGTATGCATCCCCGCATCGGAAGCCAGCCATGCCGAAAGACTGAAAATACCCCAGGCATCCAGAATCACGGCTGCAACAATAATGACTAACAAAATTCGCAGAGTTTTATAAATGTTTGGCACGAAACCATTGACCCGCTCTTCCAGCAAAGGAAAACGCATCCGTAAATCATCGGAAACATGCACTGGACGGCCAATGGTTTTGGCCATGAATTTTGCCACTACACCACCAATGACTAATGCCAGAATGGTCTGGAACGTAGCTTTTAGCATCATCGGCAAAGCATCTTCCGGACGCAATAGCAAGGTGGTAGCTAACACGGCAAAATACACAATACCCAAAACATGCCAGCTTCGCGCCAGGATGCCAAGACTGACACGGGAAAAACTAAACGTAGCCTGTTGGGCATGGAATAACAATCGCTGTTTAACTGAAATGCGGTTTTGCATGATGACCACAACCGCATAAATAAAGGCACTTAATACCACCAGCACGCTTACTAATTGCCCCACCACAGGGTTAATGTTCAGGTTAACTAATGGCACTACCAGTAACATGCCATAACCAATGAAGTTGGTCAGACGTGTCAACCAGATATGCCAGTAGGTTGCACTTTCTGCTGAGATTGGCAACAAACGTAAAGCATCATCACGACCGGCAAATACCGTGCGTAATATCACTTTGAAAATTTCAATTGCTAAAAACGCATTTAGAAACAACGACTGACTGACATTCATCTCACCGTTGCTGCCAATGGCAAACAATGCCACGGCATAACCGGCTACCCAGGCCAAAGCAACCGTCAATAAATCAACTACGGCTGCTAATAAGATGGCACTGATTTTCGAAAACCGGATACTCTCCATCCGCTTCCGCCCAGTTATTGGCTCGTCGAAAGGCGTGACGAGCTAAACTACGCAGCACATAAAACATTAATAATGTGCTGGCAATGACCATTAACAGCATGAAAATCTCATCCAGCATCTGCTGCAGGTCAAATGTACTTTCGTCTCCTGAACCAATAGAAGATAAGGCTGAAAATCCTGCGCCAATTGTCGAAACAATCTCCTGAGCAATTGATTGGGTTTTATTAGCAATCTGCCTGGCAAAAGTAGGTTGAGCCACTAAGTTGACTGATTCAGCATCTTGCTCCATTGTTCCAGCTGCCGCAGCCAAATCACGTAATTCAGCAATGAGTTTTTCTCTCGACTGCTCGTTTTCCAGTGTATCGGCCAATGCCGAATAATGTGCCTGGTTATTAGGTGTGGCAGCAGGTTCAGCAACAACGATTTCAGTCACACTGAAGCTTAATAACAATGTTGTCAGCAGAAATAAGCTGAACTTCCATTTCAAATCAAAAATCCTCACGATGCCGAGATCTCCTCTATTTGATTGTTTATATCTGATTGTCGGCCATACAGGCTTGAAGATAATGCAGGTAGTTTTTTACAGAATAGCGATGATTTCAGAGACTAGACTGATAATGGTGTCCCTTTTAGTGACTCTAACAGGCCTGAAGGGTTCATTGCAAAATTGATATGACCTCAATATCTCCAGTCTCATTGACTCCAACTATCAAACCTTCACCGGAAGACATGAATGTGTCTAACAGGCCAGAAATATTGACTTGATGAGTGATATAGATGCGCGGCTTATCGGTTTTATGCTCCACAATATGTGCCTGCCAGTCTTGCAGAAACTGGTCTTTCAAACCTCGATTGATTGGATGAAAAAATGAATTCAAAGCCTGCAGTTTTTGTGGTGGACCAAAGCCTAATAATTCAGCTGTTTCAAGACAACGACACCATTCACTGGAAAACACTTCTGCCTCTTTAACACCCATTTGCCGCAGTTTATTGCCCATCTCGATGGCTTGCTGACGACCTTGCTCAGACAAATTTCGTTGGGTCTGACAATTTTTCAGTTCAAACCCTTCAGGGTCGCCTACACCAGGCGCAAGTGCATGCCGGAAAATAATGATTTGATCGGCAATAACCTGCGTAGGCAAAAACATCATAAGAAAAATTAACCGCTGAAAAGTCGAAAACATCCTGCAGGGCACCTGTCATTTGATTGCCAAATTGAGATTATTGCTGAACAACCTTAAGTTATAGGAATCTCAATGTCTGATTCCTGTCAGACCTAGGGTATATTGACCTTTTAGAGTTGCCTCTTTCGTGCTTTGAAAGATCAATAAAACCTAGACAGTTGATAACTGAATTAATTGCGAATACTCCGGAGCCTCTATGCCCAGTAAATCCATGCCACGAAGACTCACACTGGTATTACAGTTTCTGTTATTTGTCGGGCTTGCCGGGGCAATTTGGGAACAACAATGGCTAAATGCCGTTATTACCACTGGCATCATTATCATTACCCTATTTCCCATATTGTTAGCCAAAAAGTTTAATGTGCATGTACCTTCGGTATTTCAGTTAATGGCCATTGGCTTTATCTTTGCGTCGATTTTTTTAGGCGAAGTTCATGGTTATTACACCAAGTTTTGGTGGTGGGATATTGCCTTACATACTACTTCCGGATTTTTGCTTGGCATCACCGGTTTTCTTTTAGTCTATTTGATGAATGAAAATGACAGTATCCATATGCATATGCAACCGGGTTTCGTGGCATTTTTTGCTTTCATGTTTGCTCTGGGTATGGGGGCATTATGGGAAATATTTGAATTCTCAATGGATCAGATTTTCGGCACTAATATGCAAAAGCCCATGTTCAGTGATGACTCCGGATTAACTGACACAATGTATGACCTAATCGTTGATGCAATTGGAGCTTTGATTATTTCCGTACTTGGATATGGTTATTTAAAAAAGGCTGAGGCTAAATCTTTTCTCGAACGCTGGATCTGGGCATTTATTGTTAGAAATCCACGATTCTTCAATAAAAATAAAAAATCAAAGCATGAATCCAATTTACCAGACTAAATTCACTATCTGGGACATCTTCCTTAATAAATCAGGACGAACTCTGATGTGCTTTTAGCCATAGGGATCTACTATGCCCAATGGTTGCCGTTCTCCGGCAAAACACTATTGGAGTCTTTATGTTTGTTCGAACCGTCTCATTTTCATCTTTAAAGTTAATCTTCTGTTTATCTTTTATATTCTTACTGGCGGGATGTGACCAAGAGAATGCCCCACAAATGGATGCCGTGGCGGTTGTTGATGAATCAAAGATTCCCTTATGGCTGGATGGACAGGTTGAAATGTCGCCACAGGAATGGTTAGTGAAACGCAGCCATGCTGAAGTGACCGATGAAAAAGCGGAAATTGAACGTACCGCAGAATTGCTGGTTATCGCGGCTGACCGGTTTGATGAAAGTCACCGGATGATCGCCAATCGGGCCGCCCAACTGGAAGATATGCTGCTCGAACATCGCATTAATGAAACCGCGGTAGATCGATTGGAATGGTTCACCAAACTTCCAACGCTACAAACTCCACATAGCTTCTCGGCTCTTTGTCAGTACTATTACAACTTGCGCACCCAAGGTAAAACTGAAGACGAAATTATTCAAAATCTGCTGCGTATTTAAATCACAAATTACTCTGAGATAAAGATGATTGGTAAATAACTAAGCCTCAGCCAGATAGTCGGACATCAGAATTGATGCCCGACTATTTTTATTTGAAGCTTAGTATGTCCAGGTCACCGAGCCTAGAGCACTTCTAGATGCACCATAAATTGCCTGTCCCCATTGTGGGCTTTCAAGATATTTTTCATTGCCGACGTTATACAGATTTAAGGCAAGCGAAACATTTTTGTTCAGTTGATACTGAGCAAACATGTCTACCAACGTGTAACTTCCCTGCACTTCAACATCGCCAACGTAAATTTCATTTTGCCATCTTACCCCGCCACCGACATTGAGTCCGACAACTTGAGGTACATGATAACTTGCGGCTACTTTGAATTGATTAGTGGGTATAAAGGTTCGAGTTTTATCACCGTTTTCATCCTCTATATCCAAGTGTGTGTAACCCATACTCAGATTTAATCGCTCTATGACTTCGCCAGATAACTCAATTTCATAACCTTTGCTCTCCATGTCAACACCACGGTAAATATTTAGTCCCGAGGCTGTATCACGATCAATCCATTCACCAAAATTTTCCTGTCTGGACTCAAAACGGGCTATGGTTAATACGGCGCGTCCATCATTAAATTCCTGTTTGATACCAATTTCTTTGCTTTCGCCTTTCACCGAACCTAACGGCGATAAATCTGCACCAACCCAGGTCTGGGCTTTGAATACTTCACTGTAGCTACCATAGAGCATGGTTCCGTCGATAATTTCATAGGTTACACCTGCATAAGGCACCGTCTCTGAATCAGATACTTTTTGTGGGGCTCCATAACTGAATCCATCCTGTTCAATCTTGACCGTTCTAGCACCTAGTAAAAAGGAAAGCCTGTCAGTGGCACGAAGTCTGGTTGAGAAATAGGCCGAGTCTTGGTCTTGATCAATATTGGTTGATTGGGTTGCTGCATCATAAACATCAAATGCTGGTCGAGGGGTGTAGCCTGCAGCCCAATTAGAACCAACCGGGGCATAATTCCATTCACTAGAGTAAATAGATCGTCCTGTAAGTTTAATATCAGCTTTATTGATGCCTACCACCAGATCATGTTCCCTGCCGGCTAATTCAAACTGACCACTAAGATAAAGATCGAATATTTTTTCTTTGTCTTGTGCATCATAATGACTGGCATGGGCTGTTAAACCTTCTTCAGTAAAGGCATCTGGGCTACCTGAAAGATAGAATGAATCCCACTGTTTTTCTTGCTTATTCTGGGTATAAATACCCTTTACGGACCAGTTCTGGCCTAACTCTTGTTCAAGTTCGATAAAACTTCGTGTCTGTTTTATATCCTGATAAGCCCAATCAGGTGCAGTGTTGGTAGAAACATCGTAATTGGTTAAAGAGCCATCACTATAAAAAAGTGGCAATGCACCAGATGAATTACCTTTGCTGTAGGTATCATTAACACTGTGGGCAAAAGTCAGTTCCGTTTTGTCTGTCAGATCGGCTGACACGATTCCATAAAACACATCCCGATCCGTCGTATAACGGTCCAAATAAGAGTCACCTTTTTCTTTTGCAACGACTAAACGTCCACGCACCCTATCATTAATTGGTCCTGAAATATCAGCATCGACTCGACGGGTATTCCATGAGCCATAAGATGCTTTCGCCGAAGCCTGGAATTCATCAGTGGGCCGTTTGCGAACGAAGTTAATCGTGGCTGAAGGATTAGCCAGACCGGTAATCAATCCACTCGCGCCCTTAATGACTTCCACTTTTTCATACATTGCCGTGTCATCATGACCTTGTGTTAAACCAAAGGAAAAAGGCAACCCGATACCATCGTATTGAAAGTTCACAATATCAAAACCACGTGCGGTGTAATAAGTTCTTCCGGTTTCAACCTGTTCAACCGTTACACCCGGCGCATATTTCAATAATGTATTTACATCCCGTAATGCAAAATCCTGTATTTGATCATTCGAAATAACCGATACGATTTGAGGTGTTTCAAAAACGGTCAAATTCAGCTTTGTAGCCGATTTAGTCTCATCTGGTTCACCATAGACATGAAGAGAATCCAGACTGACATTGTCAGACGTTTCTTGCTGTTGTAGCTCTGTAATTGGTTGCTGCTCAGTATCTGCAATTGCCATTCCGCAGCAAAGTGATGCTAGAGAAAATGTGAGGACTCGTCGTGTACCAATTTTCATAAATTTACCTGAAATAAATTTAAAAAAGTTTACACACTGATAATTGCTAATACAAATCATTTGCATTTGTATTAATGTAAATCATTGTAAGCAAGCACTCTTTGGAATTTCTCAGCCATAATTCAATGACTAACAAGTAATTTAATCAGGCGGGATGGTCATTTAAAGCTGAATGATGTTATCAAAATAATTTTGTCGATTTGAGCTATAAAGATTCTGGATTATGCATTTACCAAGCTAATAATGTTCGACAGAAACGGATTTAACCCGTGCCTAGAATTTAAGTAGTTTTATCACCAGGCTAGGTTTAAGTTGATTAGCCTGTACTTGGTTCAGTGCTTTATAATTTTCCAACCATAGACTTTCCCATCCTATGGAACACGTCACTCTGCTTATCTATAACAAACGGAATCTATGAATTCTCCTCAAGCAAACAGTTATTTCAGTTTGATCCGCAATCAATTTGGTCTGTTGGCCATTGGCTTTGTAGCACTGTTTACCGGCAACCTTGGGCAAAGCTTTTTTATTGGCCTGTTTCAGTCTGACATTGCCAACTCATTAAATTTATCTTCTGGTGAATTCGGTGCGGTGTATGCCGCGCTTACTATGGCAAGTGGCTTTTTGGTATTACATTACGGCCAGAAATTGGATTGGATTGCTCCTCGCCGCTATGCCTTATTAGTACTGACTGCATTACTGACTGGTGTAATTTTGTTGACCACCTCGCCATGGTTAATTCCAGCTGTTATCGGCTTAGGTTTGGTTCGCTTATGTGGCCAGGGTTTGATGACCCATTTTGGTAGCACCTTGGCTGGGCGAGAATTTACCCTTAATCGTGGCAGGGCTCTCGGCTTGGTCAGTCTGGGTATGCCATTGGGTGAAATTATCTTAGCGCCAATAATCGCTTTATTGATTGGCTGGTTGAGCTGGCAACAAATCTGGTGGGCAGTAGCAGCAGTTATTTTGCTGATTTGGTTGTTGTTATTGTTTATGGCGCCCTGGCCCGAGGCACCTGAAATAAAGCGGGATAGTAGTGGCAACAAAATTAAAGGCCCCAACCCCATGCTGGAAAAAAGGTTTTGGCTGATTATTCCACTGACCATGGCTTTGCCCGTAACGCTGACCGGTATTTTTATTTTCCAAGCACAAATGACCATGGATTTAAATGCCTCCACCACAGCCTATGCTCTTGGTCTGACGGCGATGGGCATTGCCCGCTTTCCTGGTTCTTTATTGGGTGGTCGTTGGGTGGATGAATGGGGAGTGGCAGTGTTAGCAAGACTTTATCTTATTCCTTTTGCGTTAACGATCATCCTGGCAGTTTTGATCGGCGGCAATGCTGGCATTCTAATTTTAATGATTGGTGCCGGTATTTCTCTTGGCATGTCTTCACCAGTGGTAGATAGCTTACTGGTGGTACTGTGGGGACGAGAACATCTGGGCCGGGTTCGCAGTGTCAAATCAGCTTTTATGGTGTTTTCAACGGGTCTGGCACCTGCAGTTTTAGGCTTCTTAATTGATGGTGGTGTGCAATTTGAAGCCATCCTGATGGGAATGCTGGTATTTATGGCTATTGGCTGGTGCTTGGCCTTGGCACCGATACGTGAAGCAGAGAAAGCTTTCAGCGATGCTGCGAATTAAAATTAAAGTCCATATTTAACGGGCCGCTAACCTTAGCGTAGTTCCATTTGAGGACAATAATATGACTATTAATACTGCCCCGTTCGGCCAAACCGTCAGCTCAATGGCAAAGGATCCCGTCAATAAGCAGGATGTTCCTTTGGGCCAGCAGATTTCAGCTATGGCGCAGGAAAAAAAGTTTTCTGTTGCCGATTCCAACAGTGAGCTAAACCTGTCTATTCTGAAAGTGTCGTTCAACATCAGTGAAGCTAATGGTGACGGCGCGATGGCTTTGCTTTACAAAACGGCTTTAGAAGGTATCAATGATTCTTTAAAAGCTGAGTTTGGTGATAATGCTATTCAAAAAGCCTACGACCAAGGTATTGATGTATCACCGGAAGCCACCTCGGAACGTATCGTGCAGATGAGCACGGCGTTTTTTGATGCTTATTACAGCACCCGGCAGAATATGTCGCTGGATGAAGCGCTGGAATCATTTGTTAAAGTGATTGGCGGTGGAATCGATCAGGGCTTTAAAGAAGCTCGTGACATTCTCGGTGGATTGAATGTGTTGCAAGGTGATATCGCCAGCAATATCGATAAAACCTACGATTTAGTGCAGCAAGGTTTACAGTCCTTTTTGCAAAATTACCAGTCTTCACGCGAAGCTTAAAAAGCTTTTTACCGCCATCCATTATGGGTGGCGGTATATCCCCGTCCCCGTTTTCCCCCTCTTGAGTTCTGCCTGATACTCGTCATACTCTGTTTTATTAATTTGCTAGTTCATTCCTTGTCTTAGACAAAGGAGTTAGAGATGGATAAAACACTTGTGATCGGTGCTAATGGTCAAATCGGCAAGCTATTAATTCAAATGATGACTGAGCAAAAACTGCCCGTTAAAGCTATGCTCCGCAAAGCAGAACAAGCTGCCGAATTTGAAAAGATGGGTGCTGAAGTTGTGATTGCAGATCTGGAAGCCGACTTGCCAGATGCAGCATTTGCCGATTGTGACAAGGTTGTATTTACAGCTGGTTCAGGTGGCAAAACCGGTGCCGATAAAACCATACTGGTGGATTTATGGGGAGCCTGTAAAGCCATTGATAAGGCAAAACAACATAACATTATGCAATTTGTTATGGTCAGTTCCCGCGATGCAGGCGATCCCGAACACGGCACACCAGCCATCAAGCATTACAACATCTGCAAACATTTCGCCGATAAACACCTTATTGAAAGCCATCTGCCCTATACCATTCTGCGCCCCGGCAGATTAACCGATGGTCCATTAACCGGCACAATCACCACCACTCGCCCAACAGATCAAGAACAACAATTTATCTCTCGTGCAAATGTTGCAGCCTGCATTTTGCAATGTCTGGATCATTCAGAAACGGTTAATCAGATTGAAGAGTTATATCAGGGTGACATGCCGATTCAGCAAGCTTTTATAAAATCTGTAAAAGGACGGTTGGGTTAATTAAGACCCGCTTTCAAGTGCACATATGAAACCGTTGCTCGATCAAATTTATCACACAGAGTCACGGCAGATTCTTAGTACCTTAATCCGCTTGCTGGGTGATTTTGATCTGGCCGAAGAAGCCATGCATGAAGCCTTTGCAATTGCACTGCAGAAATGGGAAGTCGATGGCGTTCCAGATAATCCACGTGCATGGCTGATTTCCACAGCGCGCTTTAAAGCGATAGATCATCTGCGCCGACAGGCACGTTTTGATTATTCCCTTGATACCATCACTGACGAACTGGCTGCAGAAGATATTTTGCTCGAAGAGCAGCAGATTGAAGATGATCAGTTACGACTGATATTCACCTGCTGTCATCCGGCATTGGCCGAAGAAGCTCGATTGGCACTGACACTACGAGAAATATGCGGCATGACCACCGAAGAAGTCGCCCGGCTTTTCTGCAGAAACCAACCACAATTGCCCAACGCATTGTCCGCGCCAAAAATAAAATCCGCGAAGCCGGTATTCCTTATGAAGTCCCTGATGCAGACCAGTTAGCAGAACGTCTGCAATCGGTGCTACAGGTCATTTATCTGATCTTTAATGAAGGTTATTCTGCCAGCAATGGCGAATTATTGGTTAAACATGATTTAGCCAGTGAAGCGATTCGACTTTGCAGATTATTAGCACAATTATTGCCCGAACCAGAAGTAAACGGTTTGCTGGCGTTAATGTTGTTACAAGACTCAAGGCGTCATGCCAGAGTGAATGCCCATGGCGAACTGGTTACGCTGGAAGATCAGGATCGCAGCCTGTGGGATCAGCAGCAGATTCAGCATGGCTGTGAGCTGGTTATTCAGACTTTGCAAACTCAGCGTTTTGGCCCCTTTACTCTGCAAGCCGCTATTGCTGCAGTTCATGCTGAGGCCAGATCATTCGACCAGACTGATTGGCAGCAGATCGTTGGTTTATATGATGCATTGATACAACACGTCGACTCACCCGTTGTACGGTTAAATCAAGCTGTCGCAATTGCCATGTTGGATAGTCTAGAGGCAGGACTGGCTATCATTGAGCAATTGTTTGCTCAAGGTGAACTGAATCACTATCACCTGATTTATGCTGCCAAGGCGGATCTATGTCGCCGTCTGCAGGACTTTGATACTGCTCGCCTTTGTTACTTAAAAGCACTTGCATTAACTCAACAAGGCCCTGAACAGCGTTTTTTACAAAAACGTTTAGATGAATTGCCAATGTTGTCGATTTAGCGGTTTCCCATTCGACTAGTTAATAAGGCCAGATATTCGAGCCTTTCAATATGGAGAAAGTTATGAATGTGAAAACTGAAGTTGAACAACAACTAGAAAACTGGAAACAGGCCGTAATCAGTCAGAATGTCGAAAATATCATGCCTTTTTATGCTGAAGACATCCGGGCATTTGATGCGATTGCCGAATTGCAATTTACTGGTCGCAATCAATATAAGGCGCATTGGCAACGTTGCCTGCAGACGTGCAAGATGACTCACTTTGAAATCGGCCAGATTGATATCAAGGTTGATGGGGAACTGGCGGTGTGTTTCTTCCTTAATCAGTGTGGTGGTATTGATGAAAAAACCGGAGAAGAACAAGTCGGTTGGGTTCGCGGCACTCAGGTATATCAAAAGAATCACGGAAAATGGTTGATTATTCATGAGCACTTTTCCTTGCCGTTTGATATGGCAACAGGCTCAGCGTTGTTTCAGCTTACCCCTGAAACTGAATCTGCCTGGTAAGGAGCACACAATGAAATTCATGATTTTACGTAAAGCCGATACCGATACTGAAAAAGGTGTAATGCCCAGCGAACAATTATTATCAGCCATGGGTGACTACAACATGCAAATGGCTCAGGCAGGAATATTAAGAACAGGTGAAGGCTTGAAACCAACCCGTGATGGGACCCGCATTAAATTTCAGCAAGGTAAGCCAATTATTACTGATGGCCCGTTCACTGAAACCAAGGAATTACTCGCCGGGTACACCATTATTGAAGTCAATTCCAGACAGGAAGCACTGGATTGGGCCAAACGCTGGCCGGTTGAAGATGCTGATGGCAATGCTGAACTGGAACTCAGACAGCTATATGAAATGTGTGATTTTGCTGATGGACCGGGTTTGCAGAAACATATCGAGCTTGATCAAAAACTCCGTAAACAACCGCTTTCCACCAGCTCTTATTTGTTATTTGATGGCAACTGCCGTGAAGCTTTTGCGTTTTATGCCGAGGTGTTGGGTGGCGATATAGTCATGATGATGATCGGAGGCGAATCCCCGATGGCGGATGAGATGCCTGCCGAGTTCGCTGACAAAGTCATGCATGTCTCTCTTCAAGTCGGCAATTGGATGATAATGGGATCGGATTGCCCTCCCGGCATGTTTGAAAAACCGCAGGGTTTTAATGTGCAGATAGCCTTTGAAGATGAGCAGCAGGCAGAGACCACTTTTAATCAACTAGCCGAAGGTGGCATGGTGCAAACGCCGTTTGAGCCCACATTTTGGGCAAAACGGTTTGGCATGCTGGTGGATCGTTTTGGCACGCCATGGATGATTAATTGCGGTCAATGTATTGAAGGAGCTTGAGATGAAATATCTGGCTTTGGTGTATTACCAAGAACAAATCATGAATCAAATGTCCCAGCAGGAATGGGACAGTCTGAATCAGGAATGCATGGCCTGTGGTGAAAAACTGCAAAGCAGTGGCCATATGCTGGATGGTTCAGCGTTGCAGTCGGTCGAGACGGCCACTACTGTTCGGGTTCGCAATGGCAAAGTGACAGTGACCGATGGGCCTTTTGCCGAAACCAAAGAACAGCTGGCCGGGTTTTATCTATTGGAAGCGCGGGATATTAACGAAGCCATTCAATTGGCCGGCAATATTCCCCCCGCCAGATACGGCAGTATTGAAATTCGCCCCGTGCGTGAATTGCAGACTGAACACAATAGCAGCGGTGGCAAAGGAAACTGATATGCAAAAGATCAGGCCCTGTTTATGGTTTAACGACAATGCTCAGCAAGCCGTTGAGTTTTATCTTTCGGTTTTTGGTGGTGAAGAAATTGATCGCCTGTATTACAACACTGCTGGACCTGGTCCGGCTGGCTCTGTGCTTTCGATTACCTTTCAGATCGAGGAACAGCAATTTATTGCTTTGAATGGTGGCACTGATGTGGCATTTAATCATGCGATGTCATTGTTAGTCAGCTGCGTGAGTCAGGCTGAAATCGACCTTCTTTGGGATAGATTGCTGGTCAATGGCGGCAGGACATTGCAATGCGGTTGGGTTCAGGATCAATTTGGTGTGTGCTGGCAGATTGTACCGACGATGCTGGATAAAATGTTGCAGGATAAACAGCGTGCTCCGGCAGTCATGTCTGCATTACTGACAATGAATAAGTTGAACGTTTTTCAGCTGGAACAGGCTTACAAGCAAGCCAAATAACATTTTTTTGTAATGACCTGACAACCTTTACTTAGAGAATGGTTTTAATGTTTTATAGCTCATTTATCAGCAAAAAACTGCCTGCTGGCGTACTATAGCGCGCTATGTCAACGCAGTCTGAGGTTTGAAATGAGCAATTTACCCAATTGTCCGAAGTGTGATTCCGAATATACCTACAAAGATGGAAGTATCCTGATTTGTCCGGAATGTTCTTATGAATGGTCGGCAGTTACGGCGACAGACAATGGTGAAAGTTCAGATGAGATTCATGATGCCAATGGCAATGTTTTACAGGATGGCGATACCGTAACAGTTATCAAAGATCTGAAAGTGAAAGGTTCTTCGCTAGTGGTAAAAGTCGGAACCAAGGTCAAAAACATTCGTCTGGTTGACGGCGATCACGATATTGATTGCAAGATTGATGGCATTGGTGCGATGAAACTTAAATCGCAGTTTGTTAAGAAAGTCTAAGAAGTCGACACTCGCATTAGTCAAAAAGGGCTCTAAACGAGCCCTTTTTTGTGGGAATTATTTATCCGCTACTTTTTTCATGTTTTCATTGATTTTGAATAGTACGATTAGCAGTTCACACCAGATACGTGCACCCACAGCACCTGCAAGCATGGTAAATATTCCCATAATGAAACTACCAAAACCACCAGAGAACATCATTCCGATGCCTGAAACCACTACCGCTACTAACAACAACCAGTAAACCAACGTAATGATTTTTGGCGTTAACATCGAATCAAAAAACAGAATATCTCTCACTTCTTTCTCTCCTAGATAAATCAGTGGATGCAGTATTAGGGCTTGTTTATCTTTCATCTCCGCCTCTGTTGTGGGCTGAAAAAGTATCAATCAAGGCACGAAGAGCGCCTTTTAGTTGTTCTAAATAAGCGACGAGCAACGCAGACCGGCGCGCGCCTCCCTGGCGCGCCGGCATACAGTCCATCCGTGGACATAAGTGATACTTTTTCAGTCACAACCCGTAGGGCTGGGACTATTTTTGCGGCCGACTGTGTTGTCAATCACTTATGTAGGAAGAACTACACGGCGTGCTTTCCGCCTTGTCGGACACAAAAATAGCCGCCAGCAGTGGTGGATATGAAAGATAAACAAGCCCTAGTTAACTAACATCCATTTCAGTTTTTCAGTGTATGAATACACCCCAAACAGGCAATAAATGAACATCGTTTTTAATTAAAGGTCATATCAACAGAGCTGAATTTCCTATCTGTCTACTGATGCCCAACATATCTATTGCCAATGCGTATAATGCCAGCTATCGCCTTTCCTTACATGAACGACGTCACGGAAAACTGATTTGAAGCAACCCGCTACAATCGAAAACATACCTGCTGATATTGCTCCGTATTCACCGGAAAGCCGTATTTCACTACGCAGAATGCGTGCCTGTCATGAGTGTGACTGGGTAGTGGTTTTGCCTGCATTACGGGGCGGCGAACACGCTACCTGTCCCCGTTGTGGTCATATATTGGTACGCCGACATTTCCGCCCGGCACAACGCAGCATGGCATTAGCGATAAGTGCCTTGATTGCACTGATTCTGGCGATATCGTTTCCGTTTGTCAGCTTTGAAGCCAGAGGTATTGGTAACAATATCGAGCTCACCCAAACTGCCACCAGCATGATTGGTTTTCATCAACCACTGGTGGCGATCATTGTTGCGTTAACCATAATTGTGTTGCCAGCAGTCTATCTATGCGGAGTAATCTGGTTACAACTGGGGCTATTACGTGGCGTACCATTTCCGTTCAGTCGAGGCATTGCCCGTTCACTCACGCATCTGAATCCCTGGATGATGGCGGATGTATTTATTATCGCGGCACTGGTCAGCCTGATTAAAATTGCCGGTATGGCGCAGATTGTATTAGGCGTGTCATTCTGGGCATTTTGTGCTTTTGCCATTCTGTTATTAATGACAACCCGCTCCATTGATGCTGACTGGATGTGGTTTTCACTGGCGGGTGAACCGCAGGCTCCGAAGGGTATACGTACAGCGGAAACAGCAGCTTCACAAGGTCTGGCAGGATGTTCCACCTGTGGCTTGATTAACGAAGTGGATGAGTCGGGCCACGGTCATTGCCGCCGCTGCGGCGAACCATTACATCTTCGTTTACCGCATAGTCTGCAACGGACCTGGGCGCTGTTAGCTGCGGCAATCGTGATGTATATTCCAGCAAATGTGTATCCCATCATGACCACGACCCTGCTCGGGCAAAGTAATCCTGCCACCATTATTGGCGGAGTGATAGAGTTGATAGAAAAGGGCTCATGGCCCATTGCCGCTGTAATATTGTTTGCCAGCATTATCGTCCCGGTGGGCAAAATACTTGCGTTAATCTGGTTATCGCTGGTGGTACGGAGAAGTAACGAACTGGGAGCCAGCACCCGAACCAAGTTATATCGCGTTACGGAATTTATTGGCCGTTGGTCCATGGTAGATTTATTTGTTGTGGCTATACTGGTGGCATTGATTAGAGCCGGCAATTTAATGTCGATCACTCCCGGTCCAGCAGCATTGGCGTTTGGTGCGGTGGTGATTCTAACCATGTTAGCCGCAATGACTTTTGACCCACGGTTGATTTGGGATTCCCCCCAAACATCAATCAAAAAGCAGTCCAAGGAAACCATTAATGAGTGATGAACTATCACCGCTGAAGAAAAAGTCGTCGATCCACATCGAGCCAAATCCGGAAAACAATCCCGATTTTCGCCGATTTGGATTGTGCCGATTGTGGCTCTGCTGATCGGCTTATGGCTGATATACGACAATTACACTCGCATTGGGCCGAGAATCACCTTAACCATGGCCAATGCAGAAGGTATCGAGGCCGGTAAAACCATGATCAAAACACGTAATGTGGATATTGGCCAGGTAGAACAGGTTCGTTTATCCGATGATTTAACCCATACCTTGATTATTGCCCGTATTAATCCAGAAGCAGAGCCGATGCTGGTCGAGGATTCTCGCTTCTGGGTAGTCAAACCGCGAATTGGTCGTGAAGGCATAAGCGGACTTAATACGGTACTTTCAGGAGCCTATATTCAACTTCAACCCGGAGAAAGTAACATCGAAGAACGTGAGTTTATGGTGTTGGAACAACCACCCATTTCCACGCTCGGTATACAAGGTTTACGTATCAAACTTATCAGCCAATTGGGTAACTCATTGCGTGTTGGTGATCCCGTCACCTACCAGGGATTCAATGTGGGCCGTGTTGAAAGCGCTGAATTCGATAGTGAACGCCGTGAAATGCGTCATCAGTTATTTATTGAAAGTCCTTATGATGTTCTGGTTACCGAAGGCACACGTTTCTGGTCCGCCAGTGGTGTAGATTTAAAACTGGATTCTGAAGGCTTCAAGGTCAATATCGCATCGCTGGAAGCTTTATTAGGCGGTGGTGTGACCTTTGGCGTGCTGGAAGATTTACCGGTGGGTTCACCAGCACAGGCTGACAGTGTTTATACCTTATATGGCGACGAAGAAAGTGCACGTCAAGAAGCCTATACCCAATATCTGGAATACGTATTGTTAATTGAAGATACGGTTCGTGGGCTTTCCAAAGGCGCGCCAGTGGAGTTTCGTGGCATTCGTATTGGTACCGTTTCCAGTGTGCCGTGGAAATTTACTTCGCCGGAGCGTAATGCCCAGAGTGGCTTTGCTATACCAGTTTTGATTCGTCTGGAACCTCAACGCCTTGGTGGCAAAGAAAAAGTAAATATTGAGGAATGGGAGGCGCGGTTTGATCGCATGCTGAATGCCGGATTAAGAGCCACACTCAAATCAGGCAATCTGCTGACCGGTTCTTTATTTATTGATCTTAACTTCCAGCGTGATGGTACCTATGAATTCGTTGCCAGAACCTTCGAAGGCCATCAGGTTCTGCCAACCAGTTCAACAGGCTTGGCGCAAATTGAACTGAAGGTGTCGAATTTGCTGGATAAACTCAATCAACTGGAAGTCGAGCCGATTTTAACCGGCATGGATCGTAATCTGGAAAGCTCTGAAACCATGCTGAAAGAAATTCGTGATCTGACAGCCAGCATTCAGACATTGGTCAATGCTTCAGAAACCCAGGAAATTCCTGCCAATATCAATCAGACATTGGCAGAAATTCGTACCACGCTGCAAGGCTTGTCACCTGACTCATCAGCCTATCAGGAGATGACCGGCACCCTGCAACGACTGGAAAAATTACTGCGTGATATTCAACCCGTTGCCCGCACTTTGGGCGAACAACCCAATGCATTGATTTTTGATCGTCGTAACAGCAGCGATCCTTTACCTAGAGCCCCGACTGAATAATCAGGATGCCCCATGTTATTAACATTCTTTAAATCGTTATTGAGCGCTCTGCTTCTGCTAATTTTGGTGGCTTGCGCCACCAAAACTGTTAATACAGAGCGTTATAACCTGCCAGAAACTACGCAAGCCACAACACAGATTTCAACCAGTGCTGAGCAGGTTTTAGTCATCGGCTCGATCCGTTTGGCAGAATTTCTTGATAGTGATCGCATTGTGTTGCAACTGGATGATATTACTTTGCATCAGGCACGAGAAAATCTTTGGGCGGAAAATCTGGCCCAACAAATTCGCCGTGGTCTGCGTAACCGTTTGAGTTCACGGCTCCCGGATAGGCTGGTGGTTTCGGACAGTCGGGGATTGAAGCAAGACGCATTAACTTTACAGTTGGAGATTGAGCAATTTCAGGGGCATTTTAATGGCAATGCCGTGACCAGTGGACAATGGCAACTGCAAGACAGTCAGGGAAAACTAATCGTTATTGCCCATTCAATATTGAAACTACCCTGGCTTCCGATGGTTACCCCGCACTGGTTCGGGCATTGGGCAGCAATTTGGATAAGCTGGCAGAACAACTCGCATCGCAAATTCAGCAACGCTAAATTAAAGGGGGTGAACACCGTTGTGTCACCCCTTTTTATCAAATTATTTAATCCACACCTGTTTGGCGTTTACAAACTCACGAATCCCGTGTGGTCCCAGTTCGCGTCCATAGCCAGAACCTTTGATGCCTCCGCTAGGCAAGCGAGGATCGGTTTTGACGATGCCATTGATCGCGACTTGTCCTGATTGCAGTTGCATCGCCAAATGGGTGGCTAACTCAGCATTTTTAGTCCAGACACTGGCGCCCAATCCATATTCGGTGTCATTAGCCATTTCCAGTGCATGTTCGTGATCTTCTGCTTTTATTAACGCCATAACCGGACCAAAAGTTTCTTCTCGAAACGCACACATGGTTGGCGTAACATCAGTCAATAAAGTGACCGGATAGAAAAACCCGTTAGTATCCGGCAGTTCGCCTCCCAATAGACATTTGGCACCTGCGGCTACCGTGTCTTCAACCTGCCGATGTAAATTCAATTGCAGATCTTTACGGGCAATCGGGCCGATATCGGTATTTGGCTGCAATGGGTCACCCAATTGCAATTTGCTCAATCGCGCTGAAAGCAATTCAACAAAATGATCATAAATTTCTGCTTCGACAATAATGCGTTTGGCGGCGATACAGGATTGACCGGCATTAATCACACGTGAAAGACAGACCACATCGGCCGCTGTTTCCAGATCTGCATCTGCCAGAATAATGCTTGGATCCGAACCACCCAATTCCAATACACAGGGCTTTATTTCACTGCCCGCCATTTCAGCGACTTTTCTGCCAGCACCACCAGAACCGGTAAATGAAATAGCCATAATCCGTGGATCACCAATTGCTAATTCCACTTCAGGGGTTTCCAATGGCAGATTCACCATAATATTTTCCGGTACACCGGCTTTTAAAAAGGCATTGGCAATTGCCTGTGCCGTTTGCGGTACATTTGGATCATGTTTCATTACACAGGTATTACCCGCCATCAACGCCGGTGCCAGATAACGAAATGCCAGCCATAAGGGCGCATTCCACGGCAGGATCCCCAGTAAGGTTCCCAAGGGTTGATAACAAACATAACTGAGTGATGCATCCGATTCGATGGTTTCCCGACTCAGGAATTTTTCGGCATTATCGGCATAAAATTCCGCGCAGAACGCCGCTTTTTCAACTTCTGGTACACCTTCTTTAATGGGCTTGCCCATTTCTAATGCCATCAGTTGGGCCAGATCATGTTTTTCTGCACGTAATTGTTTGGCAACTGCTCGGAGCACCTCACCCCGTTCAGCAAAACTGCGATCACTCCAATCGGCAAAAGCCATATTAGCCTCACCAATGCGAGCATACATTTCATTTTTATCCAGGGTCGGGAAACTACCGATTTTTTCTCCGCTATATGGATTTGTTGCTATTAGCATGTGAACCTCAATAGATTAGCTGGCTGAATTCTGGGCGCGCTCTATTTGCTTGTCTGCCTTCGCTTCAATTTTTGCGCTTTTATCAACAGAAATGAGCTTTTGTTTGCCCTGATCGGCTTTCACCACAAAATCCCGATCCATAGTAAAAAAGGACTCGCAGCCATCTTCAGTTATGTGAATGGTGTCAGAAATACCGCAGGTTTTATCGCCATCAACACCCCACATCCACGGAATAATATGAAACGTCATGCCGGGTTTGAGTACCGCTGATTCACCTTGTTTAAGACTAACGATATAGCCCTCATCCCAGCTCGGTGGAAAAGCGATACCGATTGAATAACCAGAACGTGTCACTAACCGCGCACCGATATCATTTTTGGTAATGATATTGCGGATCATATTGTCGGCATCCGACACGGTCATTCCTGGCTGGAAATTGTTATGCACCGCATCCAGGGCCATTTTCATAATTTCCTGAGCCTTGTACATCGATGGACTAAGCTTTCCTAGAACTACAGTACGCATCATGGCGGTGTGATAACGCCGATAACAGCCGCCAACTTCCAGAAAAACATGCTCACCGGGTTGTACAATCCGTCCCTCCCAGGTGGCATGCCCAATCATGGTCCGTGGGCCGGAAGTCACATACGGCATTACGGCGGGCGGTTCACCACCAGCGCGAAACATCGCTGCACTGATAGCGGCGCCGATTTCATTCTCGGTGGCATCCGCCTGAACCGCATCAATACCGGCTTGCATACCGGCTTCGGTGGCTCTGGCTGCATTTTGCATCAAGGCAATTTCCATCGAGGATTTGCAGACCCGCCCTTCTTCAACGATGCCAAAACAATCCAGCAATTTGCCATCGGTCAGCGTGTTATGAATGCAATCCTGATGATAAGCCGGGAAGAAATAACTGTTACGTTCATAGCCAATGCGTTTTTTATCCAGACCAAACTCGCGCAGCGCATCGACCAGCATCTGAATCGCATCACCGGTATCCGGATAGGGCCGAGTAATTTCCACCCAGGTACGATGAATCACATTAGACTCTTCCAGCTTACGGGTGATCATAAATGGTTCGGCTTCCAGCGGCACGACCAGCGCCTGAAAGAATGAGTAACCGGTGGTCTGATAATCCGTCAGATACATAATGTTTTCCGGGTCAGAAATCACCACGGCGTCCATATGCCGTTCTTCAATACGTTCCCGCAACTCGCTTAGTCGTCGCTCGTATTCTTCAAACGGAAAAGTCATATCATCACGATGTCTCATGCGGCTTCCTCCATCTGCATGACTTTATCAGTCACTTCAACCAGAATATCCAAACCCGTCTTTAAGTCAGACTGAGGTGTGGTTAATGGCGGAATCAATTTGACTACCCGTCCACCAGTGCCGCAGCTGGCAATCATTAAGCCGGCATCAAAACACTGATTCACAATGGCTTTGGCTCTGTCACCGGTGCCAACATCCAGCCCGAGAATCATGCCTTTACCCGTCACATTCACATCCGGATATCGCTGCGCCAGCGGGGACAGTGCTGCAGCCATTTGTTGACCATTGGCTTTAACTTCTTTCATCAACTCATCGTCGTCAAAATAAGTCAGTGCCTGATCACCAGCGACAAAGGAAATATCCTGGCCTCTGAACGTACCGGTATGCTCACCGGGCGACCAGTGTTCATCGAGTTCCGGTTTCACCAGATTCATCGCCATCGGGGTACCCATGCCACCAATGCCTTTGGCAAGACAGATAATGTCTGGATCAATGCCCAAATCATCGAAACTGAAAAAGGAACCAGTACGGCCAACGCCAACCTGAATATCATCGACGATAAGTAATGCGCCCACTTCTTTGGCTAATTTCTCCAGTGCCTGCAGCCATTCTTTGGAAGCGACCTTAACGCCGCCTTCGGCCTGAATGGTTTCCAGCAAAAATGCCGCTGGTGGCGCAATCCCACTGGAACTGTCCTGATAAATTGCGGTTAACTGGTCAATGCTGTTCATTCCACAGCCTAAATCACAGCCAGGACAGACTTCCTCACAGCCAAAGGCAAAATGTTTGACGTGGTTGAGCGGCACACCGGCTGCATTGCGGAAATATTGATTGGCCGTTGCACTTAGAGCGCCCAGCGTCATGCCATGAAACCCATGGCTAAAAGCCACGATATCCTGACGACCGGTGACGCGTCTGGCCAGTTTCATCGCAGCTTCTACGGCATTGGTACCCGTTGGCCCCATGAACTGCATTTTATGCGGCATATTGCGAGGTTTAAGGATGGTATCGGTGAAGTGCTGCATAAACTGCCGCTTGGCCGTGGTATGCATATCAAGGCTGTGCGTTACACCATTGGATTGAATGTAATCGACGACCGCTTTAGTCATGCGTTGATTGTTATGACCGAAATTCAATACGCCGGCACCAGCAAAGAAATCGATATATTCCTTGCCGTTTTCATCGGTCTGCCTTGCATTGATCGCTGTATCAAACACTACCGGATACACCCGGCAATAGGCGCGGATCGCAGACTCTCTTTCTTCAAATATGCTCATTTAATTCTCCTCTTGAACACGTCACTGGGACGATTTAGGGCAGTTCCTCCGGAACAGGTACGCCAACTCCAACCAGGCGTGAAAACAATCGTGTGACCGCCGGTATCAGGCGATCGTTAAAGTCGTAATAAGGGCTATGGCATGGCACTTGATGATCCGGACCGTCATCACTGCCAATCAAAGCAAAGGCCCCGGGAATATGTTGCAGGTAATAACTGAAATCTTCGGAGGCCATAATCGGTGTTGCGGTGACAAAGTCCAGAGAGTCAGCACCGTTAAGTTCCTGCCATAAACTGCGCATTTGAGTAGCTTGCGCCGGGTGATTGATGGTCGCGTCATAGCGCGGGAAATTTTCAACTTCGGCAACAACGCCATAACTTGCTGCAGTTTGCTGGCTGATTTCAGTAATCAGTCGATAAATTTCATCACGGGTTTTTCTGTCAGGAACCTGATACTGCCGCCAAGCACTGCATTCTGCGGAATAACCGTCGGCGCACTTGGTGCTTCAATAGATGTCACGCTGATCACTGCAGCTTGTTGAGGAGCCAGTCTACGACTGATGATTTGTTGCAGATTTAAGGTAATTGCGCTGGCTGCTAACACCGGGTCACGGCATAGTTCTGGTTGACTGGCATGACCACCTTGTCCGTGTATGGTGATTTTAAAAGTGCCGTTCCCACACATCACCAAGCCATCCGGACACAGCATTTGACCAAAAGGAATGGCTGGCCAGTTATGCCAGCCATAAATTTCGTCAACACCATCAAGCGCGCCGTCATTGATCATTTCTCTTGCGCCATGACCACCTTCTTCAGCAGGCTGAAAAATCAAACTGACTGGTCCAGTTAGCTGAGCTTCATGATATTTAAGCCATTTGGCCGCAGCTAATAAGGTTGCGGTGTGGCCGTCATGACCACAGGCATGCATGCAGCCTTCATTCATCGAACTCCAGGCTTTTAACGTGGCTTCGTGAATAGGCAATGCATCCATATCACCGCGCAGGGCAATATGTGGTGCCGCAGTGCCATTGGGATTAAGTATGCCAACCGTGCCAGTACCGGCGCAGCTGCGCCATACAATATTCAGTGAGCTAAGGATCTCACGAACACGTTGCGCGGTGCGATGTTCCTGCCAGCCCATTTCCGGATGAGCATGAAATTCACGGCGTATTGTTTCAGCTGTGGTGATGGTGTCTTGCCAGACATCAGACATGAGCCCTCCCCTGTTTTGGATCTTGCAACACGATTGTTGGGTGATCCGTTGATAAACATATGCAGGTCACAATGTGACTCTATGGTGCAATTAAAAATTGATTTGATGGTATTACAGAATAGTTATCTCGCTTTAAAACCAACGAGCTGGTGCTATGCAATTTGTGACCGTTTATGACCTGTTTGGTTCAAATGACCTCGTTATCACCGTAGTTCGACCATAACAAGCGTTGAGATGAATTACCAATATTTTTCAATACTGATATGGCCGGGCTCACGTCGGCTGTGCTTTTTTAATCCACGCTCAATCAATACATCCATGGTGTCCTGCACCATATCCGGATTGCCGCATAACATCACATGGCAGTCAGAGTCAATTAGCGCACCAGCACGCAATTCCAGTTGTTTATCCATAATGGCTGCGGGGATCCGCCCAGGAATCGCATAATCACTAGGTTCTCTGCTAACCATCGGGATGTAACTGAATTGATGACTATGGTTTTCGGCAATGGAGCGAATCGTTTGCTGATAGGTCAGTTCTTTCGTAAAACGAACGGCATGTACCAAGCTTATCCGTTCAAATTGTTGCCAGACATCTGAAGTCTTAATGATTGATAAAAACGGTCCAATCCCAGTGCCGGTGGCCAGCAAGAATAATTTTTTGGCCGGCGGGAGCTGTTTCAGTGTTAATAAACCAGTGGCCTTGGTAGCCACTTGAATACTGTCTCCAGCTTTAAGTTTAGCCAGCTTGGTTGAAAATACCCCGCCAGGAACTTCGATAAAGTAAAAGTCCAAGATTTTTTCAGCGGGTGCATTGACCAATGAGAATGGACGACTCACTTCTTCACCATCAATTTCCATTGCCAGACGAGTAAACTGGCCGGCATCAAATGCATCAATTGCCGCATCAACTCTTATTGAATGTAAATTTTCTGTCCATTGCTTGTTTTCTATTACGCGGCCTTCACTCCACTTTGTCATTACTTACTCCTGCCCGCTAATTCAAGTTAATTTCTAAAAGACCATATCAGTAAGTTATAGCAAACAACAAAATAGATCTAAGCTCTTATCGGTTGCCGTTAACTGGCAATCTGATTGATAGGCTGTTTTGTATTATCATATGATGCTGTTTACTCTAAACTCCAAGCAGTATCGAGAACCTCATATGAATTCAGTACTGGATATGCAGGCCCTTAAGGCCGCCCCCGTCAATCGTATTCCTTTTCCTTTTTTTAAGGTGGAACGCTCGATCCGTTCGGATGTATTAGACCGTGTTATCGGTGACTTTCCGGCTATCGACGATGGTGGCAGTTTTAATGTTGATGATGTGCCGGTTAATGATGATTTCAAAGCTTTTTTGAATGCGATAGACAGTACTGAATTTCGGCAGATCATTTGCGATAAATTCGATGTGCAGGTCATGGATCTGCCGATGATGATGACCTTACGTGGTTATTCAAGACAAAAAGACGGCCGCATCCATACTGATTCGAAAACCAAGTTGGTGACCATTTTGATTTATCTCAATGAAAGTTGGGATGCAGCAACGGGGCGTTTACGAATTTTAAATAATGCTCACGACATGGAAGATTATGTGGATGAAATCATTCCTGGCCCAGGTTCACTGGTGGCATTTAAAGTGACGGATAATTGCTGGCATGGCTATCCGAGTTATGAAGGTACTCGCCGTTCTATACAGATAAACTTTCTGACCAGTGAAGCGGCTAGCAACAAACATCGTTTTTTTCACAAACTTAGTGCCAAACTTAAAAGCTGGTTACGCAAGCGAAAAGTGAAGGCGGCTTAGCTGATGTCTTATCTCCAAGACCCTCGTGTTTTATTTGCTGCAGAACGTACTTTGCTGGCTTGGAATCGCACGGGTTTGACCTTCATCATGTTTGGTTTTTTAATTGAACGCTCGGGACTATTAATTGAGATATTAGCCAACGGGCAGGAACTCCTGAATACCACCATGACCTTTGTCATTGGTTTAGCCTTTATTTTGTTAGGCAGTTTTACAACCGTTTATGCAGCCCGACAATTTCAGCGCGTATTAAAAACGTTAGGGGAATCAGAATTCCCCGAAGGTTATCGGACGCAATGGGGCGTCGTTGTAAGTTTAATCGTAGCTCTGCTTGGTAGCTTATTGGCTATCAGCTTATTTCTCACCTACAACTGAGTCCTCATCATGTCTAAATGGTTATTGCTAAGTATGGCAATTATTGCTGAAGTTTTTGGTACGAGCTTTCTTAAAGCTGCTGATGGTTTTACCAAATTCTGGCCATCGGTAGCAGTTGTGTTGGGGTATGTTGTTGCTTTTTATTTTTTATCCTTGTCGTTAAAAGTCATCCCTGTTGGTATCGCCTATGCTATTTGGGCGGGACTCGGCGTGGTACTGATTGCTTTGATAGGTTGGGTCGTTTTTAGTCAAAAACTCGATATGGCCGCCATCATCGGCATATCAATGATCTTGGGTGGCGTGATAGTGTTAAATGTATTTTCCAGCAGCGTTACACACTAGACTTACCTACTTAATCAAGCTTTTTTGCTTCAAATCGTCCACTGCAGGGCGAAATAACTTTCGGATTTTTTTATGAGCTCGTCGGACAAAACACACAACAAAATTGAAAATGGCCCATTAATGGATGCAAATTCCTTGGGTAATGCCATGCGTTATGTGTTTTCCGGTCGTTTAGCACTTCCAGATGGTCATTTACCCAAAGCTAAGCACCTTGTGCCAGAGGATTTTGTAGGTGTTGGCGTGACCACATCAGATGATCCTGCTGTTGATGATTACATCCTGCAACAACTTGAAGCATTAAAAATTAAACAGGTTCGTCTTGATTTTACCTATGGTGATGAAGGCGGACCGGTCACTCGTTTGTTGGAACGTTTACTAGCAACCGACATTCAAGTGCTTTTGCATTTAGTGCAACCGTTTACCGAAGCCCAGCAAATGAAAACCGGAAGTGCGCAATTACGCTGGCGTGAATTTGTGCAGACGGCTGCCAGTCGATTTGGATCTCGCGTCAGTGCGATTGAAATCGGTTCAACCAGTAACCGTCGTCGTTGGGCGGGTTATGATACTGAGAGTTTTTTTAATACTTGGCGCATCGCGTTTGAAGAAATCAAATCGCGTCATATCAAGATTGCTGGGCCAAACATTTCTGATTTCGAACCGCTGCACAATATTGCGGTTTTGACACGGTTACGGCGTGACAATCAACTGCCGGATATTCATACCAATAATTTATTCAGTGAACGTGTTACCGAACCCGAACGCTTTGACCATCGTATCTTCGGCACCAAACTGGCGATGCGGCTGAAAGTAAATCTGGTTAAAAAAGCCCGTATTCTGAAAAAAATAACTGACGATTTTGGTGTCAAAGAATTTATTTCACCAGCCGCGTTCTGGACTTTGCCACGGATCCGCCGGGTGTTAGTCAATGGTGAAGAAAAACAGGCTGATTACTTAAGTCGTTATATGACCTTACTGGCAGTCTCAGGTGCCATGCAGCAAGCTTATTGGGGTCCGTTCATCTGTCATCGTGAAGGTCTGATTGATGATGGTTACGAAACCTACCCTGAACTAGAAAGAATCACTCATTACCGTTCAGTATTGGGCCAACGTGAAGATTTCAGACTGCGTCCGGCTTTTTATGCGATGCAAAACTTTATCCAGCTGATTCCTGGCAGTTTATATGAGGGACCGTTGGCCACTGCAGAAGCCATTGAAGTACATGCATTTCGCAGTAAAGATAAACTCATTCATGTGTTGTGGACGGCTAATGGGCAGGCAATGCCAATGCATGCTTTATATGCTCCATCACAACTGGACGATGTTGAAACCATCACTCGGGATGGCGCTATTGCCGTTGAACAACCTGAATTTGTCACTGAATCTCCTATTTTTCTTTGCTGGCCCGCAAATGCAAAAATTGACCTCAAAGCCAGTCCAAAAGCACGGGAAAGGGTGTCGGTTTATCGCCATGCTCCCGGTAAGAATTTGTACGAGTTTGAACAAGATGGCTGGAAAGGCTTGTTGATTGCCGAAAACGCCGAGCAAGCGGATGAGTTTAAGCAGAAACTGCATCCGGCCTATTTACCAAAGGCTACCGAAGAAACCACTTTACGCAAGGCGCGTAATGTTATTTGGCGGATAGACGGGTTGATGGATAAAACCATTGTCGCCAAAAAACCTTTGCGTATGCCAGCTCATAAGCGACTGCTTGATAAATTCAAGCCATGTAAATCAAAACGTAGTTGGAACGCTGCAGCTGAATTATTACGTCGTGGTATTCCAACAGGTTTACCTATCGCCTATTTTGAACGGACCGATGATAAAACGCTGACTGAAAATTTTTATCTGTGTGACTTGGTTGATCATGATTTCTCCGCCAGAGAAATTCTCACCGCCTTTAATGACGGTGCGACCGAATACCAAGGTGTCAGTGAAGATCAGTTATATCAACAACTCAGTCAATTTTTGCTGGAAATGCATGGTCGCGGTGTGTTTTTCCGTGATCTGGCTGGCGGCAATATTCTGATCAAAAAGCAAGCGGATGAGAAACTGGAGTTCACCCTGATCGATATCAACCGGGCTCGCTTTTTCAACCGCAATGCAACCCTTTCAGAGCGTTTGTCTGATCTGACACGTATCTGCAATAAATTGCATTGGCAAGGCAGAGAAAAACTGGTCGGACTTTATCTACAGCAAACCAAATACAAAATACCATTCAACTTCCGTTGCCGTTTGCCGTTTTATCTTTATGATTTTAAAGTCAAATTCAAACGCCGTTATGGTCGCAAGGCTATCAAACGACTTTTCAACCGCTTAAAAAGCAGTAGTTAAAACTAACTGGCTTTTATTCCCCAGCTACTCGGCGTAAATTAGAGCTCTACTGTAAAGGGAGAGCCTGCAATGACGCTGGAGAATCTTACTTTTGTTTTGGGCTGGGCCACTGTTCTTAATTATCTGGTATTGACGCTGTGGTTCATCGTCTATGCTTTTGGCAATAAAAGCATATACCGGCTACATAGTCGGTGGTTCGTCCTAAGTCGCGAGCAATTTTCGCAATTACATTATTGCGGAATGATGTTTTACAAGCTCGCCATATTTTTGTTTTTGCTGGCACCTTATATTGGTTTGAAATTTGTGCCATCATAGGTCTGCCTGTTTTATTCCCACTATGACCCGAAAATGATGCTGTCAACTTTTGACGGTAGTTTTTGTGCGTCTTTAAATTTGTTGAATGGAGTTTATTGTGAATACGCAACCTGACATTATTATTTCCGAACTCGATTACACGCGTATCGAAAGTTTGCTGCAGTCTTCTACTGGCATTCCGGCGAATATTAAAGCGGCTTTGGAGACTGAATTGGAACGTGCTGAGCTGGTTGCACCGGAAAAGATGCCAGCCAATATCGTAACGATGAATTCGCAGGTTAAATTTTCTGTTATCTCCAGCGGGGTAACTTTTACGCTGAAATTGGTCTATCCAAAAGATATGGATGATTCTGGTAATACGATTTCCATTTTAGCGCCGGTTGGCAGTGCCATGCTTGGCCTGAGAGAAGGAGATGAAATCGACTGGCCGGATGGTAAAGGCGGCATGTTACAAGTCAGAATCGAAGCCATAGAATATCAACCGGAGCGAGCAGGTGAATTTCACCGATAGTTCCGGTGAACTAAAACCGGAGTTCGATATGTTAAAAAAATGCTTGTTTCTGATGTCGATTTTGTTTTTAAGTGCTTGTAGCTCTGAACAATCAGAAGAACGGCGTTTGATTATCGAAGATTTCCCAGTCAGTTACAGTGGCACATTGCCCTGTGCTGACTGCCCCGGTATTGATTATCGTCTCAATTTATTTGCCGATCAAAGCTATTATCTGCAGTTGCATTACCAAGAGTCGGGCGAGAATTCGACGTTTTATCAGCTTGGACAATGGCAGCAACAAACCGGCCAACTCAGACTGTTATCCGATCATCCTCAGCAAACTGCATTTCAAATCGAAAGAGATGGCAGTATCAGTTTGCTGGATCAGGAATATACGATCATCAACAGCTCGTTAAATTATCAATTGCAACGTGATGCCGAGTTTCATGCCGTATATCCCGCCATGCAATTTAATGGTAAGTACAGTTATGTGGCTGATAGTGGCATCTTTAAAGAATGTCTGACTGGTCAACGTTGGTTTGTTGCCCATGAAGCTGATAATGCTGCACTTGAATCGCTTTATCTGGAATATGTAGATGAGGTAAATCAGCCTATCTTGGTCGAATTGACCGGCTATATGGAACCTCGTCCAAATAGTGATACGGGTGAAATGCAGCCAACATTGATTGTTACTCAGGCCCGAGATATCTGGCCGGGAGAAACCTGTGGCGAGCTGGGTTATAACGAAAATTTAATCAATACCTACTGGAAACTGACTCGCTTAAATGACGAGCCAATTGAAGTTTATGAACAACAACGTGAACCCTCTTTAATATTAGCCAGTGAAGAAAACCGGCTATCCGGATCTGATGGCTGCAATAGCATCATGGGCAGCTTCCAGCTGCGGGAAGACAAACTTAAATTCAACCGGATCGCCAGCACTATGATGGCTTGTGCCCAAGGAATGGAAACGGCACAGGCAATGCATTTTATGCTGGAAAAAGTGCGTTATTGGAAGATTGAAGGCCAACATCTTGAGCTAGCAGATGTGAATGGCAACGTTATGGCAAGGTTTGAAGCAGTACATCTGCAATAGTTATGCAGTTAATCTTTCGCGGTTCTAATATCCTGGAAGCCCACATAGTAGCGGGATTGCTAGACACTCATGGCATTGAAACCTATGTTGGCGGGCATTATCTGCAAGGCGCGGTCGGTGATTTGCCAGCCAGTGATTTTGCTCATGTATTTGTAAACGATGATGATGTGTCTGCGGCAGAACAACTGATTGCGGATTATGAAGCTGGCAAGTTCAGCAGAACAGACGACTATTCAGAAAAATAGTGCCTAGCTTGGGCGGAATCAATATGAATCTGCGATATCAATTGATCCAGATCAGCAAATTTATGTTCATCGCGCAGTTTCTTCAGAAAATATACCTGCACATGCTCCCCGTAAATATCGCGTTCAAAATCAAACAAATGTACTTCAAGCAACGCCTTATCACTTCCTGATACTGTCGGTCTGACTCCGATATTGGCCACCCCATTGACCGGTTCTTCATCAATGCCATACAACTGCACAGCATAAACACCTTGCAACGGCACTTTGGCGCGATGCAAATGAATATTGGCGGTCGGATAACCCATTTTACGGCCGCGTTTATCGCCATGCGCTACTCGTCCGCTCATCCGGTAAGGACGTCCTAACAGCCTCTCTGCCACCGCTAAATCTCCCTCTCGCAAAGCTTCTCGAATGCGGGTACTACTTACTCGCATCTCATCAATGGCAAAAGTATGCATATTGACCACTTGAAACCCGCGCTGTTTGCCAACTTTCTGTAACAAGGCAAAGTCACCCTGACGATCCTTGCCAAAACGAAAATCGTCACCCACCACCAAATAGCGTACGTTCAATCCCTCTATCAATAACTTCTGAATAAAGGTTTCGGCCTGCATTTCGGCAAGCTGACGATTGAAACGCAATACACAAAGCTTTTGAATTGAATAAGCGCGCAATGCTTCAACTTTTTCACGAAACCGCGACAATCTGGCCGGGGCTTTTTCCGGGACAAAATATTCATAAGGCTGAGGTTCAAAGGTGATTACCACGGCTGGTAAATTCAGTATGTCCGCTTTCATTGCTAACTGAGACAATACGGCCTGGTGACCGAGATGTACTCCATCAAAGTTACCAATTGTCGCCACACAACCTTGAGCGGGGTCAGGTAAATTGTATAAGCCGCGAATGATTTTCGGCATGGACAAGTTCAGTGTTAGAAGAAAACGCAACAGACTAACGGGAAATCAGCAAACATTCCAGCGGGCATGTCTGCTTCGATTCACTTATAATGTGTCGTTAACGCGAGATTTGTACAGAGGCCAATATGGTGGCAAAACGCAAAAAACTGGATTACGAGGCAGCAGTCAGTGAATTGGAGTCACTGGTCGAGCGTCTGGAAAAAGGTGATATCAGCCTTGAAGAATCTTTAAAACTCTATGAACGCGGAGTATTGCTTACTCGCGATTGTCAGGAAGCTTTGCAAGCTGCGGAACAAAAAGTACAAATGTTATTACAACAGTCTGGCCAGTCTGATTTAGTGGATTTTGATCCCGATTCCGAGGTCTCGTGACACAACAGCTCTCTTTAACTGACTGGATGCCTGCGCACCAGCAACGTATCAGTTTAGCTCTACAGCAACGCTTACCCTCCACCAGCGATGTCACGGCAGCAAAATTAAACGAAGCCATGCATTACGCTACGTTAAATGGTGGAAAGCGCTTGCGTGCAATGTTGGTCTATGCAACGGGAGAAGCATTTAATGCCGATGCTGATGCGCTGGACTCAGCCGCCAGCGCAGTTGAAATGATTCATGCATATTCACTGGTGCATGACGATATGCCAATGATGGATGATGATGACCTGCGTCGCGGTAAACCTACCTGTCACAAAGCCTATGATGAAGCTACAGCGTTATTAGTCGGCGATGCTTTACAAAGTCTGGCGTTTGAATGCCTGTGTGATAACCAGCTTTCACCTGCTCAGCAAATCGCAATGGTTAAGTGCCTGGCACATGCATCTGGAGCTGCAGGTATGGCTGGTGGTCAGGCTATCGATTTAGCTTCTGTGGGCAAACAATTGAATCAATTTGAACTTGAAGCCATGCATCAGTTAAAAACCGGTGCATTGATTAAGGCCAGTGTGGCGTTGGGTGCGCATTGTAGCTCAACTTGTACCGCAGCCGATTTCCAACATCTTGATAATTATGCGGCAGCTATTGGACTGGCATTTCAAGTTCAGGATGATGTGCTGGATGTGATAGCAGATACTGAAACCCTGGGTAAACAACAAGGTGCAGATATTGCCCGTAATAAACCCACTTATCCGGCATTAATAGGGCTGGAAGCCGCTCAGAAAAAAGCGCAATCACTGGTTGCTGAGGCTTTGGCTGCTCTGGATAATATTGAAAAAAACTGTTTAGCACTGCGCGCACTGGCAACGTTTGTCGTGCAACGAACCTTTTAATTTCGCTGAATCAACATGACAAGCCTACTTGCGCAAATAGACTCCCCCGCCCAATTACGTAAATTGGAACGAAAACAACTCGATCAATTAGCGGTTGAAATCCGTGAATTGATCGTTGAAAAGATTCAGCAAACCGGCGGCCATATCTCGTCGAATTTAGGTGTCGTTGAACTGACATTGGCTTTGCATTACGTGTTTAACACTCCTGAAGACCGCTTGGTCTGGGATGTCGGTCATCAAAGTTATGCTCATAAAATTCTTACCGGCCGTCGCGATCAAATGCATACCATGCGGCAACCTGATGGGCTCTCTGGCTTTCCTAAACGTAGTGAAAGTGAATATGACAGCTTTGGCGTTGGTCATTCAAGCACATCTATTAGTGCCGCTTTAGGTATGGCGATTGCGGCTCGTGCTAGTGGTGAGTCCAGACGTTCAGTAGCCATTATCGGTGATGGAGCGCTTACTGCAGGCCAAGCCTATGAAGCTCTGGCTCATGCCGGTGACTTGGGTGCTAATTTGCTGGTGGTGCTGAATGATAATGAGATGTCTATCTCTAAAAATGTCGGCGGTATGGCCAATTATCTGGCTAGACTACTGTCTGGTCGTTTTTACCGTTCTGCCCGTGAAAGCAGCAAGAAAATGCTGGAAAAAATCCCACCAGCCTGGGAGTTTGCAAGGCGAACTGAAGAGCATGTTAAAGGCATGATGATGCCTGGAACCTTATTTGAAGAAATGGGGTTCAACTATATCGGTCCCATCGATGGCCATGATTTGGACACCTTGATCACCACCTTGAGCAACTTGCGCAACAGCAAAGGCGCGCAGTTTCTGCATATTGTCACTAAAAAAGGCAAAGGCTTTGAGCCAGCTGAGCAAGAACCGTGTAAATATCATGGTGTCAGCCCTGCCAACAGCAAGAACAAGAAAGCTGGTCCGACCTTTACTCAAGTTTTCAGCCAATGGCTATGTGATATGGGTGCCGCATCTGAAGATCTCATCGCGATCACTCCGGCAATGTGTGAAGGATCAGGGCTGAACGCCTTTGCTGAACGGTTTCCGGAAAGATATTTTGATGTTGGCATTGCCGAACAACACGCGGTGACCTTAGCTGCAGGTATGGCCTGTGAGGGCAAAAAACCAGTAGTCGCGATTTATTCGACTTTTTTGCAACGTGCTTACGATCAATTAATCCATGACGTCGCATTGCAAAACCTTCCGGTGTTATTTGCGATCGATCGGGCCGGCTTAGTCGGTGCGGATGGCGCAACACATGCAGGCAGTTTTGATCTAAGTTATCTGCGTTGTATTCCAAATATGCTTATCATGGCTCCCAGCGATGAAAACGAGTGCCGGCAAATGCTGACAACCGGGTTTCAGCATAATGGCCCCGCTGCAGTCCGCTACCCTCGTGGTTGCGGCAATGGAACGGCCATTGAACCTCAATTGGATAGCTTACCCATATGTAAGGCTCAAACCCGCCGCAATGGTAAAAAAACAGCCATTCTGGCATTTGGAACCTTATTACATGCAGCGCTTGATGCCGCTGAGCAAGTGGATGCAACTGTGGTGAACATGCGCTTTGTCAAACCATTAGATACAGCGATGTTGGATGAGATTGCCGCCAATCATGAACTGATAATAACCATTGAAGAAAATTCCGTGCTTGGCGGCGCTGGCAGTGCAGTCAATGAGTATTATCAGCAACAAGGGTTAAAGACTAACTTGCGAATGATGGGACTGCCAGATCATTTTATCGATCATGGCGATCACGGCCAAATGCTAAGTGCTTGTGGCCTGGATGCAAGTGGCATTATCGATTCCATCAATCGTTATTTTGCGTAATAATGGCCTATTCGATAGGCTAATTCCCGAGTATAATAGTCAACATTATGAGCGCCACTTATACCTTAAAAATTCTGGCTGATTTTGCCTCTGCACATACCCTGCGGGATTACCCTGGGGATTGTAAACGCATGCACGGCCACAACTGGAAACTGGAAGTCGAAGTCACTGCCAATGCGCTTAATCAGCATGGTATGGGCATGGATTTTAAAGCAATTAAAACGGCGACTCGTGAATTAGCCAAAACACTGGATCACCGATATCTGAATGATATACCTCCGTTTGATGAGATTAATCCGACGGCCGAAAATATCGCCCAGTTTTTTTATCAGCGCCTTAGCAATACGCTAAACACCGACACCGCCAAAGTTTCTGGTGTAACGGTATGGGAAACCGACCGTGCTTGTGTCAAATATAGTGAGGACTAACCCGAATCATGACTGAACAAAACAAGCCTGTGGCAGCAGCAGAAATCGAAGACGTACAGAACATTAAAGACAAACGTCATATCGCGATTGATAAAGTCGGCATTAAAGATATCCGCCATCCGGTAGTGGTCAGTGACCGCACCACCGGCGAACAGCACACTGTCGCCAACTTTAATATGTATGTGAATCTGCCGCATCAATTCAAAGGCACACACATGTCGCGTTTTGTTGAGATCCTCAATCAACATGAGCGTGAAATCACCGTTAAATCGTTTCATACCATGTTAGGTGAAATGACTGAACGTCTGGATGCGGAATCTGGCTATATCGAAATGAGCTTCCCTTATTTTGTGAATAAAGAAGCGCCAATTTCAAAAGTCCGCAGCCTGATGGATTATCAAGTGAGCTTTATTGGTGAAATTGTTGGCAAAAAAACCAGCATGACCGTTAAAGTCATCGTACCGGTCACTAGCTTGTGCCCATGTTCAAAAAACATCTCGGATTATGGTGCTCATAACCAACGTTCACACGTTACTTTAACGGTAAAAACGGATAGCTTTATCTGGATTGAAGATTTGATTGATTTGGTTGAAGACGAAGCCTCTTGCCAGATTTATGGATTACTTAAACGTCCGGATGAAAAATATGTCACCGAACATGCGTATGACAATCCGAAGTTTGTAGAAGATATGGTCCGTGATGTAGCGGCCAGATTGAATGCAGATAATCGCATTAACGCTTACACCGTTGAATCAGAAAACTTTGAATCGATTCACAATCACTCTGCTTATGCATTGATTAGCAAAGGTTTCGATTGATAATCAGATTTATATATACAAAAGCCCGGTTAATCCGGGCTTTTTTATGTTCAAAATTTACGGCGTAAATCCAGCCGTTCCCCTTTGCGTTCCATATCAAAGGCATTGAGAAAGCTCATGCCCAATAAAGCGCGTTGCGGTTCCGGGCCATCAATCACAACTGCATCAACATTATCCAGTGAGATATCACCAAGCTGCACGGTTTGCAATTGAATACTGTATGCGAGTTCAACACCAGAAGCCGTTCTTACTCCAATCTGGTTAGCACCTAAATAGTCCACGCCTAAGCGTTTAGCAGTTTCACCATTTATCGCAATTACTGTTGCGCCGGTATCCACCATGAAGTCGACGGTATAACCGTTGACTGAGCCACTAGCCAGATACATACCGTTGGTCGGCCAAATACTGACCACCGGCATTTCAGCAGGTGCCAAATAAACGCCCCCCACCCGATTATTCAATTCGAATATGCTTCGTTGACCAGCAATATCCATGACCGCCTGATTACTGTTAGCACTGATTAATATTACCCCTTCCGGCGTTCGTTGGCCGACGGCTAAAAAATGCTGTTTCCGGTTAATTTCAACCACAGCATGATCGCGATACAGAGCCATGACCAGAATTTGTAAATCCTCTGACCACGCGTTAAGTGGAATACACAGTATAATGAGCACAGAAATCGTTAATTTACGCATTGTATCTACTCAACAAAAAGCCGTTTACTGCAAATAAGCATGACTAATTTTTCTTACCCTACCGTGACCGGTGTCATTCTCGCCGGTGGCGAAGCCCGTCGTATGGGCGGTCAGGACAAAGGCCTGATAGCATTTGCAAATCAGCCGTTGGTTGCTCATGTTATTAATCACATAGCACCCCAGGTTGAGCAGTTGCTGATAAATGCCAATCGTAATATAGAGCGTTATCAACAATTTGGCTATCCTGTTATTCGCGATTCGCTCTCCGACTTTCAAGGGCCGCTAGCGGGTATGCTGGCAGGTATGCTCGCCGCCAAGACCGATTATATTCTGACGGTACCCTGTGACAGTCCAGCACCTAGTAAAAAATTAAGACAGCGTATGCTGGAATGCTTGTTACTTTCAGGTAAAAAAATCGCTGTCGCCACTGATGGTAAGCGTATTCAACCAGTATTTGCATTAATACACTGTGAACTGGCAGACGATTTACATAAATATCTTGCTGCAGGCGAACGGAAAATTGATCGCTGGTTTGCCCAGCATCCGATGATTGAAGTGGATTTTTCTGATCAGCCGGAGAGCTTTAAGAACCTTAACCATCCCGAAGATCTTCTTACCAGCGCTTATAACATGCCAGTACCGATGTTAGGCATTGCGGCATACAGCGGTACCGGCAAAACCACTTTACTTACTCAATTAATTCCCAGACTGCGTGAATCCGGTTTAAACGTCGCTGTCGTTAAACATGCCCATCATTTATTTGATATTGATCAGCCAGGTAAAGACAGTTATCGGATCCGTGAAGCCGGTGCCAGCCAGGTGCTGGTGGCTTCCAGACGTCTATTGGCCTTGATGCAGACCAGCGACAATGAACAGGCAGAGCCCCAATTAACAGATTGTTTAGCGCGATTGGATATGCAAAAACTGGATTTGATTCTGGTTGAAGGATTTAAACACGAAGCTTTTCCGAAATTAGAATTGCACCGTAGCAATATCGGTAAACCACTGATTTATCCGAACGACCCTAATATTATTGGTATTGCCACTGATTCTGTTTTGTCTGATCAGCCCAACATTCCCGTGTTGAATCTGAATGATTTAGCCGCCATTCTGCAGTTTATTACTACTTTTATCCGGCAATACCATCATGACTGAATTCACTCCTCAACCAAGTTGCGCCACCCCTGAACCCACAACCACTTTAAGGGTGGATGAGGCCAGACAGCGCATCTTGCAGCAAATCACTGCGATTAACTGCTGGCGCAAAGTCGCACTGCGTGATGCGTTGGGACAGGTTTTACATGAAGATGTGATTTCTCCATTATCGGTTCCGCCTCATGCGAATTCAGCTATGGATGGTTATGCTCTTCGGGGCGAGGATCTCAACAATCAAGCCATCACACTAAAATTGATTGGTAGCGCGTTTGCAGGCCGCCTTTTAAAAATGCCGTTAATGCTGGTGAATGCGTGCGCATTATGACCGGCGCAATGATGCCGGAACACTGCGACACCGTGATCATGCAGGAACAGGCGGAAATACAAGATGATTTAATCGTATTCCATGGTGAACATCATCCCGGTGAAAATGTTCGACTAGCGGGCGAGGACATTCAAGCCGGTTCAGTAGTATTACGTGCCGGAAATCGGATTATTCCTGCAGATTTAGGCCTGCTGGCTTCGCTTGGCTTGGCTGAAATAAAGGTTCGCAGAAAGATTCGTGTCGCGTTTTTTTCCACCGGTGATGAGTTACGTTCCCTTGGCGAGAGCTTAACGCCAGGTGATATATACGACAGTAATCGTTATACGCTGTTTGCCATGCTCAAACGCCTGGATGCCGATGTAATTGATATGGGCGTGGTCAAAGATACCCCTGATGATTTGCGTCAGGCATTGTTGCAAGCGGCGGCTGAAGCCGATGTCGTTATTACCTCTGGCGGTGTTTCGGTAGGTGAAGCAGATTACGTAAAACAGCTTTTAGCTGAACTCGGCCAAGTAGATTTCTGGAAAATAGCAATGAAACCCGGCAGACCACTCGCCTATGGCAAAATAGCCGACGCCCACTTTTTTGGTTTACCCGGTAATCCAGTATCAGTCATGGTGACTTTCTATCAGTTTGTACAACCGGCATTAAACAAACTGGCAGGTGCACTTGAGCAAACTCCATTGCTGTTACAGGCTGTCGCTGCTGCTGATATCCGTAAGCGTCCCGGTCGATTTGAATTTCAACGTGGATTATTGCGCAGTAATGCCACCAATCAATTGGAAGTGAGCATGACCGGTGAACAAGGCTCTGGCATTTTGCATTCGATGAGCCATGCCAACTGTTTTATTTTATTGGATGAAGATTGTGATGGTATCGCTGCCGGTCAATCGGTCACTGTCCAACCCTTTGCAGGTTTAATCTAATGTCTGAAAATCAACTCAAACAACAACACGAATTCAACAAACTCAGCAAGCGCCTGCGTCGACAGGTTGGTCAGGCGATTGCCGATTACGACATGATTCAGGATGGCGATAAGGTCATGGTATGTCTGTCAGGCGGAAAGGACAGCTATACCATGTTGGATATTCTGTTGAATTTACGCGATCACGCACCGATTAATTTTGAGTTGATTGCCGTCAATCTGGATCAAAAACAACCCGGGTTTCCAGAGCATGTGCTACCCGAGTATCTCAGCAGTATAGGCGTACCGTTTCACATCATTGAAAAGGATACATACAGCATCGTCAAAGAAGTAGTGCCGGAAGGGAAAACTACCTGCGGCATCTGTTCGAGGCTGCGCCGTGGTTCGTTATATGGTTATGCTCGTCAACATGGCATCACTAAGATTGCTTTAGGCCACCACCGCGATGACATTATCGAAACGCTGTTTTTGAATATGTTTTATGGCAGCAAAATAAAAGCCATGCCGCCTAAACTTTTAAGCGATGATAAAACCAATATTGTCATTCGACCGCTTTGCTATGCCAAAGAAGCTGATATCACCCGTTATTCTGAAGCGAAAGGGTTTCCAATCATTCCATGCAATTTATGTGGTTCTCAGGAAAACTTGCAACGACAGGTGATTAAAGAAATGCTGCAAAGCTGGGAAAAACAACACCCCGGCCGTGTTGAAAACATCTTCCGCAGTATTCAGAATCTTTCTCCCTCTCAGCTGGCAGATCAACAACTATTTGATTTTAAGGGACTAGAAAAATTGCGTAGCGAGCCGACAGGTGATGAAGATAGCGCATTTGATGATCAACTCTACCCTGCTTTAGCACGTGTGTAGATTTTCTACCATGGTTTTTTAAAGTTATTCACTTTTTATTAAATTGTTTCATTATTCTTACAGCTAGCATTCATATGTTATTCAACCCATACAATACACATGTATATTACTGATATTAATGGGTTTTTATATTTGGTTAAAAATTAACCATTTTAAGCTGCCCCGTTACAGATTAACGACTTAGCGTTTTTAACCAATGTTAACCACAGACTTATCCACAGAAAATGTGAGTAACTCGCTAAGCTATTGATTGTCACTTTTAAGTGACTGACTTGGCAGAATCGATACCTAAAAAAATCACAACTCATGGTTGAGTAAATGTCGATTTCACTGAATTAATTAATGATAAAGAAAATTTAAACATCACCAAATAATCGAAAGTTTTTTGGCACACTATTTGAAATTTTGTCAACCGAATAGGAAAAGTTATTCACTTCCTTCTTCATTGTTACAGTATTCTTACAATAAGCATCGCTAAGTCCTTGAATCAACAAGATTCAATCTTAAGTAACTGATATTTATGTATTTTTTAAAATGGTTAAATTTTAACCATTTTGAACAGCTCTATTAAAGATTAATAACTTAGCGATTTTCAACATTGTTAACCACAGACTTATCCACAGAAAATGTGAGTAACTCGCTAAGCTATTGATTGTTGCTTTCAAGCACCTGAATTACTGGCTAGCTGGAGTGAAATCTTCAGCGAACTCCAACGCATTGCCGTCAGGATCTCGACAGAAAAAAGCCGCTCTACCAGACTTGCTGCGAGAGAACTCAACGCCTGCCTGTTCGAGCCGTTCTGCCAAAGCATCAAGATTTTCCACCAGCAAAGCAACATGCCGATCCCGACCTCCATGTTCCGGACGACCATCTGTCGAATCAGGGTTGGGTAATACCATCAGATGCAATTGTTGTTTGTTGTCCAAATCCAGCCAAGCTCCGTCATAGGCAAACTTGGGACGGTTTGGATTTAACGGGATCTGCAATACATCACAATAAAACTTCAGTGATTTGGATAAATCTTCCACCAGAAAGCTGGCATGGGCAATTGACTTAATCATAAATTTTTCCTGCAAGATCAATAATAAAAAGTTTAGCTATTGTGCTTTTCAACGCGGGCAATACCAAACGCCGCAGCAAAGATTAACGCCCCACCAAGCCATTCCGGCAATGTCATTATTTCAGTAGTTAATAATGCTGATGAAATCGCAGCTACAATCAGTTCAAATAACATTATCACAGCCGCTAAATAAACTGGCATTCTGGCCAGCCCATATAACACCGCAACAGTCATGGCGATGATGATACCGCCACCAATAAATACAGCACTCAACCAAACTGTAACGTCGACTACTGGCAATGAAGCCTGTTGCAGTAACAGAACCACGATCGATACGGCAACGACGCCCCACAACACAATGGTAGTTTTTAATGCCATCGGTACACTGGCAAGTTTGCGGCTTAAGACATTGTTTACCGCAAAACACATACTGGCAAACAAAGCCAACCAATCAGCCAAGCCATGGGCCAGGGAAAACCTACCTCTGGACGCCATAACATTAAAATGGTGCCTCCCATTGCCAGCAAAAACATGGCGATGGCTGCCAAAGACAACTTTTCACCCAACCACCATCGACCAAGAATCACTGACCACAGTGGCGATAAATAAAATAACAACATAACTCGCATCACCTGCCCTTCATTCAAGGCAACCAAAAAGGCCAAGTTAGTCATGCCAGCGGCCAAAGCCAGCCAGAGCAAATCGGCAGGGATCTGCTTCCAGTGATAACGTTGCTTGAAGAAAACCGGTAAGCTGGCTACTGCTGCCGTAAAATACATCACCAAGGTGACCCAAATCACCGACATGCCTGCCTGTTCGAACAAACGCATCGGATACCAGATGAAGCCCCACATTGAGGCGGCAAATAGCAGACTGAGAATAGCGAGTTTGGATTCGGTTTGTTTTACTGTGCTCATGCTGATGCTTATAACACGAGCAGCAATTGAAGCGTTATAATGGGCGGATTTTTCTGACCCGGCGATATGTTTTAATGAATCCAGATCTGGCGCGATTACATCCTTATCCCTTTGAGAAACTTGCCGAACTGCAACAAGGCTGCACCCCTCCAAAAGCCTTGGCGCATATTTCGTTATCCATAGGTGAGCCAAAACATCCAACTCCCGGCTTTATTACTGAAGCGGTCATCAGTCATTTGCATGGCTTATCAGTGTATCCAACGACTGCTGGAAGTATCGAGTTACGTCATACTATTGCCAATTGGTTGGATCAACGGTTTCAGCTTGCGGGACATATTGATCCTGTTTCACAGATTCTGCCTGTTAACGGTACCCGCGAAGCATTGTTTGCTTTTGCCCAGGCGATAATCGATCGTCGTAAAGACCCACTGATTGTGATGCCTAACCCGTTTTATCAAATTTATGAAGGTGCAGCCTTTCTGGCTGGCGCCGAACCGTATTTACTGAATTGCACCGAAGAAACAGGTTTTGTACCGGACTTCGATGAAGTACCACCCAGCGTCTGGTCTCGTTGCCAGTTGTTATATCTGTGCAGCCCAGGCAATCCGACTGGTGCTATCGTAGATGCTGAAACACTGACAAAGCTGATTCAGCTAGCCCATGAGTATGATTTTATTATTGCGGCAGATGAATGTTATTCGGAAATCTATTTTGATGAAGCTTTGCCACCCGTCGGGTTGTTACAGGCAGCAGTAGCTGCAGGCTATACCGATTTAAGCCGCTGTGTAGTTTTTCATAGTTTATCCAAGCGTTCTAACGCACCGGGTTTACGTAGCGGGTTTGTGGCGGGTGATGCCAATGTTATGAAATCCTTTTTACGTTACCGTACTTATCATGGCTGTGCGATGCCGCCCTCTACCCAGTCTGCCTCAATCTCAGCATGGTCTGATGAAGCGCATGTTGCACATAACCGGCAGCTGTATCGAGAGAAATTCGATGCCGTTTTGGAAATTTTATCCCCGGTTATGAATGTGACTCAGCCCGAAGCGAGTTTTTATCTGTGGGCGGAAACCCCGATTGCCGATACTGATTTTGCTCGCGGCTTATTTGATCAATATAACGTCACCGTGTTACCGGGGCGTTTTTTAGCCAGAGATACCAAACAAGGTAATCCTGGCGTTAACCGGATTCGTATGGCATTGGTTGCACCACAAGATGAGTGCGTCGAAGCGGCTATGCGGATCCGTGATTATATTGAAACCCTATCTTAAATTATTTGGAGAAACCGATGAGCGATATCCAGCAGATTATCGAAACGGCATTTGAGCGCCGTGCAGAAATCACCCCAGCCAATGCCGACGCGGAAGTACGTAATGCTGTTAATGAAGTATTGGCGTTGCTCGACAGTGGTAAAGCCCGTGTTGCTGAAAAACAAAATGGTGATTGGGTCGTTAATCAATGGCTGAAAAAAGCGGTTCTATTATCGTTCCGCTTGAATGACAACCGCCCTATGTCGGGTGGTGAAACCCAATACTTCGACAAAGTTGAGCCAAAATTTGCCAACTTTACCGAAGCTGATTTCAATACCGCCGGTGTGCGGGTTGTTCCTCCAGCTGCGGCACGTCGTGGCTCATATATCGCGCCAGGCGTGGTATTAATGCCTTCTTACGTGAATATCGGTGCTTATGTTGATTCCGGCACCATGGTCGATACCTGGGCTACTGTTGGCAGCTGTGCACAAATTGGTAAAAACGTACATTTATCTGGTGGCGTAGGCATCGGTGGCGTGCTGGAACCATTACAAGCAGGCCCGACTATTATCGAAGATAACTGCTTTATCGGTGCCCGCTCTGAAGTGGTTGAAGGCGTTATCGTTGAAGAAGGCTCAGTGATTTCAATGGGCGTATACATTGGTCAAAGCACCAAAATTTTTAACCGTATGACAGGCGAAATCAGCTACGGTCGCATTCCTGCTGGTTCAGTTGTGGTGTCCGGTAACCTACCATCAAAAGATGGCAGCTACAGCTTGTATTGCGCCGTTATCGTCAAACAGGTAGATGAAAAAACCCGTGGTAAAGTCGGTATCAACGAATTACTGCGTGATATTTAAGCTATAAAAGATGCTGTTGACGGTGACGATACGCCAGTGTCGTTACCGTCTTTTCAGTGCCAATTTACGGTGTAGTCAGTAATGCAAAAACCATTGATATACTGTATCATTTCACGTCTTTTAACCCACATGGTGGGTTCTTCCAGGTGAGACGGCAACGATGAAACTATTTGGTATTAAGAATTGTGACACCGTCAAAAAAGCCCGGCACTGGCTGGATGAACATCAAGTGTCTTACCAATTTCATGATTTTCGAAAAGATGGACTCGACCAGCCCACTGTTGAACAATGGTTGAACTCCGTCAGTTGGGAGCAGCTACTCAACAAACGTGGCACTACTTGGCGTCAGTTAGATGATCCCCGCAAAGACCAGCTTGATCAACATGTCGCTATCGAATTAATACTTGCCCATCCCACCCTTATCAAACGCCCGGTCATTGAAGATGAATCCGGTGTATCGATAGGTTTCAATGAATCTGATTTCCAGGCCCGCTATGCAAAATAATTTCTCTGAAACTGTTCAGTTAACTATTGATTTGATTCAGCGTGACAGTGTTACGCCAGCCGATAAAGGTTGTCAGGTTATGTTGGCAGAGCGCTTAGCGAACAGTGGATTTAATGCTGAATATTTACGGTTTGGTGAAGTGGATAATCTGTGGTGCCGCCGAGGCCATAATGGTCCGTTATTTGTTTTTGCTGGTCATACCGATGTTGTGCCTACAGGTCCTGTAGATAAATGGACTCATGAGCCTTTTGCCGCCAAAATTGATGGCGATATCTTGTTTGGTCGCGGCACAGCCGATATGAAAGGCAGTATTGCTGCTATGGTGACTGCTTGTGAGCGCTTTGTGGTTGAACACCCTCAACATGCCGGTAGTATTGCTTTTTTACTGACCAGCGATGAAGAAGGTCCGGCCACTGATGGTACGGTTAAAGTCATTGAAACCCTGCAGCGCGCCAGGATCATATCGATTGGTGTGTGGTCGGTGAACCAACCAGTACTGACAAAGTAGCTGATGTAGTTAAAAACGGTCGCCGTGGTTCGTTAAATGGTTATCTGACAGTTAAAGGTAAACAAGGTCATATTGCTATCCACATCTGGCAGATAATCCGGTACACAATCTTGCCCTGCTCTGGCTGAACTATGTGCAGTGCAATGGGATCAAGGCAATGCAGATTTTCCGCCCACCAGCTTTCAGGTATCCAATCTAAACAGCGGTACCGGTGCAACCAATATCATTCCCGGCACAGCAGAAATGATTTTTAATTTCCGTTATTCCACCGAAGTCACTCATGAAGAGTTGCAACAACAGGTTGAGGCGATTCTTGATAAACACGGTGTGGCATATCAATTGGATTGGATTTTATCTGGTAAACCATTTCGTACAGCTGGAGGCAAATTGCTAGAAGCCGTGCAAATAGCGGTTAAAAATGTAACCGGTTACGACACAACATTATCAACGTCCGGAGGTACATCCGATGGTCGTTTTATCGCACCAACCGGTGCACAGGTGATTGAGCTTGGTCCGTTAAACGCCACCATTCACCAGATTGATGAACATGTGTCGATTGCCGATCTGGATACCTTGTCGGCTATCTACCAGCAATTACTCATCGAATTGTTGGTGAACTAAAAAAATGCAACTTCGGCACACCAAACATCTGTTATGGCTTTTTGCAGCAGCATTCTTGCTGATGCAATCCATAGCTGTTTGGCATGATGCCGAGCATGCTTTTCACGAGCATATTGCATTATGTGATCAGTTAAATGTTGTTAGTCATACCCCTTCAATTGATGCTAACCATCAACTTAGCATCGGTGTATGGCAACAACGTTTCCAGCTTGATGCTACTGTTTATCCCCCTGCTCGTTTTGAAAATACTTATCTCTCGTTCGCGATCCGCGCCCCACCCGTTATCTCATAGCGTTCTGATTTTGATTTATTGTCGTTTTCTTATTTAGAAAATGGCTGCTGATTTCTGCTATGAGGATTATTCGTGATGAATAAAAAACCACTTGTAGTGCTGCTTGCCGCAGCACTTTCCACTATGGCTTCTGTAGCGTTTGCTGCTGAAGATACTGTTGATATTCCACGTCTGGTGGTCACTTCCGACCCTTTAGGCAACCGGACATCTGACGAATTGATTCAACCTGTTACCGTCATTGCCGGTGATGAACTCAATCAAAAACGTGCCAGTACATTAGGTGAAACATTAGATGGTCTGCCAGGTGTACATAATGCTGACTTTGGTCAGGGCGTAGGCCGTCCTGTTGTGCGCGGTTTACAAGGCTCACGCGTGCAGGTTCTGGAAGATGGCTTGAGTACCTCGGATATTTCTGGAGAAGGTGCTGATCACGCTATCGGACTGGATACAGGACGTGCCGATCAAATTGAAGTGTTTCGTGGCCCAGCCACTCTGTTGTATGGCAGTGGCGCAGCTGGTGGTGTTATCAACGTCCGCAGCAACCGTTTTAACCCGGAATTTGGTGACTCTCCAAGAGTGGATGGCCAAATGTCATACGGTTTAAATGGTCATGACCGTCAGGGTCGACTGGGATTAGAACTGCCAATGGGCGACAGTTTTGTTTTACGCACCGATTATGGTGTGCGCCGCAGCAGTGATTTTGATATCGATGGTTATCAGGAAAAAGGTCAACGTTTCGGTCGTAAAGACAAGTTGCAAAACAGTGAAGTTGAAAATGATGTGTTCTCAATCACTGGGCTATATAAAGGTGATTGGGGTTTTGCTGGATTAGGTTATAGCACTTGGAAAACTCAATACGGCATTCCTGAAGTGTTTTTGGGTGACGGCGAAGAAGAGCAGGAACAAATTCGCGCAAAAAATGATCGCTTTGATTTCCGCAGTGAATTCAATGATCCTTTACCAGGCTTTAAAACTGCTCGTCTGAAAATGGCATATACCAGCTATCGACAGCAGGAAATCGGTTCTGAGTTTGATGATGGTGCATTCGTTGAAAGTGAAGTTGAAACCCGCTTTAACAATAACGAAACCGAAATGCGTCTGGAAATGGTGCATAACCCGATAGGTGACTGGCAAGGTGTTGTCGGTTTGCAGTTTAATGATCGTGATTTTGAAGCTGAGGGTGAAGGTCATAGCCATGGTGGTGGTGGCGGTCATAGCGATGGTTTTTATATCCGTGGTAATGATACACGTACCGTCGGTTTGTTTATTCTTGAAGAACGCCCGACACACTTTGGTCGGTTTGAAGTCGCGGCTCGTGTTGATCACGTCCGTTCCAGCTCAGATAACCTGAGTGAAGACCGCGAAATTGATCTCCCTGATGGTAGTGAAGAAGAACAAGCAGCCAGTTTGAGCAGTCGTAGCTTCACCCCGTTCAGCTTATCCGCGGGCACAATCATCGATGTGGATCCGGCTCATCATTTAAGAATGTCAGTCACCCGCTCACAACGTGCTCCTTCGGCTGAACAACTTTATGCCTTTGGTCGCCATGCAGCAGCGGGTACAGTTGAGATTGGTGATCCTAACCTTGGCAAAGAAACCTACACTAATTTTGAAGTCGGTTTTGATCGTCATATCGGCGCATTTCGCTATGATCTGACCACCTTCTACAATTATGTAGATGATTTTATTTACTTGGCTTCACGCGATGATGGCACCGGTCAGGCCGTTGAGATTGAAGGCGATACATTGGTTGTCAACGAACAGCGAAATGCCAAATTTTATGGTGTCGAATTTGGTGCCATTACCGATCTGGTAGAGGGCCCTATTCCGCTCAGCATGCGTCTCTCAGCTGATCATGTACGCGGCAAACTCAGTGGTGGTGAAGATTTACCACGTATGAGTCCGACTCGGGTTGGTATCGGTTTTGATACTTCCTATGCTGATTGGGATTTCAGTCTCGACTATCGTCGAGTCTTTAAACAAACCAAAACCGCTGTCACTGAAAACAATACCAGCGGCTATAACCTGGTTTCCTTTGATGCAAGTTGGTCACCAGCTAGCTTAAAGGGAGCTCAAATCTTTCTTCAAGGGCGTAATTTGCTTAATGAAGATGGTCGCCGGCATACCAGTTTCTTTAAAGATGAATCACCGATTCTGGGCCGTACCCTATACACCGGTATCCGCTTTGATTTTGGCGGTTAATCGCTAATTCGATCTTTGCAGTATTAGGCCCGGCATTGCCGGGCCTTTTTTTTGTGGAGCAAAAGTAAGGATCCTGCTAGATTGAAACCTTTTTAATGAGTAACCACAAATGGCTTTAATTGAAACTGGCGACGATATCAGCAGTATTAAACTGATTTACATCTTCAATTTAGTCGGCTCACTGATTTACCCAATGCTAATCATGGGCGCCTTAGTTGCTTATGAAAAAAAACCTAAAGCAGCAGACTGGTTGCAATCACATTATTTGTTTCAAATTAATGGTTTCTTTATCAGCCTGATCTTACTGATGGTTTCATGGGGACTGTTGTGGATGGGTAATTTATACGGTTTGGCCGTAATGGTAGTCTGGATTGTCTGGAATATCAGCCGCAGTGTAAAGGGTTTAAAAACGCTTAAGGCTCAACAACCCATTGCCAATCCTAAAAGCTGGTTATTAGGCTGACTAGCCGCGAAAAATAGCTAATGGCCCGGTTGCTTGTTGGGTAGGCATAATCTCCATTGTGGTGACATTCATATGCACCGGGGTATTGACCAGCCACCAGATGGTATCCGCAATATCCTGAGCGGTAAGCGCAACAGTGTTTTCATAAACCTTGTCCGCACGCTGCTCATCGGCTTTAAAGCGCACCATGGAAAACTCGGTTTCCGCATTTCCAGGCTCGATATTAGTTACCCGAATCTGTGTGCCCAGTAAATCTGCGCGTAAGGCCAATGAAAACTGTCTGACAAAAGCTTTACTTGCGCAATACACGTTGCCGCCCGGATAAGGCCAGTTTCCAGCGACAGAACCGATATTTATGAGATATCCCCTGTCTCGTGACTGCATGCCCGGTAAAACCAGTCTGGTGCATCGCATCAAGCCTTTAATGTTGGTATCGACCATGCGTTCCCAATCTTCCGGATCAGCAGCATAAGCCGGCTCCAGTCCCAACGCTAACCCCGCATTATTGACCAACACATCAATCTGTTGAAATTCCTCAGGGAGATCAGCAAATGCCTGTTCTGTCGCCTGCCGGTCACTGATATCAAAACAACTGATACAGGTCTGTTTTGAGCCGCCCAGTTCCGCCTGCAAATTCTGCAGACGTTCCAAACGGCGGCCAGTAATAATCAAACGCCATCCGGCTTTGGCAAACAGCCTGGCACAGGCTTCACCAAAGCCAGCGGTAGCACCGGTGATCATAATTACCGGAGATGATAGATTTGTATTGAAAGCGTTCGTCATAATTTCTTTCAGACTCAGTTTATAGGCAGCAGGAATAGATTATCAGGCACCTTCTGCAAACACGATAGTGCGACGGCCACTGACAATAATGCGATGTTCAATATGCGCTTTCACTGCACGTGCCAGGACTAAGCGCTCGATATCCTTGCCAATCATGACTAAATCTTGCGGGCTATTATCATGACGTACGCGTTCAACATCCTGTTCGATTATTGGACCTTCATCGAGTTCGGCGGTCGCATAATGTGCGGTGGCGCCAATCAGTTTAACCCCGCGCTCATAAGCCTGGTGATAAGGTTTGGCCCCCTGAAAAGCCGGTAAAAATCCATGATGAATATTAATAACCTTACCGGCAAATTCTTTAACAAACTGCTCAGACAGAATTTGCATGTAACGTGCCATCACCACCAGATCAATCTGATACTCTGAAAGTAAGGATTTAATCTGTGCTTCCTGTTGTAGTTTGGTTTCTTTGGTGATAGGTAGATGATAGAACGGTTTATTGAACTGCCGCGCCATATTCTCCAAATCGGGATGATTACCGATAATGACGGGAATCTCGCATTTCAACTCGCCTTCCAGTTCCCGCAACAATAAGTCATAAGGACAGTGCGACGCTCGGGTGACCAGTAAAGCCACACGGTAAGGTACATCAGTAAAGTGAACTGACCAGGTCAATTGTAAGCTGTCTGCTAACGAGCTGAATTGTTGTTGTAAGGCTTGATTAGGCATTTGCCCCTCATCTTCCACCTTGAGGCGCATAAAATAACGACCATGCTCAGTATCGGTATATTGCTGACAGTGCAGAATATTGTAACCTCGTTCTGCAAAAAAACCGGTGATGCCAGCCAGCAACCCTTTTTGATCGGCACATTGAATCAGCAACACGATGGCTTTCATGGAGAAACGACCTCTACTGGCTTAAAATCAAAGCGCAGATGCTAGCACTTTGTGGCTGTTTTATGAATATTCATTATATTTGTCAGCCCGACCTTTAACTTTCTCCACCGGGTATTTCGCAGCGTTTTTATCCATTTTTCGTTTAATCGCCTGCTCAAGGTCAATATTCAGGTCGTAGCACAAATAACTCAAATACACAGCGACATCAGCGATTTCATCTTCCAGGGCTTCGCGCTTATCCGTCTCCAGCATTTGCTGAATTTCCGTCTTATCGCGCCATTGAAACCATTCCAGCAGCTCAGCCGCTTCGATAGATAACGAAATCGCAATATCTTTGGGATTATGAAATTGCTCCCAGTCACGTTCACGGCGAAATTCAATTAATTGTTTTAATAACTCAGCGTTAATCATCTGCAAGAAACCTATTTACTTGCTCAACAAAAATATCCGGTTGATCTGCATGCACCCAATGTCCGGCATTATCGATCACTACATGCTCGGCGTTAGGATAAAAAGATTTAATCTGCTGCCAATCATTATCCGTGACATAGTTTGATTTTTCGCCACTGATAAACAGGCTGGGCACTTCAACAACTTCAATTGACTCAACACTTTGCAGCAACCCTGGATAACTACAAAACAAAGCCTGCAGATTGATACGCCAGTTAAATTCTTGATCATCTTTTTGCAAATTCAGTAATAAGAATTGACGTACCAATGGATCTGGCAATGTTACCGATAAAGCTTCGCTCACTTCCGTACGTGATGAAAATTTTGATAAATCTAATGCTAATAAAGCTTTGAAAATAACACTGTGTTCATCGATATATTGTCGTGGGGCAATATCTACAACAATAAGTCTGTTTACTCGATTAATAAAATTCTGGGTAAATTGCATGGCGGTTTTGCCGCCGAGCGAATGTCCCAGCAGATCTATTGTTGGTAAGCTTAAATCGTCTAGTAAATTCAGCAAATCCTCGGCCATTAAATCAAACGTTTGCTGAGGATGATGAAATGAGCGGCCATGATTACGCAGATCAACACTAATAACCTGTCGCTCGGATGAAAGGGTTTTAGCTATACCTCGCCAGTTATCGGCTGAACCAAATAAACCATGCAGGATAACTAAGGGTGGACCTTGGCCAATTGATTGATAGTGTAATCTCATAATAGTTAAGTTATCACGTTATAATGCGTGATTGAAAAGTTTGGAGAAAGTGAACGTGGATGAAGCAATTTTGATGATACTGGTCAAGCAATATGCCGATCGATTTGGCATAACCTTCAGTTCAAAGCATTTGGACGATGAAGTGAAAAAACAACAGTTAGTCAGTTTGATGCAGGAAGCGTTAGCAGGAAAACGTGGACCGGTTACAGATGCGGATTTAAGTTAAAAAAAACACCCTTAGCATCACGCTAAGGGTGTTTTAATTGTTAAATTAGATTTTCTCAAATACTAGACAGGCATTGGTACCACCAAAACCAAAGCTATTCGACATCACAGCCTGCAACGCTGCATTATCTTTCCGCTCCAATACGATAGGCATACCTTTAGCTTGCTCATCGAGATTATCGATATTGGCAGAAGCAGCAACAAAGTCATTTTCAAGCATCAACAAACTGTAAATCGCTTCCTGTACACCAGCTGCACCTAATGAGTGACCAGACAGTGATTTAGTGGAGCCAACCAGTGGGATTTGGATTTCAGAAAAGGCTTGCTTGATAGCACCTAACTCAGCTAAATCGCCAACCGGTGTACTGGTGCCATGAGCATTAATGTAATCGACCTTACTGTTACGCATTGTAGACATGGCCATTTGCATACAACGTTGCGCACCTTCACCTGAAGGCGCCACCATGTCATAGCCATCAGAAGTGGCAGCATAGCCGGTTAATTCTGCATAAATTTTTGCACCACGCGCTTTAGCATGTTCGTACTCTTCCAGTACTAATACTCCACCACCGCCAGCGATAACAAAACCGTCGCGGTCAGCATCATAAGCACGTGATGCTTTTTCAGGTGTGTCGTTATATTTGGTCGACAAAGCGCCCATCGCATCAAACAATGAACTCATGGTCCAGTGTTCTTCTTCCGCACCGCCAGCAAAAACAATATCTTGTTTACCTAGCTGGATTTGCTCCATCGCATTACCAATACAATGCGCACTGGTTGCACAGGCAGAAGACATTGAATAGTTGACGCCCTTGATTTTGAATGGTGTGGCCAGACAGGCTGAAGTTGTGCTTCCCATGACCTGAGTCACGCGATATGGACCGACTCGTTTTAAGCCTTTTTCACGCAAAATATCAGCTGCTTCAACTTGATTTGAAGATGATGCTCCACCAGAGCCCATGACTAGTCCAGTTTTTGGATTGGACACATCACTTTCACTCAATCCCGCATCTTGAATTGCATGTTTCATCGCAATATAAGCATAAGCTGCGGCATCGCCCATAAAACGTAAAACTTTACGATCAATAAAATCTTTAAAATCAATATCAAAAAACCCGCGACATGGCTACGAAAGCCCATATCAGCGTACTGCTGTTTAAAATGGATACCAGAACGACCGGTGCGAAGTGATTCGGTAACGGTGGCAAGATCCAATCCTAAACAGGAGGTGATCCCCATACCAGTAACAACTACACGTCTCATTGTCTTGTCCTAAAAGTTGTCAGTTGATGTAAACAGACCAACTCGTAAATCTTTGGCGAAGTAGATATCGCGACCATCCACTGATACTGTGCCATCAGCAATGGCAAGTACTAGTTTGCGTGAAATTACTCGTTTCAAATCAATACGGTAAGTCACTTTTTTGGCGCTAGGTAATACTTGTCCAGTAAATTTCACTTCACCGGAACCCAGCGCTCTTCCTCTACCGGGATTACCATCCCATGCCAGAAAAAAGCCAAGTAATTGCCACATAGCATCTAGGCCCAGGCAACCTGGCATGACCGGATCACCCGGGAAATGGCATTTAAAAAACCATAGATCCGGATGAATATCCAGTTCAGCAATGATTTCACCTTTTCCATAGGCACCACCATCATTGGAAATATGACTGATACGATCCATCATCAGCATATTGGGGACTGGCAGTTGGGCATTGCCCGGGCCAAACATTTCTCCGTGGCCGCACTGCAAGAGTTCCTCGAAGGAAAAAGATGATTGCTTACTCATGAAATTCTAAAATAACCCTACAAATTAAGCACGACATAATAGCATGATAGTTTGATTGCAGAAAAAGTTGCAGCTATCCACGTACAGGTTCTAAAAAAAAGCCATACCCCACGGGCATGGCTTATCGTTTGATTAAACTATGGAAAATCTAGTTTCGACTATCAGCAACAGTTGTAGCGGCTGCTGGTGCAATAATTTCTAAACTTTCCAGCAGTGCTCCAATACTGTTAAGCACCCGGTATTTGGTGAAAAGCTCATCGTACTGCGCGTTGGTCAACGATATCCGTGCTCTGAACAATTCGTTTTCAGAATCCAGTAAATCCAATAATGTGCGCTGACCGATGTTGAACTGCTGTTGGTAAGCATCACGGGTTTTTTCTGCTGCATCAGCATATTGTTCGAAATAGGACATCTGCCGGCGAACGGTTTCTAATGCATTCCATGATAAACGGACACTTTGCTCAACTTGTCGATGTGTATTGTTACGAATTTCAGCAGCTTGATTGATTAGAAATGCGGTTTCTTCTCGGCGTGCTTTATCTCTACCGCCATTAAGCAAGTTATAACGCAAGCGGAACATAGCTGTAACATCTTTATCAGTTCCTCGAACCCCATCGATATCATGATCGTTTCGAGTTCCTAATTCAAAATCCACACGTGGTAAAAATGCTGCTCTGGTCACATCATGCTGCGCATTGGCTGAAGCCACATCGGCTTGAGCAGAGCGCAAGGTTGGATGATTTTGAAGCGCTATGTTCACAGCTTCTTCAATACTCGAAGGCATAAAGGGGTCAGGCGTCGGCGGTTCTGATAGTGAGCTTGGCGCTGCGCCAATTACTCTTAAATAATTAGTCTCGGCATCACGCAAATTGCTTTGTTCGGCCATTAGATTTGTTTCAGCCAAAGCCAAACGGCCAAAACTTTGATCCATATCGCTCGCCGACCAACGCCACGTTCACTACGTAAAGTTATCTGATCGTGAGTGCGTTGATGAGACTCAAGATTGGTTTGAGCTAACTCAACCAGTTGTTGACGCCGTAAAACATTGAGATAGGCTTCTGTGGCTTCTAAAGCAGTATTCTCTGCCACACTGTAAACTGAATGAGCGCGTGAGTCTGTTCTTGCTTTATGGCGCTCTACCTCATTTTTAGTGAGACTGCCATCGTAAAGCATTTGCCTGAGATTCAAACTGGCTTCATCACGATTCAAATGTATTTCACCATCACCGCGATTACGGGTTGCTGGACTGTCAGTTGATTCCCAACCAGTTCCAACACCTAAGTCAATCGTCGGAAAATATCCGGCTCTTGCCTGATCAATTTCTTTAGAAACAGCCTGACGTTCACTGACCGCAGCCAATACGTCTGGGTTGGTTTTTAAAGTGGTGTGAATTGCTTCCTGCAAAGTTTCAGCTTGCACTGAACTAAAGCACAGCAATGTCGGGATTATAAAAAGCGCTTTGTTCATAATCTTTTCCTAATTCAAAGCAGTAATCGGTATTTTTAGGGTTAATAACCGCTTACAGCTCCCCCCCCCCAAAGCAATACCTTCCTATTCCATTCGATTCTGATTGTAGACAAAACAACTCAACTACACAATGCGAGCTTATCTCAGATCGCGAAACACAATCGCGAGTGAAAGGCGATCCGGTAAATTCATTTTTTGAAAATGGCGGTTAAATGTGCTTTAACCGTTCTTTCAGTAATATTCATATTTCGGGCAATCATTTTATTGGTTGCTCCGTGACTTACCATTTTGGCTACTTCTAATTCTTTAGGGGAGAGCGTTTCTGCCGCTCGACGCTGCTTTTCACTTACTTCAGGGAGATGACTAATTTCATCAATCAAACCGGAAATAACATGACGCTCTACCCAAACCTCGCCATTAGTAATCAGCAATAAGGCTTCCTGAAGTTTGCTCATCGGCAGGTTTTGGTTGAAATAACCGCGAGCCCCTTGTTTTAAGGCTGCAATTTGTACTGGGATTGGTCGTGGAGGTCCTATCACCAGAATACGGCTATCCGGACATAATTTTTTCAGCTGTCCGATGATTTGTGAAGGATTATCATCTAGTAAAAATTGATGACAGAGCACCAACTCCGCTGTTTGTTTTTTGAGTGCCTCAAGTAAACCATTAATATCTTTGTACAGACTGACATCGTAAATAGCTGGCAACGCGTCAGTTATAACTCGCGCCACATCATTATCTGCTGTTGCCAGATAAAGACTTTTTTCAGTCTCTGTAATTACTGTCATGGTTCAACCTTAGCCTCAACGTTCTCTCAACGCTTCATTTTTAGCTTTAAGTATGGGCTTTAATAGGTAATCAAGCACGGTTTTTTCACCCGTAAGAATATCCACTGTCACCGTCATCCCTGGAATTATTCCTAATTCGCCCAAACTACTTTTTATATAATTTTGTTCTGTGCGTAAATAGATAAGATAAAAACTTTCATCTTCATCATTTGTTATGGTATCGGCACTAATACGCTCCAACTTAGCTTGCAAACCACCATAAATGGAAAAGTCATACGCTGTAAACTTTACCATCGCCTCCTGTCCAGGCCTTAAAAACGCAATATCCGCCGGACGAATCTGTGCTTCAATTAATAAATTATCTTCTAACGGCACAATTTCTACCAGATCCATACCTGGTTGTATAACCCCGCCAATGGTATTAATCATCAAGCGCTTAATAGTACCTTTCATCGGCGAGCGAACATTGGTGCGGGTAACTCGATCTGCCAGTGCCGATACAGATTCTTCGGTTCTTGCCATTTCAGCACGGACATCACTTAGTTCTCTGGCCGCTTCAGATTTAAAACGGGTAGTGGCTTCATTTATTTTCTGTTGCACTTCATCCATTGATGAGCGAATACGCGGAATGGCCAATCTGTTTGAATCCATTTCACCTCTCAAATCATTGACTGTACGCCTCAGTCTCAACAACTCGACTTCGGACATAACACCAGCCGCGACCAATGGCTCTGACATTTGCAATTCCTGATTGCTAAGCTCAAAACTGCGACTCAGTTGTTCTTGTCTGGCCTGTTTTTCAACTAATTCTTGTCTACGCTGTTCAGCTTGCCGTTTTAAAACATCAATTGTGGTTTGCAACTGTAATTGTCGTGATTGATAAAGTGATCTTTCTTCTGCAACCAATGCTGGTTGCGCCTCGATCAGAGCAGCGGGAAGCTCCAAAGGTTTACCTTCACTTTCGGCAGCTAATCTCGCTGTCCTGGCGACTAACTCCCAATATTTAAGTTGTGATTCACGAAATGATGAGGAGAAGCGCGTATCGTCTATTCTTAATAAGATGTCATCTTTTTCAACCAATTGACCTTCACTGACCAGAACGTCAGCCAATATTCCACCTTCCAGGTTTTGTATCACTTGAACTTTACTGGAGGGAACCACCTTACCCTGACCACGGGTGACTTCGTCAATTGCCGCGACACTAGCCCACCACAATGCTGTACCAATAAATGCCGCTATCAACAACAACAAAACATGTCCGCCCCAGTGAGTTGACGCCATGGTCGCCGCACTGATTTCAGACATAAAACTGATATCTTCATTATTTTTTTTAGACCAGGCCATCCATTTATCCTTTAGAAACCCGGATATGACCACTTTTCAATGCAGCCAGAATTTGCTCACGTGGCCCATCCGCCACTAATTTTCCTTGATCCATAACTAACACTCGATCTACCAGACTTAACAACGAAGCACGATGTGTAACCAGAATAAGGGTTTTATCTTTGATAATGTCATTGAGCTTTGCTTTAAACCGCTCTTCACTGCTGTTATCCATAGCATTAGTTGGCTCATCCAACACTAAAACCGGGGGATCCAATAACAAGGCTCGCGCCACAGCAATACTTTGCCGTTGGCCACCTGATAGGCCTTCACCACGCTCACCTACTGGCATATCAAATCCTGATGGATGTCGATTAATAAACTCCGTCACGCCAGCAATCTCTGCTGCGCGAAGCACTGCTGAATCTTCAGCAAAAGGTGCTCCTAATGCGATATTGTCTCTGACACTCCCATAAAACAGCATCACATCCTGCGGCACATAACCGATTGAGCGACGAAGATCGATTGGATCGATCTGCCGAAGATCAGTTTCATCTAATAAAACAGCACCGTCAGCGGGCTCATATAACCCCAGAATAAGTTTTTCTATAGAACTTTTACCTGAACCTATCCGCCCGATTATCGCTACTTTTTCACCTGGAGTGAGCTTGAAAGAAACATCGGTTAATGCATCTATTGCTTGTTCGGGATAGCGGAAACTGACTTGCTTGAATTCAACACCACCTTTGAATTTTTCTCGATGCAAAAACTCCCGGCCATTTGGTCGTTCAACCGGTAAATTCATCATATTATTCAAAGAACCCAAAGCAGCTTTTGAATGGTGGAAACGGGTTAAAATACCCGCCAGTTGCCCCATCGGTGCCAGCGCTCTTCCTGCCAGTATGGTGCTGGCAATCAATGCCCCCATACTGATTTCGTTTTCACTGATTTTATAAACACCATAAACCACCACAGCGATAGTGGTCATCTGTTGTACAAAAGTCGTTAAATTCACCGCTGCGGAAGAGAGCAGTTTTGCTCTTTGACTGTATTTGGAAATTGAACCCGCCGTTTGCTCCCATTTGCGTTGCAAAGGTGTTTCAGCCCCGAGACTTTTTATAGTTTCTAGCCCAGTTAAAGTCTCGATAAGCGTGGCGCTTTTTTGGCCGGCATGGCGAAACAATTGTTTGATGGCTCGTCCAAGCGGGATCTGAATAATCAAACTAATCAAAATAGTGATTGGAATTACTGCCAGCGGAATATAAGCCAAATCGCCGGCAATCATCCAGATAACTGCAATAAATAAGAAGGTAAACGGCAGATCGATTAATGTGGCAAGGGTGGCTGAAGTAAAAAAGTCTCGAAAGGATTCGAACTCTTGCATGCTGTTGGCAAAACTGCCGACTGAGTTTGGCCGGGCAGCCATTTTTATACCCAACACTTTTTCAAAAATCGTGGCCGATAAAATAACATCGGCTTTTTTGCCAGCAGCATCAATAAAATAGCCGCGTAAAGTGCGCAGCAATAAATCAAATACAAACACGATAGCCAAACCAATCGCCAACACCCAAAGAGTTGCCAGCGCATGATTCGGTACCACCCGATCATAGACATTCATGACAAATAATGGTGAGGCAATGGCAAATAGGTTGACCATGATAGAGGCTAGAAACACTTCGCTATAGATAGGCCAGAATCGCGTCAAGGTTCCCCAGAACCAATGTCTTGCACGAGGAATACTCGAAATTTCACCGCGTTTATCAAAATGCTGAACCGCTTTTATAAAAATTGCGTAACCAGTGTAATGAGCTTGCAGATCTGCCAGATCGACAAGAGATTCCGTTTCGCCACTCTCGGGATAAATCACCGTGGCTTGCTTCCCATCTAACTTCAGCAAAATACAGGCATTACCATCATTCAGTAAAAGTACAGCCGGAAGCACTAGAGGAGAAATTTTTCGTAATGTGCGCTTAACGACTTTTGATGATAAACCAGCGCGCTCTGCTGCTCTGGAAAACAAATCTGGTGTCAGTCGATTATCAACCAACGGAATACCTGCAACCATCGAGTCTGGACTGTGGGGTTTTTGTAGCAGTTTCGTCAGAACGGTAAGACAGGCTAATAAGGGATCGTCATGGGTTAAATAGGTTGCCTCCGCATCCCATTGCCGAGTTTGTCCTTGTTGATTGGTTGCTTTATGTTCCATGTAATACGACGACGCTATCCAACTCAAAATGTGAGGAGTTTCACAGTTTTTTTCTTTACTGTAAACCTATGACCGCTTAATCTTGCTCAAAGTAGCACAATCCAGAAATAGCGGGAACAATTAAGATGGTATACATCGAGCGCGATGAGAATGGCCAAATAATCGGAGTATTTAACGCTCCGCAGAGCGATAGCAGCCAATATATTTCACCGCAGGCACCCGAATTACTCGAGTTTCTTGGACAATCCAATCGTCATGAAGATATTCAAACCATTCTCACTGCTTCAGATATGGCGATGGTTCGGGTTATTGAAGACTTAGTGGGCACACTGATAGATAAAGGTGTGATTTTATTTACCGATCTGCCTGAGGCGGCACAGCAAAAGCTAGTTCAACGCAAAAAAATTCGCCACCAGCTTAATTCATTGGAAAATTTAATGAACGAAGATGAGGGCTTACTCTAGGGGCTGCTGATGTTTCTGAGATGTCTCTGAAAAGATCATCAAACCCTCTACTTTTTAAGTCTCTCTCTTCTTTGCTCGACTCGCTATTATCCGCTTGCGCTTTTCCTGTGGAGTTTCGGGTTGCTTTTTTTTGCGCTCTTGGAACGGATTTTCACTGGTTTTGAACTCAATCATCACCGGTGTTCCCTGCAATTTAAGTGCAGTGCGGAAATAATTTTCCAAATAACGTCGATAGCTATTTGGTGTAGCTTCAGTCTGGTTTCCATGGATAATTATGCGTGGGGGATTTTTACCGCCCAAATGAGCATAACGGTATTTAATCCGGCGTCCGTTAACCAAAGGCGGCTGATGATCGGCAACAGCTTCTTCTAAAACTCTCGTCAATTGTGGCGTCGGAATTTTAGCTAAAGCCGAGCCATACGCTGTTTTTACGGATTTAAGTAATAAGCCAACACCACTGCCATGTAAAGCAGAAATAAAATGGGTTTTGGCAAAACTTAAAAATGGCAGACGACGTTCAATATTGGTGGCGACCCACTCACGTTCCTGTTTTTCAAGACCATCCCATTTATTAACCGCGATAACCACAGCCCGGCCGCTTTCAATAATCAAACCGGCCAAATGCAAATCCTGATCAACAATACCTTCATGTGCATCCAATACTAACAACACCACATTGGCGGCTTCTATAGCTTGTAATGTTTTAACAATACTGAACTTTTCCAATGCCTCTGAAACTTTGGATCGACGTCTGACACCGGCAGTATCAATCAAGATGTAGTTCGTCCCTTCTTTCTCGAAGGGAATATAAATACTGTCACGAGTGGTGCCAGGCTCATCAAAAGCAACAACACGATCCTCACCTAACAGACGATTAACCAACGTCGATTTACCAACGTTTGGTCGCCCAACAACGGCTAGTCGGATATCACCCGAAGTATCATCTTCAGCCTCTTCCTCTTCCGTTTCAACAATGCGGATAGCAGGTAAGTCGCGCATCAAGGTATTCATTAAATTACTGATACCACGACCCTGGGTTGCTGAAATAACTTCTGGCTCACCCAATCCAAGCCGATAAAAGTCGGCGGCTGCTAGTTCACGTTGTTCGCTCTCAGTTTTATTAATTACCAATAAAACCGGTTTGCCGACATTGCGTAATTGCTTGGCAATGAGTTCATCTGCCGGCACCACACCAGCTTTACCATCCACTAAAAATAAGATCAGATCGGCTTCAACAATCGCTAATTCGGCTTGTTTACGCATCAGATCTGACATGTCGTCACCCTGTACGGTCAAGCCACCAGTGTCGATAAGAATAAATTCAGCTTCATCATGCCGAGCATTGCCGTAAATGCGATCACGGGTCAAACCCTCATGATCTGCCACCAAAGCATTACGGGTTTTGGTCAGACGATTGAATAATGTAGATTTGCCAACATTCGGCCGCCCAACAAGGGCAATAACAGGTTTCACAGTTAAGGGATCCGGATGGCGGTTAACTTGCCGCCTGTTGTCATCACATAAAGCACACCATCGCGAACGATAGGTTGGCTGCGTATAGCATTTTTATCAATTCGTTGGCGGGCAACAAAACGTCCATCAGAACGCGATACCCAATGCAGATAGCCTTCAAAGTCACCTACTACAACATTATCACCAGCAATTACCGGCGCAGAAATTGAGCGTCTTAATAATAATGTTTGACGCCATAATGAATCACCGGTGCCATCAGCAATAGCCCATAAATAACTCTGGTCATCACTGACATAAACTGCATTAAAAGGATCAACGGCAATTCCGGAAGTAGATGACATTTCTCTATCCCAAAGCGTTTGTCCGGTATCAACATCCATGGCAGCGAGATTACCTTGGAAAGCTACAACATAAACAATACCATTATGAATAACTGGGTCCGCATCAATATCAACCAATCTTTCGAGTTCAGTTCGACCACTAGGAATTGCGACACTTCTATCCCAAATAACTTTGCCATCATTAAGGGAAAGTGCAACTAACTTCCCATTGTCATAACCCGCTAGAACACTTTGACCTTCAATGATTGGGGCACTTACCCCACGTAAACTCAATAACGGTACTGCCCGCTGGTAATTCCAGAGAACGTTGCCATTACTAGCTGATAGAGCTGTTAAACGGCCATCAGCAGTTCTAACGACAGCACTACCACCACCAACTTTTGGTGGAGCTAATACCTCGCTACTGAGTCGTTGACGCCAGAGCTCTTTACCGGTGGATTCATCTAAAGCCACAACTTCACCGGACTGGCACCAACTACAATGAGTCCTTCTCCACCACCGACACCGCTGGCTACTGAAATATTTAATCGAGTACGCCATTCGCGTCGACCATTTTCAATGTTATGGCTACGAACATCTCCTTTATGATCAACCGTTACAATTGAGTTGCCTTGCAACCAGGGAGCCATATTTGCATAGGCCGTATTTGCCCCATCGCCAGTATTGGTGGACCAGATATTTTTCGGTTCAAATTCAACTTGAAATTCCGTTAGTTCTGCAGGAGGTGCTTCATAGGCATCTGCAGCAAAAAACTCTTTAATCGTTCCACATCCAGCCAAAGCTGTAAGAACTATCCCGATAAACAGGTTTTTTAGTAAATTAGCCTTCATTGATAACAGCCGCATCATCTCGCTTCATTTCCAATAGAATCTTACGGGGATCATCGGCATCCATGCTTGAGATAGCATTACGATAAGCTTCATAAGCTTCTGCTTTATTCTCCTGGACGAGATGAATATCGCCCTCCAGTTCGGCAAACAGAGAAGTAAAGCCTGCTGAAGCTGACTGCTGGGCTAGTTGCATGGCTTGTTCATATTCACCTTGATCAATCAAAACCCGCACCATACGTAATCTGGCTAAATCTTTTTGGCCAGTCAGCTTTGCTTTATCTGCTGTCCATTTCAAATATTCCAAAGCAGCGGCGGCTTGATCATTGCGGACTTGTTCTGCGGCAAGTTCAATGACAGCAAATGCTGCATAAGGCGTTTTGGAATGAGATTGCATGAGCTCTTGAGTCAGATCTTCAGCAGCAGTCAAATCCGCTTCGCTAATATTGAACTGAACTTGCTGATACATTGCTGCAGCTTGCTCAGTTTTAGCTTGTTGGAAATTTATCCAATATCTGCCGCCAAAAATAACAGCCCCACCTAATACCACACCGGTAACTACTGAGCGGCCATTTTCACGCCACCAATTTTTTATCGCTTCGCCTTTTTCATCATCCGATGCGTAGATATCCATCGTTTACTCCTTGCATACAGCAATTATGTGTAAAGCCATCACTGTTTTATAAGTGAATCAAAGTGCCAGATTATACGTGTTTCTTCGCTGATTGTACTAACCAGCTCTGACTCAGTTCTTTTGCATCCTATAGACACATAAAAATTAAGTTGTATTGTTTAAAAGTTCAGTTAATGAATATTTTGAATTAAGTAAAACATCTGAAATTTATAAACATCAACAATAAGATATTTTTTTCTTAATGAGGCGTTGAGTTTTTCTGTTAACTGATTCGGCTTTAATATCACGTAGATTGTTTGGATGATTATTCTGCCGCTTGCATAGGGTACTATTGCAGTCAGGATTTCCGGTCAGAACATTTGCAGCATAGATGAGTCTACCGGAGTAGATTTGGGCATGCATACTATCCTTTCGATGCATGCTAACGACTTAATGTCGTTACAAAGGAAATTCAGCTTCTAGTTATACTAACGGATGATTCCACCTTGTTGTTTATCCAGAAAGTCAATGAAGATCTCTAACTCAGCTGCTTCCTGTTGGATATCCTGCAACTTCTCACGAGCCTGCTCCATTCGTAAGCCTGAACGGTAGACCAATTTATATGCCTGTCGAATATTGCGGATTTGTGTATCGGTGAAAGAACGTCGACGTAAACCTTCTACATTAATACCGACTGGTTCAGCCATATGACCTGAAACCAAGACATAAGGCGGTACATTTCGTGAAATGACACTGCCCATAGCACTAAAACAATGCGAACCAAGGTGATTGAATTGGCTAACTAAAGTGAAGCCACCCAAAATAACCTGTTGATCAACGATCACATGTCCGGCTAGCGAAGCATTGTTGGCAAAGATATTGTCGTCACCAATGATACAATCATGGGCAATGTGAACATAAGCCATGATCCAGTTGTTACTGCCAACCTTAGTAATACCTCCACCTTGTACCGTACCACGATTGATAGTGACTGATTCACGGATCAGGTTATTATCGCCAATCTCAAGTAAAGTAGGTTCGCCATGATATTTCTTATCCTGAGGCTCTTCACCTATAGAAGAAAATTGAAATATCCGGTTATTGCGGCCGATTCTAGTAGGACCATTAATCACCACATGGGAGGCAATTTCTGTACCTGAAGCGATTTCAACATTCGCTCCGATTATGCTATACGCACCGATAACTACGTCATCGGCAATTTTCGCACTGGGATCAATTAAGGCTGTTTGATGAATCACGAAGGCATTTCTTGGTTAACACACATAATATCCGCACTGACAACGACCTCTCCGTCAACAGTCGCCTGTCCGTAAAACTTCCATAAATTACGCTTATTTTTAATTAACTTTACTTCTAGACGAAGTTGATCGCCAGGTTCAACGGGTTTTTTAAAACGGGCATTATCAATACCTGCGAGGTAGTAAAGAGCCTCATCGGAACGAATTTGATCAGCTGTTTTAAATGCCAGCAGTCCTGTAGCCTGGGCTAAAGCCTCAAGGATTAAAACTCCTGGCATAATCACGCGTTGTGGAAAATGTCCGGTAAAATGTGGTTCATTAAAGGTTACATTTTTAATACCAACCAGATGTTCACCCGGTGTAAATTCAATCACCCTGTCAATTAATAAAAATGGATACCGATGCGGCAACAGGCGTTGAATTTCATGTATGTCAATGGTGTTCAATCTGATTATCCTTTAGGATTTATATTTTTGTTTGCAGTAATCTTACGTTGAGACACTGTTGCGGTAAAGCCGAGTCTGTATGCTTACAATGAAAACATTCATTGATTCAACTTGGCTTCTAATTGTTTTATTTTGTCGTTTAACTTATCTAGTTGTCTGTAACGAACTACGTTTCGATGCCAATCTCTGGTAGGTTCTACCGGAATTCCTGAAGAATAGGTCCCTGCAGTCATAATTGACTTTGTCACCATGCTCATACCTGTTAATTGAACCCCATCAGTGATTTCAATATGCCCGGCTATCCCAGTCCCACCACCAATAGCACAATGAGAACCAATACGAGTACTCCCTGATATGCCTACACAACCAGCAATCACAGTGTGCTCACCGATGAAAACGTTATGACCAATTTGAATTTGATTGTCCAATTTGACCCCATTGCTAATGATAGTGTCATCAATTGCTCCACGATCAATAGTTGTGTTAGCACCGATTTCTACATCATCCCCGATAATAACTTTACCTACCTGAGGGATCTTTAACCATTTGCCCTTATCATTAGCTATACCAAAACCATCTGCACCAATAACCACTCCGGGATGAATACGAACTCGTTGACCAATGCTAACTTTTCGGCATAACGTCACATTTGACATCAAACGGGTATCAGCACCAATTTTGACATCATTTTCAACAATGCAGCCGGGACCTATAACAACATTGTCACCGATCTGAACATTGGCGCCGATAAATACCTGTGCAGCAATCCTGGCAGAATTAGCGATATTACAGTTATCGCCAATCACCACACTGGAATGAATACCGTTATCAGGCAGTTCTTCAGGGTATAACAACGAGGCAACTCTAGCATAGGCAACATAAGTATCATCAATGACCAACGCATTGGTTTTCACCTCAGCCAAATCATCTGGTGAGACAATCACACAACCGGCAGAAGTAGATTTAAGATATTGACGATACTTGGTATTGGCTAAAAAGCTGATGTCGGTATCCTTTGCATTTTGCAAGGTACCGACACCTGTTATCTTTTTGTCCGCATTTCCTACCAGCTGCGCACCAATTTCAGATGCTATTTGTGCTAACGTCCAAACCACACGATGACTCTTATTTCGCTTTCAATCTTTCCAGCACTTTAGCGGTCAAATCTGCCCGTTCACTGGCAAAGATAACGCCTTGATAAAGTACCAAGTCATAAGATTCTTTTTTAGCAAGTTCGACGATAGTTTCGGCGATTTCTTCTTCTAACTTACGCAACTCTTCGTTACGACGGATAGATAAGTCTTCACTGTATTCATCTTGCAAACGTTTCAATTCACGTTGGTCGTTAATAATTTTACGTTCTTGGGCCTGACGTTCGTCATTGCCTAGCACGGCTGCATCACGATTCAATTTATCCTGAGCTGCACGAACTTCTCTGAGCTTATTTTCGAGTGATTTGCTGCGAGTTGAAAATTCTTTTTCCAATCTTGCTAAAGCACGTTCTTTCTGTGGAGACTGATCTAATACAACACTGGCGTTAACAACGCCGATTTTCATTTCAGCTGCATAAACAGGGCTGACCATTAAAGATGCCAATAACAGGCCAACAATCTTGATGTTTTTCACTCTTAACTCCGATAGTTAAATTTAAAATGTCGATCCCAGAGAAAACTGGAATATTTCGGTTTCATCATCAGGCTGATCACGGAACGGAGCAGCAATACTAAACGACATTGCGCCAAATGGTGAAATCCAGATTGCTGATAAACCGGCAGAATATCTTAATAAATCAGCATCAAAGCTTTCATCGACATCATATACGTTACCCACATCCACGAAGGTGCTCAAGCGGAAAGAGCGTAAAGCTTTTTTCATAAATGGGATTGGGAAAATAACCTCTGCTCCACCAGTAACCATCAGGTTACCACCGAGAGGGCGATCGTCTTCTCTGACGCCCAAAGTGTTCGCTCTAAAACCACGTACACTCCGGATACCACCAGCATAAAAGTTCTGGAAGAAAGGAAATTGTTCCGTGTCACCGTACGCTTTACCGTAACCAAGATCTGCTTTCATGGCAAAGGTAAAGGTTTCGTTTAAAGGGGTATACCAGTTATTACGGTAGCGCAGCTTGTAATACTGTAAATCACCGATTGGAGTGGCAACTTCTGCAGAAACACTTTGCGACATCCCTCGGGTCGGTAAGATAGCATTATTGCGCGTATCACTTGACCAACCAACTGTCACAGGAAACGCATGAAATGAATCACCTTCCTGTGCAATAAAATCATCATAACGGGTTATGAGATTATCACTCGGTATATCCAATTGAGTATTTTCATAACCAAACGCAAGGTTAACGCGGTTATTCTCAGAAATCGGAATACCAAAGTTAATATCACCACCAAACACGTCAGTAGTATAGCTGGCTATATTAGCCTCAAAGGCATCTGTTTCACGATAGAACAGGTTAAAGCCCTGACTGATGCCATCAACCGTAGCAAACGGGTTGGTATAACCAAAACTGTAAACCGTGTTCACTCGGCTGTTGTTAAAACCAAAACTAACGTGTTTACCACTACCAAAGAAGTTTCTTTGGGTCACGTTGGCGTTAAAGATAATGCCGTCAGATTGCGAATAACCAATACCAGCAGACAAACTACCTGATGCCATTTCTGTCACATTAAAATCAAGATCAACTTGATCGGATGTTCCTGCTACAGGCAATGTCTCAACGTTAACATCTTCAAAATAGCCTAAACGGGCAATTCGTTCACGCGAACGCTCGACCTGTCCGGTTGAGATCCATGCCGATTCCTGTTGACGCATTTCCTGACGTAAAACTTCGTCACGGGTTTTACTATTACCAGAAATATTAATGCGGCGAACATAAGCACGACGACCTGGGTCAACAAAGAAAGTGAGATTAACTTCGCGGGTAGCGCGATCAATGTCCGGAACAGCATTTACGTTGGCAAACGCATAACCATCATTACCCAAACGATCTGTCAATCTTTCAGAACTTGAAGTTATTGCTTTTCGAGAGAACACAGAATTCTTACGAATGGTGACCAGATCAAATAACTCTTCTTCCGGCACAATAAGGTTACCGGCTAGTCTTACTTCATTAATTTTATAACGTTCGCCTTCTGCAATATTAATGGTAATGAACATCTGTTTTTTGTCATCAGAAATCGTTACCTGCGTTGACTCTACGGTGAAGTCAACGTAACCACGGTCCAGATAAAATGAACGAAGTGATTCAAGATCAGCAGATAGTTTTTGGCGCGAGTATTGATTGTCTTTGGTTAATGAAGATAACCAGCCACCGGTAGTTGACTCAAATTCACCGAGCAGCTCTTCATCATCATAAGAATTATTACCAACAATATTAATTTCACCGATGGTGGCAACCACGCCCTCAGCCATATTGATACGAACGGCTACTCGGTTGCGCGACAAGGGAGTAACTTCAGAATCAATGGTGACGCCGTATTTACCACGGCTGAAATACTGACGTTGCAATTCCAGCTCAACCCTTTCCAGCATGGCTTGTTCAAAAACTTGACCTTCTGCAAAGCCAATCTGACGTAATGATTTAGTCAGTTCATCACTGTCCAAATCTTTGTTACCGACAAACTCAATACTGGAAATCGCAGGACGCTCGCTGACTTTGATAACCAAGACACCATCATCACGCTCAACTTCAACATCATTAAAGTATTTTGATTTAAACAGTGAGCGAATAATGCCTCTGACATCATTCTCTGTCAGTTCATCGCCAACCCTAACTGGCAAGAAGTTAAAAACCGTGCCTGCGGAGATCCTTTGTAAACCCTCCACCCGGATATCTTTGATGATAAATTCCTCGGCCCAAGCTGCGGAGGATAACCAGATGAGCGTCAATGCTGTGATGATTTGTTTCATTGTTATTTTACAGTCAGTCAGCCGAAGAAATCGTAAGTGTACCTGCAATGTGCGCATTAGCCAATGAGTCGAACGATGTCATTTGTAAAAGCGAATACCATTAGCAGCAAAATCAAAAATAATCCTATTTTTTGTCCTTGGATTTGTACCGACTCCGGTAAGGGTTTACCGCGGATCCATTCAAAAAAATACATCAGCAAATGACCACCATCAAGTACTGGCACTGGTAATAAGTTCAAAATACCTAAACTGATACTTATCATGGCTAAAAAACTGATAAAGGCAATCAAGCCCTGCTGCGCTGAATCGCCGGCAAACTGTGCGATGGCAATGGGTCCGCCAAGATTATCACTGGAAACAGTACCGACTAACATGCCCCACAGGCCACTCAACGTCGTAACACTAAATTGCCAGGTTTGAGTAAAAGCCTGCGGAATAGCTGCCAATGGGCCATAGCGTAATTCAGATCTTAATTCAGCGGGAATTTCATATGCATCCGTATTGACTGCCGCCCCTATTCGACCAATACCATTTTCATCTGCTACAGGGGTAATAACGAGTTGCTGAATCTCGCCATTGCGAAGAATTTCAATATTCATCGCCTTACTTGCATTGCTTTGAATTAAGCTGACCCAGTCCTGCCAGCTCGACAGTGTTTTGCCGTCGGCTGAAATTAATTCATCTCCCGCTTGGAGACCGGCTTTTTCTGCGGGGCTATCGGCCACAATATTACCTAAAACCGGTGGCATTTCAGGTTGTACAGTGGTTATGCCAATCTGATTGAATAATGACCCTGCATCATCTAATCCAAGCTTGGGTAAAGTCAGCTGTTTATTCGTTTCGACATCAGCACTACGAGTGGTCAGGGTGATAGTCTCACCGGACTGGGCCAATCTTAACCATTGCTGAAACAAGCTATTGACGGTTGGGGTAGCTTTACCATTGACGGCAATGATCTCTTCGCCCGCATACAATTGCGCTGCAGCGGCCGGTGAATTTGCAGTGACTTCTGCAATAATCGGTTTCATACCCGGCACACCGATGACCATAATCATCCAGTAGGCAAACACGGCAAATAACAGGTTAGCAATAGGTCCAGCAGAAACAATCGCCACTCTGTTTCTCAAAGGCTGGCGATTAAAGGTTTGCTCCAGTTCATTCTCGGCTACTGGCGCTTCCCTTTCATCCAGCATTTTTACATAGCCACCTAAAGGAAGGGCTGCTATAACAAATTCAGTGCCATTTTTTAATTGTTTTGACCAGAGTTTTTGTCCAAAGCCAACCGAAAAACGTAATACTTTTACCCCGCAGCGCGTGCCACCCAGTAATGTCCAAACTCATGGATAACGACCAGCAAGCTCAGTGCGATGATGAAAAATATCAGTGATTGCATAAAACCTGCATTTGTTGATGAGCCACTTTTCTGGCCATTTCATCGGCTGACAATATTTGCTCCAATGAATCTGCAGCTGTTGAGGGAATTATCTCTAAAACCTCAGCGATAATCCGAGCAATATCGGTAAATTTAATCTGACGATTCAAAAATGCTTCAACAGCCACCTCATTGGCAGCATTGAGGATAGCGGTACTGGTTCCACCAGCCTTTAAAGCTTGATACGCGAGAGCCAAGCAGGGAAAACGTTCAAAATCCGCTGCTGCAAAATCAAGTCGTCCTGCTTTGACTAAATCCAGCGCCTCGACTCCTGAGTCAATACGTTCCGGCCAGGCCAAAGTATTGGCAATAGGCGTGCGCATATCAGGATTGCCCATTTGCGCTAATACCGATCCATCAACGTAATCCACCATTGAATGAATAATACTTTGCCGATGTAATACGACTTCAATCTTGTCACTCGACATTCCAAACAGCCAATGGGCTTCAATGACCTCTAGCCCTTTATTCATCATGGTGGCGGAATCAACTGAGATTTTCTGCCCCATCGACCAATTGGGATGCGCTACAGCTTGTTCAGGCGTTACATCTTCTAAATCAGCAATATTCCAATCACGAAACGGTCCACCAGATGCTGTAAGGATAATGCGGCGGATGCCTTTATTTTCAAAATGATACTGCTGAGTATCGCTTACTGGCATACATTGCCATATAGCATTATGTTCACTATCAACAGGCAACAAAACAGCATTATTCGCCTGGACTTCACTCATCAATAAGGCGCCGCTCATTACCAGAGCTTCTTTATTGGCCAGCAAGATTCGTTTACCTGCTTTGGCTGCGGCCAACGTCGGCAGTAAACCGGCAGCCCCGACTATTGCGGCGACCACAACATCAGTTTCTTCAGTGCTTGAGATCATTTCCAGCGCTTGCATGCCGCTTTGCACTTTAATGGCTAATCCAGCATTGCGAAGCTTCTCTTCGAGCTGTGCAGCCGACTCAGGGCATAACATCACGGCGACTGCAGGTTTAAATTGTTGGCATTGTTCAAACAATCCATCAACTGATTTATTTGCTGCAAGTGCGTAGACACGATATTTATGAGGATTACGTTGTAATACGTCTAAGGTGCTGATGCCAATTGACCCTGTAGAGCCAAGGATAGTAACGCGCTGCATCAGAATTGACCTGTCAGCCACATTAATGCGGCAAAGAATGGAACTGCGGCTAACAAACTATCAACCCGATCCAGCATTCCGCCATGACCCGGTAGTAAATGACCACTGTCTTTTATCTGATAGCTGCGTTTAAACAGACTCTCAAATAGATCCCCACTGACTGAAATCAGTCCAGTTACCAGACTGATACCTATCCAGACTATCAGTGATAAATTTGCAGCAATACCCATGAGATAGGCTATCACGCTCCATACAGCGACCAATATCATTGCTCCAGCCAGTCCTTCCAATGTTTTATTCGGACTAATGGCAGTAGCTAAAGCGTGTTTTCCCCAACGTTTACCAGCGAAATAGCCTCCAGTATCTGCCAGCCAAACACTGACCAGAACATATAGCACTAAAACTGGCCCATTGTTGGCCAGTCCATGCAGCCATACCGCGCTATAAACAAACAACAGCGCGACCAGCATACTTAGCAGATAGGTGAATAATTTGTTATGAAAGCAGCGTGCTAGAAATCCAGGTAAAGGTCGATGAGCAAATAAAACAATGATGAGGCTGGTGAGTAACCAGAAAACTAAACCAGTCAGCAGAACATTTTGTATGTCTGCCATGGTAAACAACACCACTAGCACGGCAAGAAACGACACACTTGATAAAACTTTAGTAAGAGGCTTCATTGCTGCCATGGAAAGCCATTCCCACATTGCCATCAAGGCAATAACAGCTAATAAAGCGATAAAGCCAATACTGGGTAATAACAATATTGCCAAAATAACGATTGGGATTAGCACTGCGGCAGTTAATAAACGCTGTTTAAGCATCTTCTTGCCCCGTAAGTTGTTCTGATGTTCGACCAAAACGACGTTCGCGACTGGAAAAAGACTCAATTGCTGCGTCCAAATCCTGCGCGTTAAATTCAGGCCAAAGCTTCTCAGTAAAATACAACTCGGTATAAGCGAGTTGCCACATCAGGAAGTTACTGATGCGTTGCTCCCCACCAGTACGAATAAACAAATCCGGTTCAGGTAGTTCAGCAGTCACCAGATGACTGGCTATAAGCGTTTCATCAATTTGTTCGGGTTGTAGTGCGCCAGACTTAATTTTGTCAGCAATCTGCCGAACCGATTGAGTAATATCCCATCGTCCGCCATAGTTGGCAGCAATGTTCAAAATCAAACCGTCATTAGCAGCGGTTAACGTTGTTGCATCGGCAATTTGTTGTTGCAATGAATCCGAAAACCGGCCGATATCACCAATAATGTTCAGACGGATATTATTTTTATGCAGACGTTTGACCTGGTTATCCAAGGCGTGACTGAATAACTCCATCAACAAATTAACTTCTTTGCCGGGCCGACGCCAGTTTTCACTACTGAAGGCAAACAGACTAAGGACTTCAACACCGGTAGCAACACAGTGCTTAACAATCCCTTCCACTGCTCTGACACCTGCACGATGTCCCATAAAACGGGGTTGTAGCCGTTGTTTTGCCCAGCGACCATTGCCATCCATGATGATGGCAATGTGTCTGGGGATAGAACGGCTGGAAGATTTCATCAATAATGGCTAAACCGAAATGGCTTAGACCGCCATCAAATCAGTTTCTTTTTCTGCCAGCACTTCGTCAATCTGTTTGATGGTGCTATCGGTTAACTTTTGAATGGCTTCTTCTGCCCCACGCTGTTCGTCTTCAGAAATTGCCTTGTCTTTTAATAAATCTTTCAAGCTACCATTGGCATCACGACGAATGTTACGCACCGCAATACGAGCATTTTCAGCTTCAGATTTAGCAACTTTAACTAAATCTTTACGACGTTCTTCGGTTAATGGAGGGATCGGAATACGAATGGTCATGCCAGCGCTATTTGGATTGACGCCCAAATCAGATGTCATGATGGCTTTTTCGATCACTGACACCATATTTTTTTCCCAAGGTGCCACTGTAAGTGTTCTTGAGTCTTCAATACCAACACTGGCAACCTGACTTAATGGAACGTCAGAACCGTAATATGGCACTGTGACATGATCTAATAAACTGGTATGTGCTCGTCCGGCACGAATTTTCGCCAGTGCAGTGCTCAGAGCGGAAACACTTTTTTGCATCCGGTCTGCTGCATCTTTTTGAATATCATTAATCATGATTTGTCCTATTTAACCAATGTTCCAACATTTTTTCCGTACACAATGTCAGTCAGATTGCCGTAACGATGAACATCAAATACCCGTAAAGGCATTTTCTGTTCCTGACACATGACTACAGCAGTAGTATCCATCACGCCGAGACGGTTATTAATGACTTCATCGTACGATAAAGTATCGTAACGAACAGCATCTGGATTTTTCCGCGGATCCGCATTGTAAACACCGTCAACCTGGGTGGCTTTGAGCATCAGTTCAGCACCAATTTCAACCGCACGTAAACTGGCTGCTGAATCGGTAGTGAAAAATGGATTACCAGTACCGGCAGCAAAAATCACTACACGGCCTTTTTCCAAATGACGAATCGCCCGACGACGCAAATAATCTTCACACACTTCATGTATACGGATTGCAGACATGACACGACAGAATGTTCCATTACGTTCCAAAGCATCCTGCAGTGCCAGCGCATTTAATACCGTTGCCAACATGCCCATGTGATCGGCACTGACTCTATCCATTCCACTAGCCGCAAGGCCAGCACCACGGAAAATATTGCCACCACCGATCACAATACCCAGCTGAACACCTTGGGCATTCAGTTCAGATATTTCTTGGGCAAATCGGGAAATCACCTCGGGTTGAATGCCGTATTCGGCACTTCCCATTAAAGCCTCACCACTCAGCTTGAGCAGAATACGCTTGTAAACTGGCTGACTTCCCGATGTTGTCATAATTTAATTTCCTCGTGCCTGAGCCATAACCTCTTCAGCAAAGTTATCTGCTTTTTTCTCGATGCCTTCACCAACTTCAAAACAGGCAAAGCCTTCAACTGTTGCACCAGCTTGTTTGACCAGTTTTTCAACGGTAACATCTGGATCTTTAACAAACGCTTGGCCCAGCAGGCTGATTTCGTTAACAAACTTGCTCATCCGGCCTTCGATCATTTTTTCAACAATCGCTTCAGGCTTGCCGCTTTCACGTGCTTGAGTTGCCACGATATCGCGTTCTTTTTGCAATAATTCTTCTGGCAATTCAGCAGCCGAAACTGCTTGCGGGCGGCTGGCAGCAACATGCATTGCCAAATCTTTCGCCAGACTTTCATCGCCACCGTTTAATTGAACCAAAGTACCGATGCGATCACCATGACGGTAGGCACCAATGACGCCAGCTTCTGCATTCATCAACGTAAAACGACGAATTTGAATGTTTTCACCAATTTTTGCGACTAATGATTGGCGAACAGTATCGATGCTTTCACCATTGCTTAATGATAATTGCAATAACGCGTCTAGATCAGCAGGTTGAGCTTCAAGCACTTTCTTCGCAACAGCATCAACGAAATTAACAAAATCATCGGCTTTTGCCACGAAGTCAGTTTCTGAGTTCACTTCAAGCATTACTGCTTGTTTGTTATCAGCACTGGTTTCGATTGCAATAACGCCTTCAGCAGCAACACGATCTGATTTTTTGTCGGCTTTAGCCAGACCAGATTTACGCATTTCTTCAATCGCTACTTCGATATCGCCGTTAGATTCTACCAATGCTTTTTTGCATTCCATCATGCCGGAGCCAGTACGCTCACGCAGTTCTTTTACTAAAGCTGCAGTTATAGCCATTTTTTGTAACCCTTAAAAATCAATTTTTGTGAACGGTCTTTTTCAGACCACACATACGACACAGGCCCGCTTTTCAGCGAGCCTGCTTAAGTCATTAGCCGAGCTTATTCAGCTGCAGCTGGAGCATTTTCTTGCGCAACTTCAACAAACTCATCACCAGCATCAGCGGTGGTGACAGATGCACGGCCTTCCAGAATGGTATCAGCAATGTTTGCTGTATACAGGCGGATAGCGCGCATTGAATCGTCGTTGCCAGGAATAACGTAATCAACACCATCAGGATTACTGTTGGTATCAACAACTGCGATTACTGGAATGCCAAGTTTGTTGGCTTCTTGAATCGCGATGCGTTCATGATCAACGTCGATTACAAATAAAGCATCCGGCAGGTTACCCATTTTCTTGATACCACCGATGCTTTTTTCCAGTTTCTCTTGTTCGCGAGACAGGTTAAGCACTTCTTTCTTTTTCAAACCTTCAGTTTTACCTGATTCAATCATTGCTTGAATTGCTTCAAGACGTTTGATTGATTGGCGAACGGTTTGATAGTTTGTCAGCATGCCGCCTAACCAGCGACGGTTGACGTAAGGCATGCCACAACGTTCAGCATCTTCACGGATAGCATCCTGCGCAGCACGCTTGGTGCCAACGAACAGAATACGGCCTTTTTTTGAAGCCAGTTTGCTGACGTAGTTGAGTGCGTCGTTGAACATAGGCAGACTGTGCTCTAAGTTCACGATATGAATATTGTTACGTTTACCAAAGATGAAAGGACCCATTTTTGGGTTCCAGTAACGTGTTTGGTGACCGAAGTGAACGCCAGCTTCAAGCATTTGGCGCATTGTAATTTTAGCCATTTTTATACCTATATATATGGGGTTAAACCTCCACGTACCCCAGCTATCGACTGATCTGAATTTTCAGACAGCACCCCGAAAACTGTGTCGGCACGTGTGTGATTTTGCCTTTGCTAAGGCGCGCATATTATTCCACAGTTAGCAACTAAAACAAAGCACCATCACTATATCGCTTTGATTCCGCCACTTAGCTGGCAGTTGACTGGTTTTTACGGCAAACTATGTCTTGTCTTTTTACCGTTAACAGCAATCAGGATCTGGCATGGGCGTGACCATTAAAACAGCCGAAGAAATTGAAAAAATGCGTGTGGCAGGCAAACTTGCCGCGGATGTTTTGACCATGATCGAACCACATGTGGTTGCGGGCATTACTACCGATGAACTAAATACCATTTGCCATGATTATATTGTTAACGAGCAAAAGGCCATTCCTGCCCCGCTGAATTATCACGGTTTTCCAAAGTCTATTTGTACCTCGGTCAACCATGTGATTTGCCATGGTATTCCCGGAGATAAAAAACTCAAAGACGGCGATATCATAAATATCGACATCACTGTTATCAAAGATGGTTATCACGGTGATACCAGCAAAATGTTTCATATAGGCAAAACCTCTATTCTGGCTCAACGTCTATCTAAAGTCGCCCGTGAATGTATGTTGATCGGAATTGATATGGTCAAGCCGGGCATCAAATTAGGTGATATTGGTCATGCTATTCAACAGCACGCAGAGAGAGAGAATTTTTCGGTTGTCAGAGAATATTGCGGGCATGGTATCGGTCAGGTGTTTCATGAAGAACCTCAGGTTTTACATTATGGTTCGCCAGATACCGGAATGACTTTACAAGCTGGCATGACTTTTACTATCGAACCGATGATTAATGCCGGTAAACGCCATGTCAGACAGTTGCCCGATGGATGGACCGTGGTTACCAAAGATCGTTCTTTGTCCGCACAATGGGAACACACTATTCTGGTGACAGAAGACGGTCATGAAATCTTAACCCTTCGGGATGAAGAACGCTCATAGGAGCCTCCAATAATGGCAATTTCTGCACAATCTGTTTGGGAATTTGGCCAGACAGATAATGCAATTGGCTGTCGAGATATTCTCGCCCAAGCCTCACAGCATTTAAAAAAATGCTTTTTTGAAGACCAAGCTGATATTGATTGGCTGGTTCATCAACAATCGCATTTTGTCGATGAAGTGCTGCAATTTTTATGGCAAAAAAATCTGGCGTCGGAAACCACGGTCAGTTTGATCGCTGTGGGTGGTTATGGTCGCGGCGAATTACATCCCCACTCTGATATCGATTTACTGGTTTTATTAGATGATTCAGTAGCCGAAACACCACCAGCTGAATTATCAACTTTTCTGACTCAACTATGGGATATTGGCCTGGAGATAGGTCACAGTGTTCGCACCATTAGTGAATGCCGTCAGCAAGCCGAAGATGACATCACTATTGCCACCAATCTACTGGAAGCACGGTTTTTATCCGGTAATAAAATCTTGTTTGAGCAGCTGCAACAATTGACGGTTTCTAACAAAACCTGGGATAACCGGCTTTTTTACGAGCGTAAAAAACAAGAGCAAATCCAGCGCCATCATAAATACAACGATACCGGCAATAATCTTGAACCCAATCTCAAAGAATCACCCGGCGGGCTGCGAGATATTCAGGTCATTAATTGGGTGGCCCAACAACACTTTGATGTTCGTAACCTGCAAGGTCTTAAATCAAAAGGTTTTCTTGCAGAAAGTGAGTTCGACATTCTGCAGCAATCACGCCGCTTTCTATGGCGGGTACGTTTTGCATTGCATCATCTGGTCGGCCGAAAACAAGAAAAAATGATGATTGATCATCAACGTGAACTGGCGAAACAGTTAGGTTACGTTGAAACCAACAGCCGGATGGCCGTTGAGCATTTCATGAAAGATTATTACCGGACAGTTCGTGCGGTAAGTCAGATGAATGCCTTGCTGTTGCAGCTGTTTGAAGAAAATATCATTCTGGCTGACGAGCCACGGGATATTGAACCGATAAACCGTCGCTTCCAATCGCATAACGGCTATCTGGAAACCATCAATTCCGGTATGTTTGCTTACTATCCCTATGCATTGCTGGAAGTGTTTTTAATCCTGCAACAAAATCCACATATTAAAGGTATTCGCACCTCGACCATCCGTCAGATCCATGCGCATCTGCATTTAATCGATGAACGCTTTCGTGCTGATATCAAAAATCGCAGCTTGTTTATGGAAATCATTCGTCAACCTAAAGGCGTGACCCATGAATTTCGCAGGATGAATCAGCTCGGTGTATTAGGTGCTTACTTGCCAGAATTTGGCAGAATTGTTGGCCAGATGCAGCATGATCTATTTCACGCTTATACAGTCGATGAACATACCTTGTTTCTGGTGCGTAATTTACGGCGTTTTTCCTGCCCCGAATTCAAAGATGAATTTCCATTATGCTCCGAAGTATTTCATCAACTGCCTAAACCCGAATTACTCTACATTGCCGGTATTTATCACGATATTGCCAAAGGGCGTGGTGGGGATCACAGTATTTTGGGGGTGCAGGACGCAGAACAATTTTGTACTCAGCATAATTTGAGTGATTACGACACCAGCTTAGTCACCTTTCTGGTTCGTCATCATTTAGCGATGTCCTCTACTGCCCAAAAGAAAGATCTGGAAGATCCCGAAGTTATTCAGGACTTTGCTGCACTGGTCGGCAGCGTCAATCGCTTAAATCATTTATATCTGTTAACCGTCGCGGATATTCGGGCAACCAACAATAACTTGTGGAATGGCTGGCGTGATTCACTGCTCAAACAGTTGTATCACAGTACCTATCAATGGCTTGAACACACAGAAGTCCAAGCCAAAAACACCCAGGAAAAGAGTCTCAAAAAATACCAGCTTGCTCTGGATAAGCTGGTTGAAATGGGCTGGGCTGATGAAAAAATTACAACTTTATGGCATGAATACGATCTGGATTATTTTCTGCGACACACAGTTGATGAAATCGTCTGGCAGAGCAATGGTCGCTTAGAAAAACCCGATCAAGAACCACTGATTCTGGTACGCCAACATAATGATCAACACACCCTCGAATTATTTATTTTCGCAAATGATCGTTGTGGCTTGTTTGCCGCTATGACCGCCTGCCTGGAACAATTGCAGTTGAATATTCTGGATGCAAAAATCAATATCAGCAGTGACGGAAAAGCACTAAATACCTTTATCCTGAATGGGGCTCAACAACGCTACGAAGACATCATTAGTGCGCTAAACAAACAACTTGCCCGTGAAGAGCTGACCTCTGGGTACAAACCGCAACTAATGCCGCGTATTTCCAAATTGTTTAAAACTGAACCCGTTATAAATTTTTCGACCAACTCACAGCTAGACCATACCGTTATGGAGTTATATACCCACGATCGGCCAGGATTACTCTCTGCCGTCGCACAAGTTTTTCTAACGCATCAGATTCAAGTTATAAATGCCAAAATGGTGACTTTGGGGGATCAGGTGGAAGACGTATTTTTCATTACCAACAGCGATGACCATGCTTTAACTGAAGCAGAAAAGCAAAACCTGAATGAAGACCTGAAAGACAAGCTGGTGATACAAGCGGAATCGGTTGTCTCTACATCTGTCGCTTTTTAAACTCACATAAAAAAAGGTGAGGTATTTAGCCTCACCTTCTTCAATCTTAATAACTATAGTTCAGTCAGATACCGTTACCTGCTCTGCTAAACCAGCCACCTTCTTTTCACCAACGCCTTTAACATTCACCAGCTCTTCGACACTGGCAAAAGCGCCATTTTGCTCACGATATTGCACGATAGCATTGGCAGTAGATGGTCCCACACCATTCAGCAACTGTAACTCATCAGCTGATGCTGTATTGATATTGATTTTATCTGCTGCAAATGCAGCGAATGAAGATAGTGAAAACGCCAACAATAAAGAAATAATCCATTTCTTAAACATCTTTCCATGCTCCTTGTATTAATTGAATTCAGCTCATCCGAGCTGCAATCAAAGAATAAAATAATTTGTTAGATTTATTCCATAGGGGAAATTGGCAAAAATATTAAATAGGAAATAATCCTGTCCAATTTTGAGATGTGGTTCACATGAAAAATTGCAGTGCAAATGGTTTTCGTTAAGAAAGTCCATTCTTATGTTTGCTAACAAATTAGTTGCGATTCGCTCTTCGTAATGAAATGAAACCTACAATGGGCTTACTTAATATTTTGACGATCAAATTAATGACTACGAGTTATAAGCCAGTTCATGACCATTGCTAGTGATTTTTTCCAACTCTATCGCCCGTCCCTTTCCCTGAAACCGTCTGAAGGATAAGACTTAGATAATACATGACACTCATGTTCTGAATCATCTGAGCATCTGTTTTTGCCAGTAATTCTGGCGTCGACATATCTATATCATTTACTTGAGCTAAACCGGTGATACCTGGTCTTACTTTAAATACACCTCTTGTATCTCGCTCCTCAATCAATTCAATTTGATTGAACAAACATGGTCTTGGACCAACCAAACTCATTTCACCTTTCAACACATTCCATAATTGAGGCAATTCATCTAGCTTGGTTCTGCGAAGAAAACGCCCAAAGGAAGTAATTGATGATGCATTTGCCAGATGACTGGCGACATGGGCAGTATCTTTCTGCATGGTGCGAAATTTGACCAATGTAAAAGGCCTTTGATAGCGACCTACCCGTTGCTGACGAAAAATGGGCGAGCCAGTATCGAACCAACCAACAACGATCAGAACTAATAAAATTGGCAAACCAATCAATAATCCAACCATAGAAAAAACAATATCCAGTAAACGGATAACTACTTGGGTCATGAAATACTCGTGTTAGTGTTTTTGAAAGGAAGAATTTCTATTTAACTCAGCCATTTTGTTAAGTTGTTGTTTCATGGTGATCACTGGCTTCCACCCTAATAACTCTCGGGCTTTACTAGTATCGATCTGCAAATTGCCAAACAAACGATCAGTGATCATCTGTTTGCCAATAAGTCTGGCAAAAAAATTCATCCAAGATAGGGGAACAGGTATTAGTCTTGGTGGACGCATATACGCTTCAGCTAACCGTCTCAACAATGTCGTTGTAGAAACATCTTCCCCATCAGCAATCAGAAAAACCTGATTAGTTGCTGCAGGGTGCGTCATGCAGAGTCTTATAAAGCTCACTAGATTATCAATAGCCAACATGGATCGTTGATTGGAAATAGCACCAAAAGGAAGAGGTATACCTTTATTAATGATTTTAATCATACTGGCGAAGTTAGCTTTCACACCCGGACCATAGATGAGTGGTGGCCGAATAATCACAACTTCCATGGATGTAGTCTTAGCTAGATCCAATAATAATTTTTCTGCTTCAAGCTTTGATTGTCCATAGGCATCTTCAGGAGCGGGATCATCTGTTTCACTAAAAGGCTGTCGATTATCTGTTGATTCGCCGTTAACTTTAATCGAGCTTAGATAAATGAACCTTTTTACCCCTGCCCTGGCCGCTTGCTGGGCAAGTTCCACAGTGGCGTATACATTTATTTTCCGAAATTCTTCTATGGGATCAGCCGAACTATCTTTCATGATATGAACACGTGCTGCTGTATGAATAACCATATCAATATTATCAAGAACATTGATGATAGTATTTGATTCACTCAGAAAGCCAAAATCACCTACCCGTTTTTGCTCAACTTTAGTCGGTAATACTTTCGAATACTCTCGAACTGCCGCAACGACATGATGGCCTTCAGCAACGAATTGAGTCACTAAAGCTTTTCCGACAAATCCTGTCGCACCAGTAACAAAGATTCGCATCAGCTCTGAATGATCTTTTCAATTTCGGCCACTTTGGCTTTCATCAACGCTTCATCAGCCCGAGATTCAACATTCAGACGTAAAAGTGGTTCTGTGTTGGAAGAACGGAGATTAAATCGCCACTGAGGAAATTCTAGGCTGATTCCGTCAGTTCTATCAATCACTGGGTTTTCTGTAGAAAAATGTTTCAGAATTTTATCGAGAATGACACTGACGTCTGCTACTCGATAGTTGATTTCACCACTGCATGGATATTTCGCCATACGCTCATTGACCAGTTCAGATAAAGGCTTACCTGCTACGCTGATTAATTCAGCTACCAGCAACCATGGAATCATGCCGCTATCACAGTAGGCAAAATCCCGGAAATAATGGTGAGCGCTCATTTCACCACCATAAACCGCATTTTCAAGACGCATACGCTCTTTGATAAAGGCATGGCCGGTTTTGGATTGAATAGGTTTGCCACCCGCAACTTCAACCTGATCGATGGTATTCCATGTCAGTCGGGGATCATGAATGATTTTTTCACCTGGTGACTTGAGCAAAAAGGCTTCAGCCAATAACCCGACAATGTAATAGCCCTCAATAAACCGGCCATTTTCATCAAAAAGAAAACACCGGTCAAAATCCCCGTCCCAGGCAATTCCCATATCGGCCTTATTACTGATAACTGCATCAGCAGTTGCTGCCCGATTTTCCGGTAACAATGGATTGGGAATACCATTCGGAAAACTGCCATCGGCCTCGTGATGTACTTTAATAAATTCAACCGGCACGTTAGCGGATTTAAACTGGTTTTCAATCGCATCGATGACATGTCCGGCCGCACCATTACCCGCATTCACAACCAGTTTTAATGGGTTGAGTTTTGTCAGGTTAATATAGGTCAGTAGATGCTCAACATATGGATCCAAAATGGATTGTTGATGATAAAGTGCTTTGTTCGGCAATTCTTCAAGCGGAGACTCTTCAGACGATGAAGCAGCTTCACTAGTAGTAATAACTTCTGAACTGTCCTGCTCGTCCCAATGAAAGCTGTAGTCCATTTTTTTACTGTTTATCGTCTTGGCGTCAGATGTTGGTACAGCAGCAGCTTGACCAAAAGGTGAAACTAACTTCTCAGCCAAATCACGAATATCATTCAAGCCACTGTCACCACTTATCGGTAAGGCACCTCGACCAACCAGCTTCATGCCGTTGTAGTCCATCGGATTATGGCTAGCTGTTACTTCAATACCGCCATCAACATCCAGATAAAATGACGCAAAATAAATTTCTTCTGTGCCAACCATTCCAATATCTATAACCTCAGATCCAGCATCCATCAAGCCCTGAGCCAAAGCCAACTTAAGCGGCTCACTGGTGTGCCTGATATCTCCGCCGACAACCACTTTTTTTGCATTGAGATGTTTCGCATAAGCATGCCCAATTCGATAGGCTACATCCGGGTTAAGCTCTTCTCCCAACTTGCCGCGAATATCGTAGGCTTTAAAACATTTTAGTGTATTTTCAGTAACCATATTTGTTCCTTGGTTCGTCTAATGACGTCAGGTAATACGAAGATTTATTTAGCAACTTTTTTTCAACCCCATGCCACATAACATAAGCTGCGAATAGAACCGCAATAATTGTGACAAGCATCGCTAAAATAGGCGATACAGTAAACAGTTGATAGGCAATAAAGGTTTGTAGTATTGGAAAGTGCAGAATATAAATACCATAAGAAAAATCGCCATATTTACCGAAATTACCGAGGTATTTGAAAACAAAACCAAAATACACTACACAGATGGCTAATGCCGCAGCATATAAAAGACCAGTTTGAAACAGACTCTCAAAGACATAAGCTGTTATGGCAATTAGCAAAAGCAGAGTCGCGTTTTTTTAAAAATCAAATGAATAATACAGAGCTCCTCCAGCAATAAAAAACATCAGCTGACCAGGAAGCTGCCTTTGTAATTCAATAAAAATACCACCATGCTTGTTAATAAGTAGTTGCATGCAAAAGCTATAAATAAAGGATGCAAAATATAAAAGTGTCAGTCCCTGCCACAGACCAATCTTACGAAACAGCCAAACAAAGATCGGCACACTTAAATAAAACATGACTTCGATTTTAAGGGTCCACAGCGCGCCATTCACAGCAGCTAATGAATTTTCTGAAAACACTCCTGGCAGATCTGGTTGAATAAAATTCAAGAACACCAAATTAGCAATTAGGTAACGGTAAAGCTCAGAACTGAGAAAATACTCTGAATAACTGTAAGTGCTTAGTAACGAGCCAAATATGGCACAAATCACTACCACGGAAAAATAGGCTGGATATATCCGTCGGACTCGCTTTTCGAAGTATCGATTCAAGCTACTGGAATGCTCGTAGCTCATAAAGATTAAAAATCCGCTCACTACAAAAAAGCACTCAACAGCCATTTTTGCTGAAAATAAAGTGTCAAATAACGAAAGACTCGCGACATCAGATAAATGATAGGCATGTACTAGAAAAACAACAAAAGCAAAACTGAAACGTAAAAGATCAAGGTTATTGTTTTTCGGTATATTTACTCGATAGACCGATCTCGCATTAGTTTGCCTTGCTTTAGCTAAATCCATTGAAAGCACCTTCCTAATTTCGCGTGAGGGTTTTAGGCAAACGACCAGTGTGCTTGATAAAAAAACGAAGCATACTTACAAGGTGCCAACGTAAATATTTTAACTGCTTATGGCTCTGTCTTTGGGCCTGATGGATCACCTGTGTTTGTGGTAATACGGCAATAGGAAAGTCTTTTTGCCATAACCTCACACAGATATCTACATCCTCATAATAAAGAAAATAACCTTGATCAAAACCTTTTACTGCCTGATAGGCTTTTCTATCAAATAACATAAACATTCCACCGACCCAGTCAGGGTAAAACACTTCATCTTTTTTGAAAAAAGAATAAGTATCATGTTTACCATTAATGAGACGTTTTATTAATCGTCCAACTGTTGGAAACTTTCGAACACTGTCTTCGGGATGCCCCTTTGAATCAACTATCATTGGCGCAATCATACCAAGCTTTAATTCTTGAATATTTTCTAACAACACTAAAAAAGGATTATCAACCAAACGTATATCCGGATTAAGAACACAAAAATAATCTCCAGTTGACCGATCGAATGCAGTATTGTGATTTGAGGAAAAGCCTTTGGGGAAACTATTGTAAATGATTTGAATAGGCAAATTTGCGACTGTAAATTCTGCTTCTTCTGGCATATTCAATGTAAGAATGATTTCTTTTATTACAGTTTTGTTGACCAACCCATCCAAATCAGCCAAAAGCTGTTTAACGAGTTCTGCTTGGCCATGACTGACAATAGAAATACTGATTGACTGAGACATTTATCTTGTTTCTTTATTTTTGCGGACAGACTTATGATCATAAAAAATTTTATGATCATAACCATACTACTGTGTTTAGATATTAACTAAAATTACTTACCAGTTTATTTGAATAAAAAACATTACTTTTTAAATGAGACTAATAAATATCTCAGATTATTAACGTACTCTGATAAACAGCATATAAACAATTACCTAAATAAGTGCACAATCAATAACCGTCTAAAAAACTTAGCTAAAGAAAAACATTGCAAAAGAGCATACTGGTAAAACTTAATCTTTTTCTTATGGTAAAGGTATTTGTAATTAAAAAGTTCTGCTTTCTCCATCAGCCACATATTCGAACTTAGTCCAGATGCCCCATACATTGGTTTATATACTGCGGCCAAGTCAGTGTTTAACTTAATGGTCAATAAATCTGCATAAATTATTTCAATCCAAAGAAGATGATCATCTAAGTGACGCTTTCCTTCAAAAAAACGAAAAGGGATGTCACGTTTTAACATCACCGAAGGAGTTACGAACGGATTTCTTACTAAAATTTGAGACCAAGTAATTTTTTTTTCAGAAGTCAGTTCAACAGGCCAATTTAAGCTATCAATTGCATTATATGACATGTCCCGGAATAAATGGCCACTCATGGCAATATCCGGGTTATTAATCATGTATTGGTATTGGATCTCAATTTTTCTATTGTGCCAAGCATCATCAGAATCTAAAAAAGCAATATACGGTTGGGTAGCAAAAGACCAGCCTTTATTACGTGCCGTTGCAGCACCAACATTTTTTTGAAGATCAACAATTTTAATCCAGCCACCATATTGACTTTTAAGCCGCATAATTACATTAATAGTATTGTCTGTGCTGGCATCATTTACTAAGATTAATTCATATGGCCTGATGGTTTGATTGACAACTGAAACCACTGCTCGCTCAATCGTTTTACTACAACAGTAACAAGGAATGATTACACTAACTTTGGCTGTCATTTTTCACCTGCAAGTTAAAAATTGAATACATAAAAATAAAACTCGCAAGGATCCAAAAGTGCCAATAGCTTATATCAGGCTTTTCTCTCTGTAATCCCATAAAAATAACCATTAATACCATACAAGCTGTCGCAATTAAAATTCGCGAAAAATCTCTATCTACTAATATCATTTTTTTATAAATACCTAATATCACCCAGGTCGTTAGCGCCCCTAAAAGAATGAAAGATATCAGATACAATAGCCCACCAATCACACCGGAATCAGCAAAGACATCGACGTAGCCTATAGATATCGAATTATTTAATAATTTTTTAGCTCCTCCAATACCAGTTCCATAAGGGTTTTCATATAAATACTCAAATACTTCCTTAGCTTCAGTAACCCGCTGTGAGAAAGAATCACCTTTATTCTGAACGATTGGTGAGCTTGTCATTGAACTTATAGTTGTAGTTATTATAAATTGCGGGACTATACATAATAAAAAAACAAAAATAAGTTTATATTTTTCTGTTTTACCTATAACTTTATTATTAAGCAATAATAATAATATAATTAACATGCCTAGCACCACGCCAGCAGACCAGGATGCAGAAATTCCACAAGCAACAATCAATGCTTTATAAAAACTTTTCTGTGTCAGAATCAACCAATAAAGTGCAACTGATGCTGCCATTGCATAAGCGGCAGGCTCGATTGAAAAGGACTGAAGACGATACAAACCAACTTGAGGGACAACTGCATATAAAAACCCACCAAAATTGATGTTAATGACTCTTTTTAATTCAAGCCCTTCTGTAATCGATATTTGATAAAAATCTAACCAACCAAAGTAAACCCCGACGATACTTACAAGCCCGATAACAGTCAAAAAAACCGTTAAATTTGAGTAAATATTAAAAAGTATTGTTGTTGATTTAATTGTTAAATTTTTTAATAAATATATAAAGAAAAATAACTTGACAATGTAGCTTAATAATACCCAACTATTGGTATAGTTATGAACTGTGAATGGGCCCACTATGACATTGAGAGAATACAATGCATAGATAAATGCTATTAAAGTTAGACCACTATTAAATTGATATGGGCTTTTTTTAAATGGTTTAATTATTAACACTAAAGCTGATACACACAATAAAGTTAAAACAATAATTCTAACTGTTACGGGAAAAATCCAACTTATTGCGTATGGATAAAGTAACCATGTAGATATGACAACCAAACATAATGATAAAGAATATTCAGTTTGACTAAATATTATTTTTTCTTTAAGCAAATCTTCGTCCCTTGATCTTAAAGTAAACTTTAGTTATGACTGATTTTGGTAATATTGCCACTAAATATAAAATTAAAACCTTTATGGTTTTATCTTTTAAAAATATGCACTTATTTAAATGTTGAAATGCTTTTATACGATTTCTACCACTCCAAATATAAAGTTTGGCAACCTCAAAATGGTAATCAAAAATCGCCTTTGATTTATCTATTTTTTTGCTTCAAGCTGTAATTCTTTTAACCTTTCTTCACTAACATTAATTCCTGCAATTTCATCTTCAATGATTTTGCTCAGTAGGTTTCTGAATACCGCTGGTTTACGACTCATAGAACCAGGTATAAGTCTGTAATAGATTAAAGGCACATTTAAATTATGAAGTTTGCCAATCCTGGACATACGTTCAAATAATGTGACATCCTCCCCTCCCCACCTCATTTTTTCTGTATATTTGCCAGAATTGTAAAAAGCCTCTTTTGAGAACATCACGGAAGGATGAACGAAGGGAGAGTCAGGGAATTTTTCACGTAAAACTTTATCTTCCGTGTCAGGAAAGTAAGTACAAATCATTCTTCCATCTTGGTCGATATATATAGCCGCACTACCAACGGCAACAACGTCCGAATGATTTAAAAGAAACTCCATTTGAATTAAAAATCTATCAGGATGACAGATATCATCTTGATCCATCCTCACGATATATTTACCTTGAGAATTCTCTACTGCTTCATTTAAGGTAGCTGGTAAACCACGATTTTCGCGTGAAATAACATGAATTCTAGAATCACGCTGTAAATAGCTTTCTAGAATTTTTAACGATCCATCTGTGGAAGCATCGTTAATAATTATTAATTCAAAATTAGTATAGGTCTGTAATAAAACAGACTCTATTGCCTCCACTAAATATTTTTCACCGTTATAAACTGGCAAAATGACGGAGAGAAGGGGGCGTCCATACTGTTGTTCATCGTTTCCAATCATTTTTGCAGTTCTTTTATCCACTCAAAAGTGGTATCAATTCCGTCTGTAAAGTTCACTTTTTTATTCCAACCAGTATGTTTTTGCAGCTTTGATGAATCAAGCACATTACTTTGCACGTCAAAAGAGCGCTCTGGAAGATTTTCAATATGCACTGATAATCCAATGTTTTTTAATATAGGAGTGAATAATTCAATTACATCCAGATTACTTAAACCCACTCCTGATCCTAGATTGTAAAGCTCAGATAGTCTGCCATGTTCTAAAGCGCTCACAATTCCAGAGGCGAGATCCGAAACATAAATGTAGTCCCTGACAGTTCCACGCTGGCCAAATATTTTAATTGGGTTATGAGCTAATACAGAAGCAATTGCCGTTGCAATAAAGCCCTGTCCAGTAAATGGATATTGACCAATACCATATGCATTAGCTGGTCTGACACATACAAATTTCAGTCCATGAGTAGCCGCATATAAATAAGCGTAATTTTCAAGGGTTAATTTTGTTACACCATATGGCGATATGGGTTTGGTTTGATGTGTTTCATCGATAGGTAGTTGTCTGGCTTCCCCATATACTGTACCTCCGGAACTTACCAATATAAGCTTTATGCCCCTATCCGCCATCTCTTTAAATAATTGGACAGAAGGTGGTAAATTTTGTAATAAATCTGACAATGGGTCATCAAATGAAGTATTTGGCACAGTTGCATATGCTAAGTGGATAACTTCTTGATGCTTATCTAATAAATTACAAATTAACTCGAGATCGGAAAAGTCGCCTTGGACGTACTTTGCACGTTCAGGCAATAAATAACGAGGTAGTTTTTTCCTGCCCAATACAGTCACAGTCCTTCCCGAATTGATTAATTCTGGTACCAGATATGAACCTATAAAACCCGCCCCGCCTATAACCAAAGTTTTTGTTTGAGACATTTGACTCATAACTTAATCCATTTCGCTGGGATGAGATCGTTAGTGTCAGTTTGCTTGTTAAACCAGCGTTTGGGCGCAACAACTATCTTAGTTTGGCTTTGATTCAACCAGGCCCCCCACCAACTAAAAGAACTATTTGCAATAATGTTATGTTTGCATAGGCTCATTAAACGCATATCGTTATAACTTTCAGGGCCGTGGTTATGATCAATAAAGTGGGTGGGGAAATCTATCTTTAAATTACCTTTTACCCATTCAATATCATCAGAAAAAATGAAAAACTTGGGCCGCTCTACTTGCTCGGAAATGAGTTGGATCGCCGCATGATAATACTCTAAAGAACATAGTCCATGGGTCACGAGCGTAGCAGCATCTTTAACATAATCACCACGTCTTATATGTAAGCTAACTGCATTATTTTTTACTATTTCTTCCGCTATTTTTCTATTTTCTGCTGACATGGGCTGTTTAAATTTGAAATCTTCACGAATTACGGACTCAATCGATTTAAAATATTTCTCTGATTGCCAATACCCTGATAAATAAGCATTGCTTGGAATCCCCTCGATACCGTCCCAATATTGAAAGTGTGGCTCTATTACGAATTGTTTACTTCTTAACCATGAAAACTCGTTACGAAATAAAAATCTTTTAATTATGGGTTTAGATTGCCACCCAAGCACTTGCTGTAAATCGTCTTTTGTTGCTATTTCTTTCGGGCCAGCAAAAACGCACGATAACTCAAATCCGTTATGCAGCTTATAATTTGAAAAACCGGATACGTCTAACAGCAATGTTTCATCCATGTTTTCAGCCACTGCACGGGCAGTTGCATATTGAAACATCTGGTTTCCTAAACCACCGATTATATGAGTAATAATCATAGCATTGACTTACTGTCGTTTAACTTAACGGTTACCAGCCTTTGAAGGGCATTATTATTTCTAAATAATAATGCTAATAGTAAAACTCCAAATAACCCAATAATCATCAAAACAATGCTTGCCTCTATAAGCCCAAATGTTTGTGGCAACCAATAAGCAGGTAAAATAAACATAAACATCATTAAAATGGCTACAAACCAGGTTTTATAGTCTGGATGGAATTTCACTTGGCGAAGCATCACAAACCACATCACGGTCAACATAACTAACGCAGCTATAGCTAAGCCAACTGCAGCCCAAATTATAGAATAATGATATTCCCCACTAACCGTTAACATGACAATTACCGTTAATGCCCCAATAGCATATGGCCATATCACCGATTTTGTTTTTTTAGTCACTTGCGCTGCGCTACTGAGTAAATTCGCAGTTACACGACAAAATTCTAATATGATGCCTAACTTCACATAAACTTCAGCGTTAGCATACTGAGGCGCGACTAATAACTTGAGTAAATATGGGGCACTAATAAAGGTAATACCTATCAATACAACATAAATGGGCATCACGACATTCAACAGGTCAGAAAGCGCATCGCTAAATATCATTTGATTGGATGATTGCTTATCCCCCATGGCGATCCGTTTATAAAAAAACGGATAAAGAAATTGCTGTACCAAGCTTTCAGTTAATGCCCATATTTGGTTTGCTAGTGCAAATCCAAGTGCCAAAAAACCGAGTACTGTTAGTCCCCAATAATACTCCACTACTATTCGATAGCCACTTAACTGTAACCACATGAGGCCAGCCCCTAACGCTAGGGGTAAACAATACGTTGTAATGACATTCAAATTTAATAATCTATGAGGTGTGTTGTCCTGTTTCGGTCTCACCCCTTGACGAAGCATCAAGCTTGCGCCTAACGCCCCAATACTGAAGCCAATAGCCTGGCCAATAAACCAAGTAACTGATGATGGCGATATAACACACAAGGACACGGAAGCTACCAAGGCCATTATACTTGTTACTAACGACCAACTAACAGAAACACCGCGTTGCCCCACCATGTTTAATATCGGGATGTAGGTTGCATTCCAAGTAGCACTATTGATCATTATTACCATGGCAAAAATTGCTAAGCCAACCTGGGCTAACGAAAGATCTTTAGTAACCCATATTGTGACAAGCCCACCTATCAAGGAAACAACGAAAATATATTTCCTGTAATCCGTCAACCGTGAAAATAATGTTCCTGCTTCCCACCATTCGTGTGTGTGACGATTTATATGTTGTCCAACAGGATTAACCAAAAATAAACCACAAAAAGTTTGCACCACTACTAATAAAGCCAGCTGACCAAATTGTTCAGGGCTTAATAGTGTAGTTACAGCACGAATTGCAACCAAACCTAACAAAGCTGTTGCAATTCTACCGCCACCGATAATTAGTAGATCTCGTCTAATCTTCAAGATCTTTTACTATCCTACTGACAATAGTTTCAGCAAAAGCTTCTGAACTAAAAGGTTTTGCTGCATCACTTGATAAGAATGATGCAATGCGTTCTTGATATCCTCTGTATTCATGCTCACTTATGGATTTTAGATATTGGAATAAAGATTCTGTGTCTTTAAACTGGCGTCGATCTACAAAACAGTCCGCAGGTATATAATCTTTCACATTGTTTGCCCCCCAATAAACAGGCACGCAACCAGAAAAAAAACTATCAAAAATCTTTTCGGTGATATAACCAGGTAAATCACGTACATTTTCGTAACAGATAGAAAAACGAGTTTTTATTAATACATTACGTTTGTGCTCAATCTTGCCGCGATAACTTGGGAATGGTCGAAATTTTTTAACCGGCTTTAAAACACAATATAAGCGGCGCAAAACTTTTCCAGTGAAACTATTTCCAAAAGCTGGGGCATCCCAACCTATTCCATATAAATTGAAATCATCAGCCGCATTCTTTTCAAACCAACGTATTGTCTTAATGCGTTCTTTATATAAATCCCTTTCATCATTAACAGGCAGCGATTTATTACCAGCGATAACACAACAAAAACGATCTCTATTACGCCAGCCATCTACCTGAGGAATAACTATTGAATTAGGGAAGTTAATTTTAATAAAGCGGTTGCCATCCACTAAATCATCACGCCAAGTAAATATCTTACGATAATGCTTCCAGTTTTCTGGCTTCCCATTTGCAGGTAGTACCTGTGGCGATTCAAGCATCAATAAGTAACATGGTCCTCTAGCGTCAACCGGTTGCACATCCATTTGAAGGTCAAAAACTGACGATTCACCTTGACTAATATCAGGCGTATCAATTTGAATACTTTGATGTTTGAACTTTTCACGTAATAAATGATAAGGAAGAAAACAATTATCTCGATTCAATTCATTATTTAAATCGAATATAGCGTTCTTTTGGATTTTACTCGCAAAAAATCGAGCGTAAATCCCAACACTCAACTGTAATTATCCCTAAGTTTCCAGCTTTCCCACACAAAATCATAATTCCACATTTCAGTATGAGTAAGTGCGAGCTGATTGCGTATTTTTATTCGTTTATCTTCGGCAGAAGCAATAAAATTATGGAATTGTATTTGAAGATAATTGATATTTTTTATATCGCTCGATTCTATAATTGCAGGGATGATATCAAACTCACCACCTTCAATATTAACTTTCAGAAGGTCGATTTTTTCAATCGGTAACTCTCGGATACAATCAACAATTGAGCGCAGTTGAACAATTTCCTTTTTATCATCTGTGTGTGGTGAGTTGAAACTGGAGGCGTTATCTGCCAACCCAATTTCCAATTGGCCTTCGGCTGATGCTAATCCATGATTAAAACAAATTACTTTCTCGTTGTTTGCAAATCGCGCAACACAACTTTGATAAAACTCTACTACCGGTTCAAATACATAAACTGTACAACCATATTTTTTGTGGATATCTGAAGCAAAATCACCACGATATCCTCCAACATCAAAGACAACACTGTTAGAAGTTAATGGATAATCCAATCGAAGAGTCTCATCTCCTTTGTCCTTGAACCAACGTTCTATCTCAATTAAAAAAGGTTCACGCAAAATATACCTTCGAAACCTAATTGCTAGTTTATTTTTAAGCTTTGAAATTAGATTCACAATTTGTCCTTAAATGTTAGCAAGCACGTGGAATGCTTCAGGTATAGGATAATGATGATTTCCCACAAACAGCCCATTTTGATCAATATGTTCTGCGTTCTTCAATGTACCGTGCACTTCTGAATTGAAATATTTAACTACTTCATTTTTCGCAAAGTTGCCGGCCACAATAGGGCGACATTCAAAACCCAATTCATTCAATTTTGCTACTAAAGCTTTGCGAGTGAGCTTGCTATTAGGACGTATCACCAGGCTAAAACCGAACCAACTACTCTCGCCAATTTCTTTTTGAATAATCAGATCTGGGTGATTGGCCATTGCAGCTTGTAATAGCTTGCCATTCTTACGCCGCTCATCAATCAACATTGGTAAGCGTTTAACTTGCTCAATACCTAGTGCCCCCTCTATTTCAAGTGGCCGAACGTTATAGCCCGGCAAAACAAAGCGGAAAGACTCCTCAAACGGATCATCGCTTTTTTCACTACACACAAGGTTATGTTTGGGTAGGTTTCTTGTCCAGCCATGCGCCCTCAGCGATAAGAGAATTTGATATAGCTCTTCGTCATCCGTGACAATCAGCCCACCTTCCATTGTTGAAATATGGTGGCTAAAAAAAGAACTATACCCACCCATCACACCAAATGTTCCCGCTTGTTTGCCCTGAAAGGTTGCTCCCATCGATTCACAATTATCCTCTAGCAAGACAATATCTCGATCGGCAATAATTTCATTAATCCGGTTAAAATCATTGGGGTTGCCAAGTAAATTAACCGCCATAATTGCACGGGTTTTGTCAGTAACGGCAGTCTCTAGCTGATTCAAATCGTAATTCAATGTTTCTAAATCAATATCTACAAACTTAATTTTTAATCCATACTGATACAAAGGGTAATAAGTGGTACTCCATGACACCGCAGGGACTATGACTTCATCACCACGGTTTAATTTTAATTTTGGATTTTTTGTGTAGCATAGCGCAGCAACCATCAGCAATATGGCTGATGAGCCTGAATTAACCATTACGCAATGCTGACTGCCTACATGGTTAGCAAAATCATGCTCAAATGTTTTAACATTTTCGCCCATTGTATACATCCCCGATGCAATAACTCGCTGCATCGCTGCTTGTTCTGCTTCACCCCAAGTGGCTGTGGCTAATGGATATTTAAAACTCATTACAAACATTGCTCCAAATAATACTCATACGTTTTTGCTATGCCTTCGCGTAAAGTGTGTTGGGCCTTCCAACCCCATTTATCTTGACGTTTTGTACTGACTAATTTACGGGCCATACCCACAGGTTTAGTAAGATCATGCGTAAAGGTTCCTCCATATCCCAAAACATCAGCAACTACTTCATAATATTCGTTGATGGTGTAGTCATGTCCCAAACCAATATTCATCAAATCAGGGATTGTTTCAAACTGATTTATTGCATGAACTAATGCATCTGCCAAATCACCTGCATACATAAATTCTCTGCGTGCATTACCGTCACCCCATATCTCGACCGATGCCTGTGCTGACTGCTTAGCTTGGTAGATTTTGTGAATTATGGCGGGAATGAGATGCGAGTGAAGAGGATCGAATTTATCATGCCTCCCATAAAGATTGCAGGGAATAAGTGTTTTATAGTGAAAACTAGCGTCTTCACGCATAATGTATTCGCATAGCTTTGCTGTCGTTATTTTAGCTAAAGCATAACCCTCGTTCGTAGGCTCTAATTCGCCTTTAAGAATTAAGTCTTCATCTAGTGGCTCATCATGATTTCGTGGGTACATGCATGAACTTCCCAAATTTATAAGCTGTTTAATGCCAAATTCATAGGAAGCCAAAACAATGTTACGCCCCATATCGAGGTTTTCCATCAGGAAGGCTACAGGTTGGCGCAAGTTAGCTTGAATACCGCCAACCTTGCCCGCAGCATGAATAACCATATCAGGTTTAAATTTATGCAAATACTTTTGTACTGCACTGAAGTCTAATAAATTGAGCTCTGAGCTACGAGGTGCCATCACTTCAACATCAGTGAGAGCAGAATGCTCAAGCAGATTCCGCCCAACCATGCCGCCGCCGCCGGTTAATAATATTCGCATGTTATTCATTGTTTATTCGTGGTAGTTTTGAACGTTATAACCATGTTTTTTTACAAGTTCATCACGTTCTGCAGATTTTAGGTCTTCACGCACCATTTCACTAACTAATGCATCAAAACTAATTTGTGGTGTCCAGCCTAGTTTGCTTCTAGCCTTACTTGCATCTCCTAAAAGAGTCTCTACTTCAGTAGGACGGAAGTAGCGTTCATCTACAGCAACAATACATTTACCCATACTGTCATAACCCTTTTCCTCGATGCCTTCTCCCTTCCAAGTAATGTTCATACCTAATTCTTTAGCTGCAGAATTGACAAAATCACGCACACTGTATTGAACACCAGTAGCAATCACAAAGTCTTCCGGTTGCTCTTGCTGTAACATCAGCCATTGCATTTCAACATAATCTTTGGCATGTCCCCAGTCACGTAACGCATTCATATTTCCAAGATAGAGGCAATCTTGTAGGCCGAGTTTAATACGAGTCAAAGCCCTAGTTATTTTACGGGTTACAAATGTCTCGCCACGAAGGGGGGATTCATGATTGAACAAAATGCCATTGCAAGCATAAATACCATAGGCTTCACGATAATTAACCGTAATCCAATAGGCGTAAAGTTTAGCGACGGCGTAAGGACTGCGTGGGTAAAAAGGCGTAGTTTCTTTTTGAGGTGTCTCTTGCACTAAACCATATAATTCAGAAGTCGATGCTTGGTAGAAACGGGTTTTTTTTTGCAAACCAAGAATACGGATTGCCTCCAAAATCCGTAGTGCTCCCAATGCATCAGAATTTGCAGTGTACTCTGGCTCTTCAAACGAGACAGCAACGTGACTCTGTGCTGCTAGGTTATAGATTTCATCTGGCTGAACTTTTTGGATAATGTGCGACAAACTAGATGAGTCCGTCATATCGCCATGATGCAAAAAGAAAGGCAAACCCTTTTCATGCACATCGTGAAACAGGTGATCAATCCGTGCCGTATTAAATAAAGAACTACGTCGTTTTATGCCATGGACTTCATAACCTTTATTTAATAAAAATTCTGCTAAATACGCCCCATCTTGTCCGGTGACACCAGTTATTAATGCAATTTTACTCATATGAATCTCTACTTAATTTTGTCGATATAAATTCAATATATGTCATTCAACCGTCACAGATTTAGCTAGGTTACGTGGTTGATCTACATCTGTACCTTTGATCAAGGCAACATGGTAACTTAGCAACTGAAGGAGAATGTTGTAAGTTATTGGCGCTGTAATACGGCCAACATTGGTGGTGGCTTTCACGACTTTAAAGCCTGACTCAGAGCTGATATCCGAACGCTCATCTTCAAACACGATCATCTGGCCGCCACGGGCTTTAACTTCCTGAAGATTGGATTTGAGCTTTTCCAACAGATCATCCAATGGTGCAATAGCAATGACAGGCATGTTCTCATCAATCAAGGCTAAAGGACCATGTTTGAGTTCGCCAGCGGGATAAGCCTCCGCGTGGATATAACTGATTTCCTTGAGCTTTAGCGCGCCTTCCAAAGCAATTGGATACATCGTGCCTCTACCCAGAAATAGAGCATGATTTTTATCAGCAAAATCTTGGGCAATATTCTGAATTTCCTGCTCATGCATCAAGGCATTCTGGATCAGGTTGGGTAATTTTTGTAGGCCCTGAGTAATGTGTTTTTCACGTTCCCGGGAAATGCGTTTTTTGACTTTACCTATACAAGTTAGCAATAACGCCAGTGCCACTAATTGTGTAGTGAACGACTTGGTGGAGGCGACACCAATTTCCGGACCGGCATGGGTGAGATAACTCAGATCGGCTTCACGTGTCAGGCTACTTTCAGCTACATTACAAATGGATAATGTCGGAATATTTTTTGGTGCAAAAGCTTCGGGACTTTCTGCTGCATGCGCTTTAATTTGCTGTAATGCTGCTAGGGTATCAGCAGTTTCACCCGACTGGCTAATGGTCACAAATAAGGTGTTATCTTCAATAACGGGATTTCGGTAGCGAAACTCACTGGCCACTTCAACCTGGCAAGGTAATCGTACAATATCTTCCGCCCAGTATTTCGCGACCATGCCGGCATGATAACTAGTGCCACAGGCAATGATATGCAGTCGTTCAATACTCTTAAAAATGGATTCTGCACCAGGACCGAATGTTGAGACTAGCACTTTATCCTGTGTTACCCGCCCTTCGAGAGTGTCGATTACTGCTTGCGGTTGATCAAATATCTCTTTGTGCATGTAGTGGCGGTGTTCACCAAGCTCTACTGCTGTGATATTCAGCGTTGATTGTTTTACAGGACGTTCTACCCTTTCGCCAGTCAATGCACTGAAAATTTCAATACTATCGCGCGTCAATTTAGCGACATCACCATCTTCTAGGAAAATGAAGTTTTGGGTCACGGGTAATAGTGCAGATACGTCAGAGGCAATAAAATGTTCACCAATACCAATGCCAATGACTAAGGGGCTGCCTTTGCGTGCTGCAATTAACGTATTGGGATCATCGGTGGCAATTACTCCAAGAGCATATGCCCCTTCAAAATCTTGGGTTGCTTGCATTACCGATTCAAGTAATGAAAGGCTGCTGCGTTCAGCGGTTGGAGAAGCGTCTCCGTATAAATATTGATAGATAGAGTGAGCAGCTACCTCAGTATCTGTCTCAGAGGTAAAACGATATCCCTGATTGATCTGTTGTTGTTTAAGAACCTGATAATTCTCGATAATGCCGTTGTGTACAACGGCAATTCGATGGTTACAAATGTGTGGATGGGCGTTATTTTCGGACGGGATTCCATGTGTCGCCCAGCGAGTATGCGCAATGCCCATTTGTCCAGAAAAGCTGGTGTTTTCCGCATCTATCTTGGCTTCGAGCTGCTTGATTTTGCCAAGCGATCTGACACGATGAATATTGGCATCCGAATTCAGCAAGGCTACGCCAGAAGAGTCATACCCTCGATACTCTAGCCGGCGAAGTCCTTCCATTAAAATTGGGGCTACATTCCGCTCAGCAATACCACCGACTATTCCACACACTGATGGTCGTCCTCCAAAAAAGCAAACAAGGATTATACATCAGCTAGGAGTCGAATAATTCCCGTTGTTAATACGTTTTGTAAATATAACTAATCCTGACCAAATAGATCACGAGTATAAATTTTGTCTTTGACGTCTTGAATATCATCCGTAATACGATTGGCGATAATCAATGAGGATTGTTGTTTGAATGCAGCTAAGTTATTTACCACTTTAGAACGGAAAAATTCGGTTTCTTCTAGTACTGGTTCGTAGACAATGACTTCTATACCCTTAGCTTTGATGCGTTTCATAATTCCCTGGATGGCCGAGGCACGAAAATTATCCGAACCTTGTTTCATCACCAGTCGATAAATTCCAACCACAGCAGGGTTTTTCTTAATAATTTGATCAGCAATAAAGTCTTTGCGGGTCGTATTAGCATCTACGATAGCTCTAATCAAACTGTTAGGCACGGTGTCATAGTTGGCCAATAATTGCTTGGTGTCTTTTGGCAGACAATAACCGCCATAACCAAACGATGGATTATTGTAATGATCGCCAATACGTGGGTCCAACCCAACGCCTTCAATAATTTGCCGGCTATTCAGATTATGGGTTTCGGCATAACTATCGAGTTCATTAAAGTAGGCAACACGCATTGCCAGATAGGTATTTGAAAATAATTTAATTGCCTCAGCCTCAGTGGCATCGGTGAATAACACCGGTACATCTTTTTTTACTGCACCTTCTAGCAATAAATCTGCAAACAACTGGGCGCGTTCACTTTGCTCGCCAACAACTATACGTGACGGGTAAAGGTTGTCATATAAAGCTTTGCCTTCACGTAAAAATTCTGGTGAAAAGAAAACATTTTCCGTGTTGAACTTGGATTTGACACTACTAGTATAGCCAACGGGAATAGTTGATTTAATAACCATTACCGCTTTTGGATTAATGGCCGTAACATCTTGAATGACAGCTTCAACCGAATTGGTATTGAAGGTATTGGTGACAGAATCATAATCTGTTGGCGTGGCAATAATGACAAAATCAGCGTTTTCATAGGCACTGTTTTTATCAGTAGTGGCTGTTAAATTTAATGGCTTATTGGCAAGAAAATCTTCAATCTCTCTGTCCACGATTGGAGATTTTTTAGCATTAATCAGATCAACCTTCTCAGGAACGATATCCAGAGCGGTAACTTTATGATGTTGTGCCAATAAAACAGCAAGAGACAATCCAACATAACCTGTTCCAGCAACTGCAATATTGAGTGTTTTTTCCATAATCCGTCTCTAAATAAAAGGTTAATAAAATAGGGTCACTTTGTTTACTGGTTCACGACAACCTTCTGACTCAGCCAATCTTCAATTCCACATTGGGGCATAAAGCCATCTACATATTTACCAAGAATAGTCCTAAGATTCTCATAATCAGAAACACTCACAGCATGTTGCAGATCCGTCAATATGAGTTGTAGATCTTGCCATGGAATAACATTTTCTTCTGCCCGCATAATTTTTTGATGTGCCGTTTGACTGACATTTTCACCAATTAACAGCTCTTCAAATAATTTTTCACCGGGACGCAGACCAGTAAACGTTATTTCGATATCGCCATCCGGATTTTCACTGTTTTTTACAGTAAAGCCACTGAGATGAATCATCCGCTTTGCTAAATCGACAATTTTTACTGCCGAGCCCATATCCAGCACAAATACATCACCACCTTGACCCATAGCGCCTGCCTGAATAACCAGTTCAGCAGCTTCGGGTATGGTCATGAAATATCGAATGATTTGGGGATCAGTAACAGTAACAGGGCCACCTTTGGCTATCTGTTCACGAAATAACGGTACAACCGATCCGGAGGATCCTAAGACATTGCCAAATCTTACCATGGTGAAGCGCGTTACTGAGCTTTGTGCTAAAGCCTGCAAAACAAGCTCTGCCATGCGTTTGCTGGCTCCCATAGTATTGGTTGGTCGAACGGCTTTGTCAGTCGAAACCAATACAAATGTTTCAACCTTAGCGGCAATGGCTGCTTGAGCACAATGTAATGTACCAAATACATTGTTACGAATGCCCTCACCAACATTCTTTTCAACCATCGGTACATGTTTATATGCTGCCGCATGATAGATAGTTTGTACCGAAAAATGCTGACAGATTGATGTCAATCGAGCGCGATCGACCACAGACCCCAATAAAGCGATTACTTCTACCTGTTTTTCCAGATGGCTTAACTCTTGTTCAATTTGATATAAAGCAAATTCACTGATTTCGAAAAGTAATAATCGGCTTGGGTTAAGCTTGATGATCTGTCTTGACAATTCAGAGCCAATCGACCCACCCGCGCCAGTTACCATCACACATTTTTGGCTGATATTCGCTGACAACAAACTTGGGTCTGCAGCTACAGCTTCTCTTCCCAGTAAATCAGCTATATCAACTTCCTGGATATCCGACACTTCCAGTTTGCCTTCAGCAATATCGGTTAAATCCGGTAACGTGCGAATATGAACCGGGAATTCTTCCAGCGAAAGCAGAATCTCACTTCGTCGGCTTCTAGAAGCTGAAGGGATTGCCAACAACACATCCCGCACATGAAATTTATCGATCAATTTCACCAGATCACGAGGACGGTATACATTCAAACCATTTATCTGTTGGCGGTAAAGCGTTGGCTCATCGTCAATAAATGCAACTGGACGCAATTGGCGCCCCATTTTTAATAAAGCAGAAAGTTGTACTCCAGCACGACCTGCCCCATAAATAAGTACTGGTGGAATAAACCGTTGATTATCCAACTCGGCCAATGTACTGCGTGTTGTGCTAATAAATAACCAGCGTGCATATAAACGAAGTCCACCTACAGCTAAAAAGAGTAATAGCGCATTGATGATATAAATTGTTCTGGGTACTAACCCGGCAAACGATCCAGATAACACGACAACAGTGGCAAAAATCACTGTAAATAGACCAATTGCTTTAAAAATAGTCCATAGTGCATCAAGACCAATATATCGGACAATTGCCCGGTATAAGCCCAACTTGATAAAGATCGGTATTGCGATCAGCGGGGCAAGAAAGAATAACCATAACTGGGAAACCGGCGGTTCATACAAAGTACTTAGTCGTAGAGAAAATGCCATCCATAAAACCAGCATAACGACGATATAATCGATGAAAATACTCAGTATTCGTTTTGTGGTTCGTGGACGACTCAAAAACCACTGCATTAATTTGTTATAGGAGGTTTGTATCACTGACTTTCCCCAATACGGCAAGCTAAGCAGAATCTATCTTGACTATTTATGACTGCATAACCCATTGTAAACTTTGCTGCCAATCAGGTAACTGCAGCCCAAAATGCTGCTGTAATTTTGAGTTATCCATAAGAGAATTTAAAGGACGTTTGGCAGGAGTAGGATAATCTGTGGTTGGAATACCATTCACCTTGGGTACTCGTCGTCCATCTTTTTCTGCTAACTTAAATATCGCTTCGGCAAAGCCTTTCCAGCTTGTTTGACCTGCGGCACTTAAATGATAAATACCACTGTTTTGCTTCCAAAAAGCTTCATTATGATGCTGCTGAGCCAATGCAAGGGCTGTTACGTCAGCAATATGCCGACTCCACGTTGGTGTGCCAATCTGATCATCCACAATGTTCAATTGGTCACGTTCTTCAGCCAATCTCAGCATGGTGTTCAGAAAGTTGTGACCACGCCGGTCATACACCCAACTGGTCCGGAAAATCAGATGATCACACTCGCTTTCGAGGATAGCTTGCTCACCTTCTAATTTAGTTAAGCCATAATGGCTTAACGGTCCAGTCACATCCGTTTCTATCCATGGCGAATTTTTACTGCCATCAAATACATAGTCAGTAGAATAATGCACCAGCGGGATAGCTAATTTTTTGGCTTGTTCTGCAAATATCGCAGGTGCAATGGTATTAATTTGTCTGGCTAATTCGGTTTCTTGTTCAGCTTTATCAACCGCCGTGTAGGCAGCAGCATTTACAATCAGATCCGGCTTTACGTCATTAGTCAAAGATCGGATTGCTGAAATATCCGACAAATCCAGATCCAGGCGAGTTGTGCTGTGCAACTGTCCAAGGCAGGCAAGGCTTCGCTGTAATTGAAAACCGACCTGCCCTTGGGCACCTATCAACAATATCTTCACTTAAAACGTCTCGGCCAGTTTAAAAGCTGTGCCTTGCTGATCCTTCGCGGATAAAACTGGCGTTAAATCAGCTAACGGCCAGTTAATAGCCAAATCGGTATCATCCCAGGCGACTGTTCGTTCATATTCTGGTGCATAATAATCAGTAGTTTTATAAAGAAAATCAGCGCTATCGGTTAATACTAGAAAACCATGTGCAAAACCAGCTGGAACCCAAAACTGCTCCTGGCCTTCTGCGGTTAAGACCGCCCCAGTCCATTGACCATAGGTTGCTGAATCACGACGCATATCGACGGCCACGTCAAACACTTTTCCTGCCGTAACCCGAACCAGCTTGCCTTGGGGTTGCTTGATTTGATAATGCAAACCGCGTAGTACACCTTTAGCTGAGCGAGAGTGATTATCCTGAACAAACTCAATATCTAAGCCGAGCAAGTCTTGGAAAGTTTTTTTGTTATAACTTTCCAGAAAAAAACCACGTTCATCACCAAACTTCTTGGGAGTCAGTAATTTAACATCGGGAATATTGGTATCAGTAACTAACATCAATAAATAGTCTCGTTGATGATGTTTAACAGGTATTTTCCGTAACCACTTTTTAATAATGGTTGGGCCAATGCTTCAAGTTGCTCAGCGTTAATATACCCCATGCGATAAGCGATTTCTTCCGGACACATGACTTTTAAACCCTGCCGTTGCTCAAGCGTTTGAATAAACATTGACGCATCAAGCAAGGAATCATGGGTTCCGGTGTCGAGCCATGCCATGCCTCGGCCCATCACCTGAACATTTAGTTTACCGTTATCCAGATAGGCTTGATTGACATCGGTAATCTCAAGTTCGCCACGGGCGGAAGGTTTAAGATTGCGCGCAATCTCCACCACCTGATTATCATAGAAATACAAGCCAGTTATCGCATAACGTGATTTGGGTTTTAACGGTTTTTCTTCAATACTTAAAGCTTTACCATTTTCATCAAACGCGACAACACCATAACGTTCTGGATCACTGACAGGGTAAGCAAAAACTGTCGCACCGTCTTTATTATTATCGGCATCTCGCATCATATCGGCCAAATCATGGCCGTAATAGACATTATCGCCCAGTACCAAAGCACAATCATCATCACCGATAAAATCAGCGCCAAGAGTAAATGCCTGAGCAATACCCTCCGGTTTATCTTGAACAATATACTGCAGATTCAAACCCCATTTACTGCCATCACCTAGCAATTGCTCAAGGCGTGGTGTGTCTTGTGGAGTCGAAATGATGCAGATGTCACGCATACCAGCCAGCATCATGGTGGCCAGTGGATAATAAATCATCGGTTTGTCATAAACCGGCAATAACTGTTTGCAGATAGATTGGGTTACCGGATATAAACGGGTGCCGCTTCCACCAGCTAATACAATTCCTTTGCGACTCATTTATTCTCTCCCAAACCAAGTCTTTGTTGCTGATAACTGCCATCCATGACGTTTTCACACCATTTCCGATTATCCAGATACCACTGAACGGTTTTCCGCAAACCTGTAGCAAATGTTTCCTGAGGCTTCCAGCCCAGTTCACGTTCAATTTTGCTGGCATCAATGGCGTAGCGGGCATCATGCCCAGGACGATCTGTCACAAATTCGATTAAATTTTTGTGCGGACGATGCGGTGATTCCGGCAATAACTCATCCAGAATCTGGCAAATGGTTTGCACAACATCAAGATTGGTATGTTCGTTAAAGCCACCAATATTGTAGCTTTCACATAATTTCCCTTCGGCAAGCACCAACCTTAATGCTCTGGCGTGATCGTCGACATATAACCAATCACGGATATTTTCACCTTTGCCATAAATTGGCAGCGGTTTACCCGCCAAAGCGTTATTGATAACTACAGGAATGAGTTTTTCCGGGAATTGGTATGGGCCGTAGTTATTGGAACAATTGGTCATTAATACCGGTAAACCATAGGTATGATGCCATGCACGAACCAGATGATCGCTGCCTGCTTTGGTAGCAGAGTAAGGAGAGTTCGGTTGATATGGAGTTGTTTCAGTGAAAAGACCCGTTTCACCTAATGTGCCATACACTTCATCGGTAGAAATATGGTGGAAACGGAAATTGTCGGCATCAGTTTCAGATAAGGTTTTCCAGTATTTGCGGGCGGCTTCAAGTAAAACATAGGTACCGACGACATTGGTTTGCACAAAATCTGCGGGACCATCAATTGAACGATCAACATGCGATTCAGCCGCCAAATGCATAATGGCGCTCGGTTGATATTGGCTGAATATCCGATCCATAGCTTCGGCGTCACAGATATCAGCTTGCTCAAAATGATAATTTGGCGAAGCATCAATCTCGGTCAGCGATTCAAGATTCCCTGCGTAGGTAAGCTTGTCGATGTTAATGACCGTGAAGTCGGTTTCAACGATTAATTGACGAATCAAGGCAGAGCCGATAAAACCGGCACCGCCAGTTACGAGCAGGGTATTTTTATTCACGTTGCTGAGTTCACTATTAAGTTTGGGAAATTCAGATATGCCGTCCTTGGTTCGGTGAAAGTTAGCATCGACAAGGCCTAAAAATCAACTCGAAAGTTTGGTCACAACGTATTTAAGGAGAGGAAAAGATGGTACGCCCGGCAGGACTCGAACCTGCTACCCTCGGCTTAGAAGGCCGATGCTCTATCCAGATGAGCTACGGGCGCATTAATAACTAAGTGAGGCTGAAGCAGTCAAAAAGTGGTCGGGGCAGAGAGATTCGAACTCCCGACCCTCTGGTCCCAAACCAGATGCGCTACCAGACTGCGCTATGCCCCGACTTTTCCAAGGACAGACATCCTCGAAGAAGGCGAAATAATACGCTTATGCCGATAGCGAGTCAACAGCACATTTATATTTTTTGCCGTGGTTGGCGCAACGTGCGATCATAGTCGCTTTTGAAAGGCCGGAACCAACAGAATGACTGCTCAAATCATTGACGGAAAGACTATCGCTGCCGAGCTGAAACAGAAAATCAAAGCAGCTACCCAAATGCGCCTCGCTACTGGAAAACGCTGTCCTGGGCTTGCTGTGATATTGATTGGTGATAACCCTGCTTCACAAGTTTATGTCGGTAGTAAACGTCGCAGCTGTGAAGAAGTAGGTTTCAAATCCGAATCCTTTGATTTACCAGAGTCAGCCAGTGAACAGGAATTACTCGATCTGATTACTCAACTTAATCACGACGATGAAATTGATGGCATTCTGGTGCAGCTACCTTTACCTGCACATTTCAATACTGATGTGGTGATTGAACATATTGCACCACATAAGGATGTGGATGGTTTTCATCCCTATAATATCGGCCGGTTGGCTCAACGTAATCCCCAATTACGTCCTTGCACCCCCAAAGGTGTGATTACCATGATGCAAACGACTGGTATCGAGTTAAAGGGCAAGGAAGCGGTGGTGGTTGGCGCATCTAACATAGTTGGTCGCCCAATGGCACTGGAATTATTGCTGGCAGGATGCACCACAACGGTTTGTCATCGTATGACTAAAGATCTGGAATCTCATGTTCGTCGAGCGGAAATTTTAGTGGTTGCTGTAGGCAAGCCAAACTTTATTCCTGGTGATTGGATCCGTGATGGCGCAATCGTAATTGATGTCGGTATTAACCGTTTAGCGGATGGTAAATTAACTGGTGATGTGGAATTTGATAAAGCCAGCGAAAAGGCAGCCTGGATTACACCTGTTCCAGGTGGTGTCGGTCCGATGACTGTGGCTACATTGCTTGAAAACACGTTATTTGCTGCCGATCAGTTGCATCAATAACAGCTAAGGTCAGTCCTGATGCCCCTCCAACTAGGAGGGGCAGCCTTTAAACTTTAATTTAACCATTCCATTGCCAGTCACGGATTTCTGGTAAATCCTGACCATGTTCACGAATATACTCATGATGCTCAGCAAGTTTCTGCTGAATAAATAACTCGATTTCCGATACCTTTTCACTCGGCAGTTCAGTTAAATTTTTCACAGCATTTTCCATTAGATGGAAACGATCCAAACCGTTAATCACCGCCATATCAAACGGCGTGGTCGTTGTGCCCTCTTCCTTGAAGCCATGGACATGCAGGTTTTTATGATTGGCGCGACGATAAGTCAACCGATGAATCAACATCGGATAACCATGATAGGCAAAGATGATTGGTTTATCCTGGGTAAATAAATCATCGAATGCATCTTCCTCCAGCCCGTGTGGATGTTCGCTGGGCGATTGCAGTTTCATTAAATCCACCACATTAATTACCCGGACTTTCAACTCTGGTACAAACATATTCAGTAATTTCACTGCCGCCAGCGTTTCCATGGTCGGCACATCACCACAACAGGCCATGACCAGATCCGGTGTCTGGCCGTTATCATTACTCGCCCATTCCCATACACCTATGCCTGCCGTGCAGTGTTTAACAGCGGACTCCATATCCAGCCATTGTGGCGAAGCTTGCTTACCGGCCACCACCACATTGACATAATTGCGGCTACGCAGGCAGTGATCTGTGACAGACAACAGGGTATTGGCATCAGGTGGCAGATAAACCCGAACTACTTCGGCTTTTTTATTTACCACATGGTCGATAAATCCCGGATCCTGATGCGAAAAGCCATTGTGATCCTGGCGCCAGACATGTGATGACAATAGATAATTTAATGAGGCAACAGGTTTGCGCCAGGGGATCTGATTACAGATTTTCAACCATTTGGCATGCTGATTAAACATGGAGTCGATGATATGAATAAAGGCTTCATAACAGGAGAAAAAGCCGTGTCGACCAGTTAACAAATATCCTTCCAGCCAGCCCTGACATTGGTGCTCACTTAGCATTTCCATCACTCTGCCATCTTTGGAGAGCTTGTCATCACCCGGAATCATTTCCCCCATCCAGGTTCTGCCGGTCACATCCAGAACATCCTGCCAGCGATTGGAATTATTTTCATCGGGACTGAACAAACGGAAATTCCTGGCATCAAGATTCTTTTGCATCACATCGCGCAGAAATTTACCCATTACCCGAGTAGCTTCGCCTTTGGTGGCTCCAGGTTTTTTGACTTCCACGGCATAGTCACGAAAATCCGGTAAAGCTAGATCCTGGAGAAGCTGGCCACCATTAGCATGTGGATTTGCGCCCATCCGTCGAGTACCCTCAGGCGCTAATGCCGCCAGTTCTGCTTTGAGTTTACCTCTATCATCAAACAATTCTTCTGGTCGATAACTTTGCATCCATTTGTTAAGGATTTCGACATGCCCTTCCTTATCCATATCGCCCATTGGAACTTGATGAGAACGGAATGTGCCTTCCGTTTTTTGC
>NZ_SSXS01000001.1:300082-308226 GCF_004832235.1 Methylophaga sp. SB9B
TTCCGTTTTTTGCCATCCACTTCTTCTGGACCTGTCCAGCCCTTGGGTGAACGAAGAATGATCATTGGCCAGCGTGGACGCAGATGCACACCATGTTCACGCGCATCGTTCTGGATATGCCGGATTTGTTCCATGGCTTTATCCAATGTTGCCGCCATCAGTTGATGCATCTGCTTTGGATCATCGCCCTCGACAAAATACGGTGTATAACCATAACCATAAAACAAGGCTTCCAGCTCATCATTAGGGATCCGTGCCAGCACTGTCGGACTGGCGATTTTGTAACCATTTAAATGCAATATGGGTAATACCGCGCCATCATGTTCAGGATTCAAAAATTTATTGGAATGCCAACTGGTTGCCAACGCGCCAGTTTCAGCTTCACCATCACCGACCACACAGGCCACAACCAAATCGGGATTATCAAATGCCGCACCGTAGGCATGGGATAAGGCATAACCCAATTCTCCCCCTTCATGAATCGAGCCCGGGTTTCCGGAGCAACATGACTAGGGACGCCCCCAGGAAACGAAAATTGTTTGAATAAACGTTTTAATCCCGCTTCATCCTCGGAAATCTCCGGATAGGTTTCACTGTAGCTGCCTTCCAGATAAGTATTGGCAACCAACGCCGGACCACCGTGGCCGGGGCCGGCTATATAAATCATATTGAGATCACGTTGCTTGATAACGCGGTTTAAATGCACATATATAAAATTGAGGCCGGGTGTGGTGCCCCAATGGCCCAACAAACGTGGCTTGATATGACTTGCCTGCAGCGGTTGTTTTAATAAAGGATTGTCATAAAGGTAGATTTGACCTACCGACAGATAATTTGCAGCACGCCAGTAAGCATGCATTTTGTCTAGTATGTCCTGATCGAGTGGCTGTAATGTATGCGATGTTTCAGATTTCATTTTACTTTTCCTCTTGATGATTCAGGTTCAATAGATCACACATTGACTGCGCAATCATTAATTCTTCATTGGTCGGAATGACCCAGACAGTAACTCTGCTTTGTGATGTTGAAATGCGCAGAGCATTTTGTTGATTTAATTCATTATCCAGTTCAATGCCGATAAATGCCAGTTGCTGACAAATCTGTGTCCGTATTTCCGCTACGTTTTCTCCAATCCCGCCGGAAAATACCAGGGTATCCAAACCGCCTAACGCCGCAGCATAGGCACCAATTTGTTTTCTGATCTGATAACAAAACACATCGACAGCATCCTTGGCATTTGGATCTGTCGATCGCTGTTCCAATAACTGCTGCATATCACTGGTGGTAGTTGAAATCCCCAACAATCCAGATTGCTTATTAATCATTGTTTCAAACTGTTCAGCAGTCATGCCTTCACTTCGGTTAAGTAGGCCAAATAAACCTGGGTCAAGATCACCGCTTCGACTTCCCATCACCAATCCGGCTGCCGGCGTCATCGCCATTGTGGTATCAATAGATTGCCCATTTATGACAGCGGTCATGCTGGCACCATTGCCCAGATGCGCCAAAACTATCTTGTCTTGATTCGCTTTTTCAGCATTCTGCTGTTGTAACACCTGCATTAAATATCGATATGACAGGCCATGAAATCCGAAGCGATAAATACCTTTTTCATAATATTGACGGGGAATGGGGAGTAATTTGGCAACTGTTGGCAGATGTTGATGAAACTCAGTATCAAAACAAACCATTTGTTTTAACTGTGGAAAATGCTGTTCAAACGCTTCGATTAATTGAATTTCACCCGGTAAATGCTGTGGGTCAAGAGGGGTTATTGCCGATAAATGCTTTAGCAGTGGTTTGGTGACCCATTGCGGATTTTTATACTGATGACCACCGTGAACAATTCGATGTCCGATAGCTTTAACAGAGCTGATATCAATATTTATATAGAACCAATCTATCAATACCGCAACAGCTTGCTGGTAGTTATCAGCTTTGATATCTACAGCGGATTCTTCTACCTGAATCGAGTTTATAACGCGCAGCTTGGCTGTAGGCAATCCCAGACCTGTGAGCTTGCCGGATATAATGGGGGTTAGCGATTCGGTTACGTTATACAACGTAAACTTGATACTGGATGAACCGCCGTTGATAGTTAGAAGCGTTGTTTCGAAAGGCATAATCAATCCATTAGGTTGAATTTGATCATGCCCAGACTAAATCGCTTTGTATAGTAAAGATGGAGATTAGCAACGCTAATGTTGACTTGGATCAAACATCGCCAGTGAAAGATTTAAACGGCTAAGCCACCATTTGCAGGTGGCTAACTTGCAACTTTAAATTTTACGCCAACTGGTTTTACCGGCAGCATCTTCCAATACAATTCCCATCGCCGTCAGTTCATCACGAACTTGATCTGCGCGTCCCCAATCTTTTGCCGCACGGGCTGCATTTCTATCGGCAATCAATTGTTCGATTTTACCGGTTTCATCTTGTTGACCACCGGTCAGGAAAGCTTCAGCAGATTGCTGAAACAATCCAAGTACATCACCAAAGGACAATATCAATCCGGCCAGATAAGCTGATTTTTGCTCGTCGTTTTCTTCACGGGCTTTGTTCAATGCCTGACGCACATCTGCCAATACTGATAATGCCAAGGCCGTATTAAAGTCATCATCCATGGCTTCAGCAAAACGCGGTGCAAACTCAGCGTCTTCCCGCCACGTGACTTTTTGTGGTGTGACATCACGCAGAGAATGATAAAACCTGGTTAAAGCAGTTTTTGCCTGCTCCAACTGATCTTCTGCGTAATTTAATGGACTACGGTAATGACTCATTAAAATGAAATAACGTACTGCTTCTGCTGGATACTTGGTCAATACTTCACGAACGGTAAAGAAATTACCCAGCGATTTGGACATTTTCTCGTCATCAATCCGCACAAAACCATTATGCATCCAGTAATTAACATACTGGCAGCCATGCGCCCCTTCGGATTGGGCAATTTCATTTTCATGATGCGGGAACTGCAAATCCTGCCCACCACCATGAATATCAAAATGATGGCCTAAGGTATCTGCCGACATCGCTGAACATTCAATATGCCAGCCGGGACGACCCGGTCCCCAAGGCGAATCCCAGGAAGGTTCTTCCGGTTTGGCGGCTTTCCACAAGACAAAGTCCAGCGGGTCAGTTTTAGCCTCATTGACCGCTACACGCTCACCGGCGCGCAGGTCGTCAATATGTCTGCCAGATAATTTGCCGTAACCTTCAAACTCGCTGACATCGTAGTAAACATCACCATTGTCAGCAACGTAGGCCAGGCCTTTATCGATCAGCGTTTGCACCATCTTTTGCATGGCATCAACCGCTTCCGTGGCTCTTGGTTCCAGATCAGGCCGCAGAACACCCAACGCATCGGCATCGGCATGCATTTCATCAATATAACGGTCGGTTAAGGTCTGAATCGATTCGCCGTTTTCCATCGCACGTTTGATGATTTTGTCATCAATATCGGTGATATTACGGATATAGGTCACATCATAACCACTGGCTCGCAGGTAACGCGTCACCACATCAAACACCACCATCACCCGAGCATGACCGACATGACAGAGGTCGTAAACCGTCATGCCGCAGACATACATTTTAACTTTGCCTGGTTCGATGGGTTTAAAGACGTCTTTCTGCTTTGTTAGGGTGTTGTAGAGTTTTAACATTTTATTTGTCTGAAGTATCTTTTAAGTCAATTGTCAGATTAAATACCGGTGTATCGGCGCTATGATCATAGCGATCACTGATAAAATAGCCTTCGCGTTCAAACTGAAAAACAGTTTCTGGTTCACAATTCACAATTGCCGGTTCTGCAATCGCTTTAATCACTTTTAAAGAATCGGGGTTAACGTCATCAAGATAGTTACCCGTTGCTTTCCCCGGTGCTTCAGCCAAAAATAACCGGTCGTATAAACGCAACTCGACTTCTTTGCCTTCTGTGGCCGAAACCCAGTGAATCACGCCGCGTGGTTTCATTTCAGCTGGCGGATTCTGTCCAACGGTATCAGGCACTAATGAGGCAACCACTTCAATGATTTCGCCATTGCCATCCTTGATAACATCGTCAGCCTTAATGACATAAGCACCGCGTAACCGCACATAATCATCAATCACCAAACGCTTGAACTTTTTCCGGCTCAGGCTGGTGTCTTCAGTAAAGTCGCTGGCATCAATGAAAATTTCTTTAGTGAACGGTAATGCACGCTGCCCCATGGCTTCCTGTTGCGGATGATTCGCTACTTCCAGCCATTCAACGCTTTCAGCAGCATTGGTGATGGTCACTTTCAAAGGATTCAAAACACACATAGCACGTGCTGCGTTTTCATTTAAATCTTTACGGATCTCAAATTCCAGTTGGGCTATATCCACAATCCCATCTGTTTTGGCCACGGCCAGACCGTCACAAAAAGCACGTAATGCCGCAGCAGTATAACCGCGTCTTCTCATGCCTGAAATCGTTGGCATTCTGGGATCATTCCAGCCAGCTACGATTTGTTCATCGACCAGTTGTTTTAAGTTGCGCTTGCTGGTCACCGTATAGTTAATATTGAGACGGCCAAACTCATACTGCTTAGGCTGTGAAGGCACCGGCAGGTTTTCAATAAACCACTCATACAACGGGCGATGATCCTGAAATTCCAGCGTACAGATACTATGGGTAACACCTTCAATCGCGTCGCTCTGCCCGTGGGCAAAATCATAGCTGGGATAAATGCACCACTTGTCACCGGTTTGGTGATGCGACTGCTTGCGAATGCGATACAGAATCGGATCACGCAGGTTCATATTGGGCGAAGCCATATCGATTTTCGCACGCAAAACACAAAACCCTTCAGCAAAGTCACCTTGCTTCATTTTCTCTAACAAAGTGAGATTTTCTTCTATGCTGCGATCACGAAATGGCGATTCTTTACCAGGCTTGGTCGCCCAGCCCCGATACTCACTGGCTTGTTCGGCAGTGAGATCACAAACATAGGCTTTGCCTTGTTTGATCAGATGAATTGCCCAATCGTAAAACTGCTCAAAATAGCTTGATGCATAACGCACATCACCCGCCCACTCAAAGCCCAGCCACTGCACATCTTCCATGATGGCTTCAATATATTCCTGCTCTTCTTTAGCTGGATTGGTATCATCAAAACGTAAATGACAATCACCGCCAAATTCCTTAGCCAAACCAAAGTTCAGGCAAATCGATTTGGCATGTCCAATATGCAAATAACCATTGGGCTCAGGAGGAAAACGGGTAACCACTTTTCCGGCAATCCTGCCAGAATCAATATCTTCCTGAATAATGGGGCGTATAAAATTATGATTGACGGCAGATTCTGACATATTGAATGTTTACAGTTAAATGTGAACGCGCATTATACGCTGTCAGCAGCATCGGATAACAGCGCTGTTTCGGCATGTTGCCTCAGAAAAGCTGTTTCGTGTTCACCTGAATCGCTTTGATGCACTATCATGTTGGTTTTTTGCAATTTTGGAAGTAAGCCACTATGAAAATACTCTATCGCCATTTGGCGCCACTGTTTTTTGCTTCGTTTTCTCTTGCTGCTCAGGCGGAAGGCGGCAGCACTCAAACTAAAGTGAAGCTCACCACCAATCACGGCGATATTGTTATCGCACTGGATGCTGACAAGCCCCTGAAACGGTTAAAAACTTCATTCAATATGTTGAATCCGGTTTTTATGATGGCACCATTTTCCATCGTGTCATTGAAAACTTCATGATCCAGGGTGGTGGATTTGATGAATCTTTTAAACAGAAAAAAACCGAAGCGCCAATTCAGAATGAAGCCGATAACGGCTTGAGCAATAAAAAAGGCACTGTCGCGATGGCGCGCACCGGTGATCCGCATTCTGCAACTGCACAGTTTTTTATCAATACTAAAGATAATGACTTTTTGAACTACCGTGGCAAAACCATGCAGGATTGGGGTTATGCCGTATTTGGTGAAGTCATAGAAGGTATGGATGTGGTTGATGCGATTCGCAAAGTAAAAACTACTATGCGTGGTGGCCATCAAGATGTACCTGCAGATGCTGTAGTGATTGAGAAAGCGATAGTGCTCGAATAATTCAACCCGTCCAAATCAAATGAAAACCCTGTTCATATCAGACTTACATCTTAGTCCAGATCAGCCGGAGTTAATCCGGCTGGCCACTGACTTTATTACAAAGCAGACTGAGGTAGATGCGTTTTATATTTTGGGTGATATTTTTAATACCTGGCTGGGAGACGATTTGATCCCGGCAGAATTTGATCCATTTATTCAAGCATTACAACATCAGCAGCAGCAAGGCAGCAAAATTTATCTGATGCAGGGTAATCGTGATTTTATGCTTGGAAAAGGTTTTGCCAGATTAGTTGGTGGAAGCTTATTAGATGATCCTGTAGTGGTAAATCTTTACGGTCATTCAATATTATTAATGCACGGGGATAGTTTGTGTACTGATGATGTGAGCTATCAGCGTTATCGCAATATAGTGCGTAAGCGATGGTTACAAAAGTTATTTTTGGCGATGCCGTTGTTTGTACGGCAACGTATTTCCGATAAAATCAAAGCCAAAAGCAAGCAGCAAAAACAATATAAACAGGCTCAGATTATGGACGTCAATCCAGCTGCTGTCAGACAGGTTATGAAGCAATATCAAGTTAATTTATTGCTGCATGGTCATACTCACCGCCCGGCTATTCATCAGCTGGAATCACTCGAAAACATTCTTAGCTATCGAATCGTGTTAGGTGATTGGCACTCTGAACCCAGTTATATCGAAATTACTGCTGAGAAAATACGCTTAGTCGATATGCGTTTGCTTAAGGGTGAAACTCAGCTCCTATTAGCTTGAACCGAGATATTCGTCCAAAATTTCACGTAATTTTTTGGGCGGTACATAACCCGGTAACATCTGTCCATCTTCCAGAAAAATAGCTGGTGTGCCACGCACTCCCAATTTACCACCGATTTCAAAATGCTCTGCCACCGGATTGTTTTCACATAAAGAGGTTTTTTTCACCTCTCGTTGTGCCTTGGCATCGGTCATTGCTTTTTGTTGATCTTTGGCACACCAGACTTCAATTAATTTGTTGCCTGATTCCGATTCGGCACCAGCGCGCGGATAAGCCATATAACGGATGCTGATACCCAAATCGTTATAATCTTTTACCTGGCGATGTAATTCACGGCAGTAACCACAATCAATATCGGTAAATATGGTGACGGTGTAGTCCGGTTTTTTTGCCGAAAAAATGATTAAACTTTCCTCGTTCAGATCAGCCAATATCGCATTTTTCAGATCTAACCGACGTGCTTCAGTAATATTCTCGCGTGATTCAAGAGCCAATAAATCACCTTGCAATAAATATTTACCATCGGCGGTAAAATAATAAATCCGATCGTCAACAATGCCTTCATACAAGCCGGTTTCTCCGACTGGCTTTAACGATTGCAATTGCATATCTGGTAATTGTTTTTTGAGTTCAGCTTTGAGCTTTGCCATTTCATCGGCATGAGTAAAACTCATGCAAAACAATAATGGCAACCATACCAGTCGGCTTAAATTCATTCTTATAATTCTCTTAATCTCTGAAGTTGTTAAATTGCAGTGGCATATCAATCGAATCATGACTTTTCAATAAAGCCATCACCTGTTGCAGATCATCGCGTTTTTTGCCGGTAACTCTCACACTATCGCCTTGCACTGCTGCCTGCACTTTGATTTTGCTCTCTTTGATCAGTTTGACGATGGTACGTGATAAATCTTTTTCAATACCTTCACGCACCAGTACATCTTGTTTGCGCATTTTGCCGTAACCGACTGGATCTTTTAGTTCTAAACAACTGATATCAATACCGCGTTTTACCAGTTTCATTCTGAGAATATCGAGCAGCTGATCTAACTGGAAATCACTGTTGGCAAACATGGTCAGCGTTTTGTCAGACTGCTCCACTTTGGCTTCGGTTCCGCGAAAATCAAAGCGGTTATCCAGTTCACGGTTTGCTTGATCCACCGCATTCGTCAATTCATGCATGTCTACTTCAGAAACAATATCAAATGAGGGCATTTGGCTTCTCCCAATCTAATTAATTTTTAACTCGCCAGTCTACCATCAGCTTGCATGATGCCGAAATTCATCCACGTGGA
>NZ_SSXS01000001.1:308323-323319 GCF_004832235.1 Methylophaga sp. SB9B
TTCGTCAATTCATGCATGTCTACTTCAGAAACAATATCAAATGAGGGCATTTGGCTTCTCCCAATCTAATTAATTTTTAACTCGCCAGTCTACCATCAGCTTGCATGATGCCGAAATTCATCCACGTGATGATGCTGATTATGCATCTGTTGCAATCTGGCTTTAGCTACATGAGTGTAAATTTGCGTTGTTGATAAATCGGCATGCCCCAGTAACAACTGAACCACACGCAAATCGGCACCATGATTCAGCAAATGGGTGGCAAAAGCGTGGCGTAAAGTATGCGGCGACAGGGGTTTATCGATATGCGCCAGTTTGGCGTAACGTTTGATAATGTACCAGAATGCCTGCCGGGTCATTGAATGGCCACGACGGGTTGGAAATAAATCATCTGTCAGCTGACCTTGTAATAATTGAGGTCGACTTTCCAACAAATAAAGCTGTAACCAGTCCAATGCGGTTTCACCTAAAGGTACTAATCTCTCTTTATTGCCTTTACCAATGCAGCGTATTAAGCCCTGGCGCATATTGAGCTGTTCAAAGGTCAAGGCTACCAGCTCTGATACCCGTAACCCGGTGGCATATAAAACTTCCAGCATCGTTCTGTCACGCATACCCAAAGCACTTTCAGTATCGGGTTGGGCTAGCAGATTGATTACATCTTCTTCAGATAAACTGCCTGGCAGTGATTTGCCAAGTCTGGGAGATTCCAGCATTGCCGTAGGATCGGAATCACGAATGCTCTCTCGACATAAATAGCGATAAAAACGACGTAAACTGGATAATAAACGAGCATCACTGCGCACCTTTTTCCCGTCACGCATTCGTTGCTGCAGATAACGCTGGATATGCTCACGCTCGGCATTAACTAATGTCACATCCAATGGCTGTAACCAACTGGCGAACGCCACTAAATCATGTTGATACGCCGTTACCGTATTATCGCTAAGCCCCGATTCAAGCCATAAAGAATCAAGAAAACTTTGCAGATGACTCAGGTGTATATCACTAGGCTTTGTCATTGGATTGCTTCAGCTTTTCCATTGCACATATTTATGATTTCAAGCCACAAAAAAAGGACAAAGCTGAAATCAACTTTGTCCCTTTTATAATTCAACGGATCAGACGACCCGTAAAAATTACAATTTTTCTTTAATACGTGCTGCTTTACCAGTCAAATCACGCAGGTAGTAAAGTTTCGCACGGCGAACATCACCGCGGCGTTTCAATTCAACACTGGCGATAGTTGGGCTGTGTGCTTGAAAAACACGCTCTACACCAACACCGTTAGAGATTTTGCGAACAGTGAAAGCTGAATGCAAACCACGGTTACGTTTTGCGATAACAATGCCTTCAAAAGCCTGTTCACGCTCACGCTCACCTTCTTTAATACGAACTTTGACAACAATTGTGTCACCGGCAGAAAAATCCGGAATATCGCTTCTCAATTGTTCAGCGTTAAGCTGATCGATAATGTTACTCATTGTTTGCTCCCAACTAATCCTGCCCGCGCTCGGCAATAAATTCTTCCAATAAAGCAGCCTGTTCTGTTGTTAAAGTTATCAATTCCAACAAATCAGGTCGCCGTAACCATGTTCGTCCTAAGGACTGTTTGAGACGCCACTGACGTATTGCCTCATGATTCCCACCTAACAGTACGGCTGGCACTGTCTGGCCATTTAACTCTTCCGGGCGGGTGTAATGCGGATGGTCTAAAAGACCACTCATAAATGAATCCTGCTCTGCAGATTCAGCATCACCCAACACCCCCGGCAACAAACGGGCAATACCATCAATCATCACCATGGCTGCCAGCTCACCACCGCTGAGGACATAGTCACCAATCGACCATTCCTCATCAATTTCCTGTTCTACCAATCGCTCATCAATACCTTCGTAGCGACCAGCCAGCAGAATCATTGATTTACGTTTCGCCATTTGGCCTAACGCATGCTGATTCAGCTTTTGTCCCTGTGGTGATAAATAAATGACTTTTGCATCATCACCTAGCTGTTGTTTTGCAACCTTAATGGCCTCCAACAACGGACTAACTTTCATAACCATCCCGGGCCCGCCACCATAAGGTCGGTCATCCACGGTCTGATGTTTATCTGACGTAAATTCTCGCGGATTATGATAATTCAGGCTTAATTTGCCTTGTTTTACCGCCCGTCCTGTTACGCCGTATTCTGTTACCGCAGCAAACATCTCGGGAAACAATGAAATTACCGATAGCTGCATTTCATTGTTCAAAGATAGTCGGCTTGCCAATCAACCTGAATCTGTTTATTTTCCAGATCAACCTTCAATATGGTTCTTTCTAATACAAATGGAATCAGATATTGCGTATCCGCATCTGCTCCATTCACAACCAGGACATCATTAGCACCGGTTTCTAACAGGTGATCAACTATTCCCAGTTTTTCATTTTCCGTGTTAATAACTGTCAGGCCAACCAAGTCAGCCCAGTAATATTCATCTTCTTCAGTTTCAAGCAATTGCGAACGTTTAATCGCCAGCTCGGAACCGATTAAAGTCATGGCCTGGTTGCGATCAGTAACCTTTTCCAGACTCATGACCACCGCTTTGCCTTGCAACTGACCGCCATTTACTTCGATTGGAACCCAATCACCATGACGATGCACATAAAGCGGTTTGTATTCAAGGATATTGTCGCGAGGGTCGGTAAATGAAAATACTTTTACCCAGCCTTTTACGCCAAAAACTCCTGATATCTTCCCAACCGGGATAAATTCGCTGGCATCAGCCATCACGCGACTCCCGGGTAGAAATTAAGCAGCTTTTTGTGCTTGTTTGATCAGCTGAGCAACACGCTCAGAGGTTTGTGCACCTTGGCTGATCCAATGTTTAACGCGTTCTAAATCAATGCGTAATTCTTCTTCTTGGCCTTTAGCGATTGGGTTGAAAAAACCAACGCGCTCGATATAACGACCATCACGTTTGCTGCGTGAATCTGTTACGACAATGCCGTAGAAAGGACGCTTTTTAGCGCCGCCGCGTGTCATTCTAATTGTTACCATAAACCTACCCGTTGAAAATCTGGATGGAAAAATAGAGTTATTTTACGCACTTATCTTAGCTTTGCAAAGCTGTAAATACGATTGCCTTAAAATGGCATGCCACCACCGCCCATTGGCAGTTTTCCACCAAGGCCACGCATCATTTTAGCCATACCGCCTTTCTGACCCATTTTTTTCATCATTTTTTGCATTTGTGAGAACTGTTTCAGTAAGCGATTAACATCCTGAATCTGTGTTCCTGAGCCAGCTGCGATACGTTTTTTTCTTGAGCCTTTGATTAATTCAGGTCGACGACGCTCTTTGGGCGTCATCGAATTAATCATCGCTTCCATCTTAACCAGCTCTTTGTCATTGGCTTGGTTTTTAACTGAATCAGGCAACTGACCCATACCGGGCAATTTATCCATTAATGAAGTAAGTCCGCCCATTTTGCTCATTTGCTGCAATTGATCGCGAAAATCTTCGAAATCGAATCCTTTGCCTTTTTTGAGTTTATTGGCCAGTTTTTCGGCAGAACCAGCATCCATCTTGCGCTGCGCTTCTTCCACCAGGGAGAGCACGTCGCCCATACCGAGGATTCGAGAAACAATACGATCCGGATGGAATACTTCCAAAGCGGTTGTCTTTTCACCCACACCCATAAATTTAATGGGTTTTCCGGTGATATGGCGAATCGATAGAGCCGCACCACCGCGGGCATCGCCATCCGTTTTAGTTAATATCACGCCGGTCAGTGGCAACGCTTCGTTAAATGCCTTTGCGGTATTCGCGGCGTCCTGACCGGTCATGCTATCAACGGTAAACAAAGTTTCTGCTGGATTGATTGCTGCATGGATGCGTTTGATTTCACCCATCATGTCATCATCAATATGCAGACGACCTGCCGTATCAATAATCACCACATCGACATATTCGAGCTTGGCTTGTGCAACAGCAGCCTGAGCAATTGCAACCGGATCCTGACTGACATCACTGGGGAAGAACTTTGCTTCAACATCAATGGCCAGTGTTTTAAGCTGTTCTATCGCCGCTGGACGATAAACGTCAGCACTGGCGACCATTACCGATTTTTTATGTCTTTCTTTTAAGAATCTGGCCAGTTTTGCCACACTAGTGGTTTTACCTGCACCTTGCAGACCAGCCATAAGAATAACAACCGGCGGCTGACTGTTGAGATTAAGACTATTATCCTCATCGCCCATCACGGCGACCAGTTCGTCATTTACTATTTTGACAAAAACCTGGCCGGGAGTAAGGCTACGCATTACATCCTGCCCCATCGCGCGCTCTTTCACTTTTTCAATGAAATCGCGAACCACAGGTAAAGCTACGTCAGCTTCAAGCAAAGCCATACGCACTTCACGTAATGTTTCTTTTATATTGTCTTCAGTGATTCGACCTTGGCCACGCAGTTTTTTGAGGCTACCGGCGAGTCTGTCACTTAGGCTGTCAAACATAATGTATCCTGCATCGTTGGAGTCTGAAAATCAGTACTATCTAGATTGATAAGGCATTATAACTGATATGATATCCGGCGAAGCAGCTTATCGTTTATGATTAGGCCAGCAATTAATTGGATAACATAATTGGAACTTAAGGATCTCCCCTCATGGCCATTGCCAACGCATTAGCCTTCCTACTGTATTTAAGTAGCAGCGTTATTTTGATCCGTGACTTTGTCAAACGTGATCATAACGCCAATAAACTTGCCTTACCGATTGGTATATTGACCACATTGGCATTGCTGTTCCATGCCGCAGATATTTATTTCACCATGAAATTTGCACAAGGCTGGGATCTCAGTCTGATGAGCACATTGTCTATAGCCGCCTGGTTAATGGCATTTATTGCCATGCTAACAGGTTTACGTTCTCCTATTGCTCATCCGGGAATTGTAGTCTATCCATTGGTCGCTTTATGTCTGATGCTCAGAGTGGAAGCTCCGGGAAGTCAACGCGCACTCAGCGATCCCGCTTTAGAGTGGCACATTTTATTATCACTCACCGCGTATGCCTTACTTGCACTGGCGGCAATGCAATCCATCATTTTAGCGATTCAGGAAAGACATCTGCGTAATAAACATGCCGGTGGCTGGGTGCGCAAACTTCCACCACTGCAATCGATGGAAAAAGCTTTATTTCAATTGCTTTACGCTGGCTTCATATTGCTCACTTTAGGCTTGATTACCGGATTTGTGTTTGTAAATGATTTTATTGCTCAGCATGTAGCCCATAAAACGGTATTTTCCATTATTGCCTGGCTGGTTTTTGCTGCATTGCTGTGGGGTCGGCATCAATATGGTTGGCGTAGCCAGACAGCCGTAAAATGGACGTTATCCGGTTTCGGATTTTTGTTGCTGGCGTATGTTGGTAGCAAAATTATCCTTGAATTCCTAATACAAAGTTAAATAGATGCTGGAAAATACTTCTTTAATTGCACTGTTTCTAATCCTGTTTTGCCTCTTGGTTTTATCGGCGTTTTTTTCCAGCTCAGAAACAGCGTTGATGTCTTTAAACCGCTATCGCTTAAAGCATCTCGCTTCGCAAGGTCACCGTGGTGCAATGATTGCCAGTAGCCTGCTGGCCAGACCTGACCGACTAATTGGTCTGATCCTGCTAGGCAATAATTTCGTCAATATATTTGCCTCGGCCATAGCAACCGTAATCGGTATTAAATTGCTCGGTGAGAACGGTATTGTGGTGGCGACCTTTACCTTGACTCTAGTCATATTATTATTCGCTGAAGTCACCCCGAAAACATTAGCCGCCCTGCATCCTGAACGCGTTGCCTATCCGGCAAGTTTCGTTTTAAAGCCCCTGTTATTCATTCTCTACCCGCTAGTATGGTTTACCAGCATTATCACCAATCGATTACTGGGTTTATTTGGTGTATCACGAGAAGATGCCACCTCTACTGCCATTAATATTGAAGAATTACGAGTGGCGTTAATGGAGGCTGGCAGCATGATCCCAAATCGGCATAAAGATATGTTGATGAGTATTCTGGATCTTGAGCAAGTCACTGTGAATGACGTGATGGTGCCACGTAATGAAATCGAAGGAATCGATATCAATCAACCGTTCGCTGAAATCATCAAACAGTTGTCGCATTGCGGTTATACACGGCTGCCAGTTTACCGTGACAGTATGGATAACATAGTTGGCATATTGCATGTGCGGAAAGCCTTGAATCTGATGACACAGGATAATTTGAACCCGCAAACATTCCAAAGCATTGTCAAAGAAGCTTACTTCGTACCGGAAGGTACTCCCCTTAATACCCAGTTGATTCAGTTCCAACGTAAATTACGCCGAACGGGCTTGGTGGTGGATGAATATGGTGATTTGCTCGGATTGATTACTCTGGAAGATATTTTCAGGGAAATTGTGGGTGAATTCACCGCTAACACCATTGATGATGAAAAAGAAATTCATCCGCAAAGTGATGGCAGTTATCTTATTAATGGCTCAGCTAATATTCGCGAATTAAATCGGACTATGGATTGGGATTTGCCGACCGATGGCCCCAAAACCATTAATGGTCTGGTTTTAGAATATTTGGAAAGTATCCCTGATCCCGGTGTCAGCATACGGATCAACAGCTATATTATCGAAGTGATTCAAACTGCGGATAATGCCATAAGAACTGTGCGGCTTCGCCAAATACATCCAGCCATTGAGGCGGAGCAAATCTAAATTGGCTAATCTGCGGATACGATGCTTCGGCTTCTCAGATGCAGATCAACAACAACTGCAAGTATTTTTATCGCAATACAAGGCCTCATTAACGCCTCAATGGCGCTTCAGTCGTTTGGGACATGCAGTTCTATATTTTTATAACATCGATAATGCTGAAGGTCTAAAAGCCTGGCAACAACGTGACATCAATTTACTTAATATCTATTGCAGCCGTGGCAAAAGCCATCGTGAACCGAACCTGCTGCAAATAAAACTGCCATTGATGAGCAATAATGTATTTTCTGTTTTTGCTTTCGCTGAAAGACATTTCTCGCAATCTACTAAATTATCTCCTAACGGTTTTCATTTTCTACAATCGCCCGTCAGGTTAATTAATCCCAAATTATTCAGCATGTGGCTTGGCAATAAATGGTTTCGTTCGCAGGCCAAACCGGCAGCGGATCTTCCTGAGCTGCATTTACTCACCTCCATTGTTACTGACGAACGACGTGGAGAGATTATTACTGACCCTGCTTTATTAAAAATCTGGCTTTCTCAGCTTACCAATGACTTACCGCAACGACTGTCTATCCTATTGGTGAATTTGCAAGCGATTAAACAACAGCACATTTCTGAGAATCGCCAGATAAACCTGCTCGAGGTTTATTATCATGAATTGAATCGACTTTTGTTGAACCGTGACAGCAAAGTCATCGCCACGGCGACCAGTGCCAAAAAATCCACTTTTAAAAACCTGACTAATTTCAGTCAGACTTTACGTTGTTTAGCCGAGTTATATTTCACGTTGGCCGATAAACATTATCAACGTGGGGAACGTCCTGCAGATCAGCCCCGCTATCTGTTTTGTTTGAACCGAGGCAGCAGTCTGATTGCTTTACAAATTTTGCATGCTTATATGCATTATCGAACGGCACCAAAAGATTGCTGGTTACAGCTCAATCAATTGTTGGTGTATTTGGAAAAGGCCAAGGCAGTAGCTCTACAGCCCGAAATAACAACACTCGGCAAAACTGATAGCTTCGAACACATTTATAAACGTGTGGCCTTAACTGCAATTGCTGATCCCTATAGCTTATCGAAATTTGCTGTCAACCGGCTGTATGCCATGTTTGCAAATATGCTGGATAAGGTCGCCATTACGGTTATCCCGCCACAACAGCAAGTTATTGAGAATACTTTTCTGTTAACTGGTTATTTTTGTATAGAAGTTCAATCAGACCACGGCCCGAAAGCTTTAGTAAAAACCCCTCATTTAATTCGTGTTGTTGCGGACAACCGCATGTTGCAAACTCAAGATGTGTTGACCGTTCTCGGACAAAAACTCATCCCGACACGTAAACAGGAAAATACGCTGGATTTAAAACTGATTCGCCATGTTCTACCGCAGTTGGCTGCTAATTATCAACGTCAGTCTCCCAGAAAACAGCTCTCCGAATCCGGTAATATCGAAATTGTTTATGGTTTCCAAAACATAGTGGATTTTTTAAATGGAGCGACAACTGCTTTAAAGGCTGTTGTTGTAAACCATTCCGAGCAAGGCAGTCTGCTGCATATTGCTGACTGCAAAGACAGCATTGATGTAGACGAATTGATATTGCTCAAGATGCACAGCAAATTACAACTCGCCAGTATTTGTTGGTTTTGTAGTGATTGGCAAAACAACGGTCAGGCCGGCCTTAGCTTAATTGAAGGCGATCCAGAAATCGCCACATGTCAGCCTAAAATAGGGAATCTTTTATATCCGGGTTTACAACTAAATACGCAATCTCCAGCACTAATTACTCAGAAAGGTGTCTTTAGCCCTAGACGCCAACTGACGGTATTTAATGCTGACGGGAAAACTATGAACGTGGAAACCAAGGATCTGTTTTCAGCAACTTTGGACTATGAACGTTTCACCTATATCGTTAAAGCCGGTTCATAAACCCACTTAAATGGCTTATCATCTTCGTTATACACCCCTCTAAAGTACAGGATCCAAAGCATGCGCACCTTTATCAAACTGGTTATCGCCATAATCATCATTGCTATTGCGGCTCTCGCAGCACTTCCTTTTATTATTGATCCAAATGACTATAAAGATGAGATTGCGGCTCAGGTTGAAAAAGCCACCGGTCGTAAATTGACTTTACAAGGGGATATTGGCTTATCGGTATTTCCCTGGATCGCACTAGACCTCGGAGCATTATCATTAAGTAACGCCAGCGGTTTTAAAGCTGAATCGTTTGCCAGTGTACAGGGTGCTCAAATTCGCATAAAACTGATGCCTCTGCTGAAAAAACAGCTTGAAATGGACACCATTGTTCTGGATGGATTGTTGTTAAATCTGGAAACCAATGAAGAAGGCGTAACCAATTGGGATGATCTGACCAAAACTGAAGCTGAAACGGAGGAAGCTGCCTCACCTGCTGCAGAAAAACCGGCGAAAGAACCACGCCAAGGTCTGTCTGCTATAAACATCGCTGGGGTGAAATTAAGCAATGCCAATGTTTTATGGTCAGATGCCAGTAAAGATCAAAATTTCCAATTACGTAATCTCAATTTAGATACCGATCCATTGGTTCCGGGCAAACCTACTGCATTAACAACCTCTTTTGACTTAATTAGCACCAAACCGGATGTAAAAGCTCATATCAAAATCGATACCAAGGTAATCGTTGATTTAGACAAACAAATTTACGCATTGGAATCACTCAGATTCAATACCGTTGCCAACAGCAGTGGTATGCCATTGCAACGCGCCAACCTGAATCTTAGTGCCGATATAAACGCCAATATGGCCAGGGAAATAATTACCATCAATAATCTTGTCATGGATTTGCAAGCTACAGGCGCCGATCAAAAAATTGACGCCAAGTTAAGCGGTTTGGTCGAAGCTAATCTGGCAACACAACAACATCGTATTACCAATTTAGCCATTACAGGTGATGTCGAAAATGAACAGTTACCTGGCGGCAAAGCCAAGCTAGATGTGAATACCAATATCGTTGCCAACCTGGCTGACGAAACTTTCCAAGCCAGCGATCTGATTATTAAATTAGCAGACTTGACGATGAATGGTCGTCTGCAGGCCGAAAAAATTCTGTCTGACGATCTTGCATTTAACGGTAATGTACAAATCAAACCGTTTAATTTGCGTAAATTAGCCAGCGATCTAAAAATTGAGTTGCCCGAAATGGCGGATACCAGCACTTTGGAGCTGGTTCAATTGAGCAGCGAAATCAGTGGTAGCAAAGACTCCATCAACGCTAAAGACCTACAACTGACCCTCGATCAAAGTCAGGTTGCAGGCCAGTTTGGTATCAGTAATTTTGAAAAACCTGCCTACACATTCAATCTGAGCTTGGATCAAATTGACGCTGATCGCTATTTACCGCCAGTAAAAGAAAAAGAAACCAAGCCCGCGGGTGAAAAGTCTGCAAAAGAAGCAGCTACGCCAGCCACTGCCGCAGCAGCTGGTAGCAGTGATTTTCCGCTAGAAACCTTACGTGATATCAATGCTAAAGGCAGTTTCAAGATTGGCAAACTTAAAGCCAGCGGTATCAGCAGTGAAAACATTGTTATTACTGTTGATGCCAAAGATGGATTGATAAAGCTCAGTCCATTATCAGCGGAGTTATATCAGGGAAAGTACCAGGGTAATGTCAACCTTGATGCCCGTGGTGATGCGTTAAAACTTGCTGTGGATGAAAACCTGCAAGGTGTGCAGGCAGGACCATTATTAAATGATCTTACCGGTAATGACCGTATTTCCGGCACTGCCAATGCAAACGTAAAGCTTAATGGCAGCGGTAAAGACATTGATGCCATTAAACAAAGTCTGGCTGGTAACGGTGCATTTTCATTTACAGATGGTGCATTGAAAGGCATCAACATTGCTGAAGCGATCCGTCAGGCCAAGGCGGTTATTTCCGGTCAACGAGCCACTGAAGCAGCTGGACCTGTTCAAACTGATTTCAGCAGTTTGAAAGGCTCATTTACTGCAAAGGAAGGTATTGTTAACAATCAAGATCTTGAGCTGATGTCCCCATTGCTAAGAGTAACTGGTGCCGGCGATATTGATATTCCAAGAGAAGTTATTGATTATGCTGTCAGAGTTTCTGTAGTTGGTACGGCAGAAGGTCAAGGCGGCAGAGGTCTTGAGGATTTACGAGGCTTAACTATTCCAGTCAAAATCACCGGCAGCTTTGAAAACCCTCGACCTTCTGTTGATTTAGCATCTGTTTTAAAAGATCAGGCGACCGGTGAAATCAAGGCTAAGGCAGAAGAAAAACTAAAAGAAAAACTCGGTGAAGGTCTCGGTGGTTTATTAGGCGGTAAACTCGGTATCGAATCAAAATCAGCCACTCCAACAGATTCTGGTGCGGAAACGACCGAACAACCAGCTGCTGAAGATCAAACTGCAGAAGAGGCAGACGAATCTGAAGCTACACCTTCAGCTGAAGATCTACTTAAAGAACGGCTGAAAAAATTATTCTAATTACTACACTTCAGGCCGTGGTCTTGAGATTGGCCACGGCTTGTTTTTATTTTGACTCATAATACATTCAGTGAGCGTTTACTAGCCTGGTATGACCAATATGGTCGTAAAGATTTACCGTGGCAGAAAAACGCTACGGCTTATCATACCTGGCTATCAGAAGTGATGCTGCAGCAGACTCAGGTATCTACCGTTATCCCTTATTACCAACGTTTCATTGAGCGTTTTCCCGATATTAATGCTCTGGCAAATGCCAATGTTGACGAGGTACTTAGTCTTTGGTCAGGGCTGGGCTATTACGCACGAGGTCGCAATCTGCATAAAGCTGCAGTACAAATGCAGCAATTACATAATGCTAAGGTTCCACAAGATTTTGAGGCATTACTCGATTTACCCGGAATTGGACGCTCGACTGCAGGGGCAATTATGGCACTCGCCTATCATCAACCATTTCCTATTCTGGATGGTAATGTAAAACGTGTGCTGGCCCGCTATGATGCAATCACTATCTGGCCGGGTGAAAAAAAAGCTGAAACCGCTATGTGGCAACGTGCCGAACAATTATTGCCGACTAGTCGTATTGCCAATTATATTCAGGCGCAAATGGATTTAGGTGCCACCTTATGTACTCGTAGTCGTCCAGATTGCAAGCGATGTCCTTTACAAACTGATTGCCAGGCTTATGCATCAGGTGAACCGACTTTATTTCCGGTACGAAAAGTCAAAAAGCAGACACCATCGCGTCAGACTAACTGGTTTGTGTTTATCAATAAGGATAGACAGATATTATTAGAACAACGCCCAGAAAATGGGATCTGGGGAGGCTTATGGAGTTTCCCAGAAGGTGAAACTGCTGAGGCAGCAGATCATATTCTGCCAATAAAAAACATGAGTTTTGAATCAACAATACCTGTAATCAAACATGTTTTCAGTCATTTTAAATTATCCATACAGCCACTTATTTTCAGTGCTGATGCGAATAACGTCGTTGCTGAGAATAATCAGTACATCTGGGTTAAAATAGACCAAGCATTAACACTGGGCCTACCTGCTCCAGTTAAACAATTAATTGAATTCTTATCATCAACCGAGAGGATGCTATGACACGTACCGTGGATTGTGTAAAACTCAACAAAGAAGCAGAGGCGCTTGATTTTCCGCCTTATCCGGGTGAACTGGGTAAAAAAATCTATGAAAGCGTTTCAAAAGAAGCGTGGCAAATGTGGATAGCCCACCAAACCATGTTGATAAATGAATATCGCTTATCTCTGGCTGACCCAAAATCGCAAGCTTTTTTAAAGACCGAATTGGAGAAATTCTTCTTTGGTGAGGGTTCAGAAAAGCCAGCTGAATTTAAGCCACTTTAGCCTGTGTTAACAGCAAAATCGCGCACTTTGACCGCAAGACTGGCTCATTAATCGCAGTTAACTAAATTCAATAAACTGGCTTATTTTGTTCACCAAATCTCAAATAAAGATAATGTATTCAATGGTTAAGCGTTTTTGTTTATTATACTATTTCTAATAACAAAAAAATTTTGTTATCTCCAAAATAAATGTGACTTTTTGTTAAATTTTGGGCGTACAATGCGATTAACCCCTTTTTAAGGGGTAGTGTAAGCTGACTTAGGAGTTAAGTTAGCAGAAGATTTAAGATATTGAGGTTGATATGGCAGAGCAAGTTACAGGCACAGTGAAATGGTTCAATGACGCAAAAGGATTCGGCTTTATTGAACGCGCCGATGGTCCAGATGTATTTGTACATCACAGCGCGATTAAATCAGATGGTTTCAGAACTCTGAAAGAAGGCCAATCTGTCACGATGGAAGTGACACAAGGTCAGAAAGGTCCACAAGCGGAAAACGTTGTCCCTAGCTGATAACCAGATCCGATACAGACATGAAAAACCGGTTAAGTAATTAGCCGGTTTTTTTTGCTATGTTTGAATTAATTCAAATGTATAACTTGACGCTTGGCAACTTACACAGGCAATATCCAACGCCCATAGGAAAGGAATTTGGTTATGTCTTATCGCGGCAAATTTAGCGTTGTTTTAGTGACGCTTTCGCTTGCTTGCCTGATGGCCCCAGCACAAGCAGATTGGAAACAATTTCTGAGTGACTTCAGTAAATCCGGAACAGCTGTACTGAGCAATCAACAAGGTAGCGAGTTAAACACTGATACGATCGCCAAAGGCTTAAAAGAAGCTCTGGAAGTCGGCACAAGAAAAGCCGTTGAGAATGTTAGTAAGGAAGGCGGTTATCTGAATAATCCACAAATTCGTATTCCGTTGCCTCCCCGCGTACAACAAGCAGCTGGTCTTATGCGTCAGTTGGGTCTGAATAAAATTGCGGATGACTTTGAGCAAAGTATCAATCGCGCAGCAGAAAAAGCGGCCCCGCAAGCAACATCAATCATGATAGATGCGATTAAAAGCATGACCATCGACGATGCTCGTACCATTTTGAATGGTGAAAATGATGCCGCCACCCGTTTCTTTGAAGATCGCACCCGTACCAAACTCGCCGGTTTATTTGAACCAATCATCGATACTTCTTTGAATGAAGTTGGCGCGACCCGCTATTACAATCAACTTGACGATAAAGTCAGCTCATTGCCTGTAGTAGGACAAGATCTGAATCTCGATTTACCCGATTATGTAACGGGGCAGGCTCTCGATGGCTTATTTGTCATGCTGGCTCAGGAAGAACAAAAAATCCGTAACAATCCCGCCGCCCGTACCTCAGAAATTTTGCAGCAAGTTTTTGGCAGTAAATAGTGTTTTTGTCTACTAAGCAAAAACACTATGTAATAAAATAATCACAATAAAAATAAGGGAAACAACATGGCAAGAAATCACAACCTGAATCTCGCAAGTCAAGGCACCTCGTTAAAAGCACTTTTTACCGGTTATCTGGTTGTGGTGGCAGTGGGCTATCTAATGGCAATTGTTCAAATCCAGCTTACCCACGGTTTGGCTGATGGCAAATATGGTTTATCGATTGATGACATTGTTTACAGCTATTACGGGAATAGAAGCAACTCGTTACTTGAAAACAAATTACATGGTTCGATGAAACCGATGGCAACCGATGAGGAACGGGCTAAAATCATTAGTTGGGTTCATGCCGGTGCGACAGAAGATGCTTATGAAAATGACGGCATCAGACAAATCTTTGATGCCAAATGCATTATCTGTCATAACGCCGATGCAGGTGGTGCTGTGCCAGATTACTCTGATTTCAAACAGATTAAAGAACGTGCCGTTGTCGATACAGGTGCGAGTATTGCAGCACTTGCTCGTGTTTCGCATATTCACTTATTCGGTATTGCCTTTATCTTTATGTTTGTCGGCTTGATTTTCAGCTTGGCTTCGGGCGTGCCAAAACCATTAAAAGTCACAGTTATTTCTATGCCTTATATCTTTTTGTTAATCGATATCAGTGCTTGGTGGCTGACCAAACTCAATCCTAATTTTGCATGGTTTGTCATTATCGGTGGTGGAGCCATGGCGTTATCATTTGCCTTTATGTGGGTGGTATCAATGTACGAAATGTGGATCCTGCCGCGCTATCGTGAAGATAATCGAGATGCCTTACTCGACGAGTAGGCCATAACTGAAAAAGCCGCTGTCTTGTTATCAAGACAGCGGCTTTTTAGTATCTAAAGCAGGTAAATATTGCGTTAGTCGTTCTGCAAGGCTTCCAACTTTTCCCATTTTTCAAAAGCAGCTTCCAGCGATTTTTCCAAATCTGTCATCTGCGTTTGCACCTGTTTA
>NZ_SSXS01000001.1:323419-343038 GCF_004832235.1 Methylophaga sp. SB9B
GCTTTTTAGTATCTAAAGCAGGTAAATATTGCGTTAGTCGTTCTGCAAGGCTTCCAACTTTTCCCATTTTTCAAAAGCAGCTTCCAGCGATTTTTCCAAATCTGTCATCTGCGTTTGCACCTGTTTAATTTTAGTTGCATCCTGCTGATAGAAATCCGCCGCTGCCATTTTTTCTGTTAAAGCTGCAATTTGCTGTTCAAGCTTTTCAATCTCCAACTGCACTGCTTTTAAATCAAGCTGTTGCTGATAGGTTAACGAAGATTTTTTCTTGGCAGGTTTAGCTGCAGCAGGTTCAAGTTTGGTAGCTGGCTTGTCCTGTTTGGCAGGTTGCTGACGTTGTGCCAGCCAATCATCATAACCACCAACATACTCACGTACTTGCTGGTCTTCATCAAACACGATGCAACTGGTGACAACATTATTCAGAAAGCTTCGATCATGGCTGACCAGCAACATGGTACCGGTAAAGCCCAGTAATAAATCTTCCAGCAATTCCAACGTTTCTGCATCAAGATCGTTCGTTGGTTCATCTAAAACCAGTAGATTGGCTGGTTGAGTAAATAATTTTGCCAGTAACAACCGATTACGCTCGCCACCAGATAAGACTTTTACCGGTGTTCGGGCGCGTTCTGGCGTAAACAGAAAATCCTGCAAGTAACCAATGATATGTTTACGGCTGCCATTAACTTCAACAAAGTCTCTGCCCTGCCCAACATTGTCAACAACACTAGCTTCCTCATCGAGCTGGCTGCGTAATTGATCAAAATACGCTACCTGAAGATTGGTACCTAAACGTACCGTACCGGTTTGCGGTTCTGCCCGCCCTAATAAAATCGACAATAGGGTACTTTTACCACAACCATTCGGTCCAATAATGCCGATGCGATCACCGCGCTGAATAAGCGTTGAAAAATCTTTGAACAACTGTCTGCCATCAAACTCCTGGCTGATATTTTCAACTTCAACCACTAATTTACCGCTGCGATCGCCTTCCTGGATCTGCATAGACACATTACCCTGCACTTCACGGCGTTGCCCACGTTCACGACGCAGCTTTTCCAGTGCTCTGACTCGACCTTCATTACGAGTGCGCCGAGCTTTAATACCTTGACGGATCCACACCTCTTCCTGGGCCAGTTTTTTATCAAACAAGGCATTCTGTTCGGCTTCAGCCGCCAGCAAAGCTTCTCTTTTTTGCAAAAGCTATGGTAATCACCAGGAAAACTTACTAACTGCCCACGATCCAGTTGCACGATACGGGTCGCTAATGCCTGCAAAAAACTACGATCATGAGTGATGAATAATAAGGTGCCGCCATAGCTTTTCAGAAAACCTTCCAGCCAAGTGATAGAACTGATATCCAAATGGTTAGTCGGTTCATCCAGCAATAAAATATCTGGCTGACGAACCAAAGCCTGAGCCAGTAAAACACGACGCTTCATCCCACCAGACAGGCTGCCAAATTCCACATCCGCATCCAGAGACAGGCGCGAAATTACTGTTTCGACTTGCTGTTCAAGACTCCAACCATCAACTGCTTCGAGTTTATGTTGTGCTTTTTCCAGCTTGTTAAGGATTTGTTCACTGCTATCGTGTTGCAGTTGCTGAACAATATGATGATATTCCACCAGCAATGGGGCAACCTCACCCAGTCCTGCTGCCACCACATCGAATACACTGCCACCGGTACCAGCCGGAACTTCCTGTTCCAGACGGGCAATTTTCAACTCCTGTAAACCCACCATTTCACCGCTGTCAGGTGTAATTTCGCCAGCAATGACTTTCATCAAGGTGGATTTACCGGCTCCGTTACGGCCGACCAGACACACCCTTTCGCCTTTATCGAGCTGGAAGTCGACTTTATCAAGTAAATTGGGACCGCCATAACTGACGGACAGCTGTTTTAAAGACAATAATGCCACGGGTTAAACCTCTGCAGTTTCTGCGTTTTCGAGTATTTCACTGGCTTCTAGCCAGTCCATTTCAGCCTGTTCCACTGCCGCCTTGGTTGCGGCTTGTTCTTGTAACACAGCTTTGAGTTTTTCTTTATTAGTCGCTTCATACAACGTTGTATCAGCGAGTTGCAATTCTATTTTGGCAAGTTCAGCATTCAGTTTGTCGAGCGTCTGTTCTGCTTTTTTGACCTGATTGCGCAGCGGCTGTAATTTCTGCCGTTGCTGGGCTGCTGCTTGGCGATCCAGCTTTTTGGTATTGTTGGCAGTAGCTGCTTTATCACTGCTGTTACTAATTGCATCTCGCCCCAAACGTAATTGGCGGTAGTCATCCAAATCACCTTCGAACGCACTGGCTTTACCATCGGCCACCAGCCATAAGTCATCAGTAACATTGCGCAGAAAATACCGGTCATGTGAAACCACCACTAAAGCGCCTTCGTATTCCTGTAGTGCCATCGTCAATGCCTGACGCATTTCCAAATCAAGATGATTGGTTGGCTCATCAAGCAGTAACAATGCTGGACGTTGATAAACTAATAATGCCAGCACTAAACGCGCTTTTTCACCACCGGAAAATGGTGCAACGGGTTCTAATGCAGTATCACCATTAAAACCGAAACCACCGAGAAAGTTACGGCAATCCTGTTCAGTCGCCAGCGGATCCAGTCGCTGCAAATGCTTTAATGCACTGTCATCTGGGCGTAATTGTTCCAGTTGATGCTGGGCAAAATAACCAATAACAATATCTTTACCTTCCCGACGTTTGCCACTAAGCGGTTCGAGTTCGCCGGCTATCAGTTTGATTAACGTTGATTTACCGGCACCGTTAGGGCCCAGCAAACCAATACGATCACCGGGTGCGAGATGCATTTTGATATTGTCGATTAATGGGGTTTGCTGATAACCGACACTGGCCTTATCCAGCGCCAAAATTGGCGTAGTTAAACGTCTTGGTTCAAAAAAGCGAAAATGAAATGGTGAGTCAACATGGGCTGGCGCAATCTTTTCCATGCGTTCCAGCGCTTTAATACGACTTTGTGCTTGTTTGGCTTTGGTGGCTTTGGCTTTAAAGCGATTCACAAAGTCACGGATATGCGCGATTTCAGATTGTTGTTTCTGATAAGCAGATTGCTGATTGGCCAGATGCTCGGCACGGGCTATTTCAAAATCCGAATAGTTACCGGTATACAATTTGACCCGTTGTTGTTCGATATGAGCGATATGAGTAACCACGCGATCCAGAAACTCGCGATCATGCGAAATCACCAGCAAAGTACCGGCATAACTGCGCAGCCATTCTTCCAGCCAATATACCGCTTCAAGATCCAGGTGATTGGTCGGTTCATCCAGCAGCAATAAATCACTGCGACACATCAATGCCTGAGCAAGATTAAGTCGCATGCGCCAGCCACCGGAAAAGGTTCTGACCGCATTTTCCTGCTGATCAGCACTGAATCCCAACCCATGCAGTAATTTTGCCGCTCGGCTACGTGCGGTGTAGCCATCAATCAGTCCCAATTGATCATGCAGCTGAGTTTGCAAATGCCCATCTTCATTTTTCTCAGCCTGCAGCAACTGGGTTAATAACTGACTAAGCTCAGCATCGCCTTGCAGTACATAGTCGATCGCTGATGTATCAACCGCCGGGGTTTCCTGAGCGACATGCGCAATTACCCATGATTCGGGCAATGTCAGATCACCACTGTCGGCATGGATTTCGTTACGAATCATCGCAAATAAGCTGGATTTTCCTGTGCCATTGGCACCGGTCAAACCGATACGTTGACCTGGGTGAATCACCAGATTGGCAGCTTCAAACAGTAAACGGGGTCCGCGACGTAAAGAGAGTTGGCTAAGATTTATCATGGCGCGAATTGTATCAAGCCTGCTGGTCGACTGTATTGAAGAAATATGGCTGTTAAATAAATGACTGCAAAAAATTAAACCGATACCGGCAATTGCCAATCAATGGGAGATTGTCCGTGTTGCTGTAAATAGGTATTGGCCTGACTGAAATGTTTACAGCCTAAAAACCCACGATGAGCGGATAAGGGTGATGGGTGCGGCGCTTTCAAAACCAGATGTCGCTGACTATCGATAGCGAGGCCTTTTTTTTGCGCATAACTTCCCCACAACATAAACACCACATTTTCACGTTGCTGATTTACTAGGGCGATTACCTTATCAGTAAACTGTTCCCAGCCTTTTCCTTGATGCGCATTGGCCTGCCCGTGCTCTACCGTTAATACGGCATTGAGTAATAAAACACCTTGTTTTGCCCAGGCTTCAAGATAACCATGCTTTGGTGGAGTAATACTCAGATCATTATTCAGTTCTTTGTAAATATTCATCAGCGAAGGTGGAATGGCTACACCCGGCTTTACTGAAAAACACAAACCATGTGCTTGCCCAGGCTGGTGATAAGGATCCTGGCCGATAATCACAACTTTGACTTGTGATAGAGGCGTAGTTTCCAAGGCATGAAACCAATCAGCTGAATGAGGATAAACTATCTTGTGTTGCGCTTTTTGCTGCTGCAAAAAAGTCTTCAATTGCAACATATAAGGTTGTTCAAATTCCCCGCCAAGTAACGCTTGCCATTCAGGCGCTTTCTGCAAAGCCATTATCACTTCCCCGTAGTTAAATTCACATCATACTAATTTTGATTTTTTCACTCAGCCTTGCAACTCAGGTATACGGCGACCAGTCAGATAATGCCGGCTGAAAATATTTAATATTTCAAACTTTCAGGCCGATAGACAAGTTAATAAGTTACTGTTACTTTCAGTGGATACCATTTGCAGTCATTCAAATGTTTGTCGCAATAGTATCTATTCACAAGGAATCGCGATGGATAATAACGCCAATGTATTAATCGTAGATGATGTCCCTGACAATATTCAGGTCGCGATGAATTTTTTAAAAGAAGAGCCTTATAACCTCTCTTTTGCGACCAGAGGACAGGAAGCTCTCGCACTGATGCGAACTCACGATTATGACCTGATCCTGCTGGATATCATGATGCCCGAAATGGACGGTTATGAAGTATGTCGACGAATCAAAGCAGAACCAAGATTGCAGGATATTCCGATTATCTTTGTCACAGCCAAGGTCGATGTTGACTCGATAACTCAAGGCTTCCAAACCGGCGCAGTAGATTATCTTTGTAAACCTTTTCATGCCGAAGAGTTACTCGCCAGAGTCAATACCCATCTCACCTTATATCGCGCTAAAAAACTTCTTCAACAAAATAATCTTTCACTCCAGCATAAATATGAACAAAACCAGCAACGGCTGCTAACCGAGCTTGAACAAAACCAGCTGGAAATGATTTATGTGTTAACTGAGTTGATGGAATCCACTTCTGACGAAACCGGTAAACATATCCGCCGGGTAGCTGAATGTTGCAGATTATTGGCTTTGTACCATGAAAGCCTGACCGATGAAGATGCCGACATTCTGTTTCATGCCGCACCAATGCATGATATCGGCAAAATCACCATTCCCCATTCCATCTTGCATAAACCCGGCAAACTCACTGAAGATGAATTTGCCATCATGAAAACTCACACCACCCGAGCCTATAAAATCCTCAACAACTCAAAACGCAAATACACCAAAGCGGCAGCAATCATCGCGTATCAGCATCATGAAAAATGGGATGGAACAGGTTATCCACAAGGATTGAAGGGCCAGGATATTCACATCTATGGTCGTATCGTGGGTTTGATTGATGTGTTTGATGCTTTGATGCATAAGCGGGTGTATAAAGAAGCATGGACGCTGGAAGCGACAGTGGATTACATTAAAAAACATAGCAGTAGTCAATTTGATCCTTATTTGGTGAATATATTGATGGAACATATTGATGAATTTGTTGCCATTGCCAATCAAAACTAACTGGCTGTTTTTTATTGTTCTGTTGTGCATCAGTTGCCGGCTGTCGGCGTTGACGTTTACGGAAGAAGAGCAGGCATGGATCGACAATAACCCAGAAGTTTTATTAGGTGCAGATTACAGCTGGGCTCCCTATGATTTTCTCAATGAGAATAATGAACATGACGGTATTGCTGCTGATGTTTTAAAGCTAGTCAGTGAAAAAAGTGGTTTAAAAATTGTGGTTGAACCCGATGTCTGGGCGAACACAATGCAAAAAATGCGTAATGGCGAGTTAATGGGCCTTAGCTGCGCGGCAGCCAACGCAGAACGTGAGGAATTTCTGTTATTCAGCAAACCATACGTCAGCATGTCTCTAGGAATTATTGTCCAGCAACATCGGGATGATATTAAGTCCATCGAAGATTTAGCTGGCCTGACCTTGGCCGTCAATGAAGATTCTTATCTGCATAACTGGCTGAAAGTCCATTATCCTGACCTGGATTTGCTACTAACGGACTCTAATGACGATTCGCTAGAGGCTGTGTCTTTTTCAAAAGCAGATGCCTATATCGGTAATATCGCGGTCCTTAGTAACGTTATTAAACAACGCTATCTTTCTAACCTGAAAGTAGCCGCCAAAGTGCCGGGAGTGACAACAGATACATCAGTTGCTATTGATAAACGTTATCCGCTTTTGCACAGCATTATAGAAAAATCCCTAGCAGCAATTACGGCTGCAGAAAAACAGCAAATCATTGATAAGTGGTATGCCATAGTCACTGACAACTCCGGGTTTGAGGTATTACCTGGCGAACAAAGCCGGCTTGATTTAACCGATAAAGAACAGCAATGGATAAAAGATAATCCAGTGATAAAAATAGGGGTTGACCCTTATTGGCCACCGTTTGATTTTATTGATAAAAATGGTGTTCACAGTGGAATCAGTGCTGATTATCTACAGCTGATCAGCAAAAAGACTGGCCTGCAATTCCAGCTTGAAACCTACGCTGACTGGCAATCCGTCATCAGAGCAGCTCAGTTACGGCAGGTTGATTTGCTGCCAGCACTCTCACGCAATACCTATCGCGAAACATTTCTTGATATGTCGATCCCCTATCTCGACTATCCCCTTGCCATTGCGACCACCAAATTCGGTCATCTTACTAATCTGAACCAGCTAAGTAATAAACCTGTCGGTGTGGTTAAGGGCTACTTTGCTGAATCCATTTTATTGGCCCATTATCCGGAAATTAACATCGTCTACGTTCCCTCGGTTCGAGAGGGTTTGACGATGTTAGCCGCTGAAGAGATTGATGCCTATTTCGATATCATTGCGACCATCACTTACAACGCTAGTCAAATTGGTTTGACCCACCTCAATACGAGTATTGTTGACGAGTTTTCATCTGCATTACATATGGGCATCACTAAAGAGCAACCAGAGTTACTATCAATCATTAACAAAGCCCTGGCTGCGATCACAGCTGAAGAAAAACGGGTTATAGATCAACGCTGGATGTCCATTGCTACTTTCGATCGCACTAATTACACCTTACTGATTCAAGTCGCTGCTATTTTATTACTTATCCTGTTGGCCAGTATTTACTGGAATAGACGATTAAGTATTGAAGTCGATAAACGGCTTATTTCCGAACAACAACTTCGCGACAGTGAAGCACAGCTTTTACACCTGATTAATGTAATGCCGATGAGTCTGATGGTAACTTCAGCAGTTGATGGCAGTATTTTATTGGCCAATGAACACTGTTATGAAGAATTAGGTTTTACCCCAGAGCAACAGGAGAAGATTAAAGTTCAAGAGTTTTATGCGGATCTAGGGCAACGTCAAGGTGTGTTGGAAAAACTTAGCAAAGAGGGAGAAATTATTGGCAAACTGGTCAAAATTAAAACTAAAAATGGTCAAATCATTCAAGGACTGTTCTCGATAATATCAATTCAATATCAAGGTAAACCAGCCTTTCTCGGCTTTTATCTCAACATGCAAGAACGAATCGCTCTCGAAAACTCATTAAAGGAAGCGAAAACTCACGCTGAGGCAGCAAACTTGGCTAAATCGCAGTTTCTCGCCAATATGAGCCATGAAATTCGTACCCCGATGAATGCGATCCTGGGATTTACCGAATTACTGGACGAGCAAATCACCGAACCGCGTCTCAAAGCTTTTATTAAAACCATTCGCGGAGCTGGCAATACTCTATTGCTGCTGATTAACGATATTCTTGATTTATCGAAAATCGAAGCTGGCAAACTCCAGCTGAATAAAACTGCCACTGATCCACATCAGCTGTTTGACGAAATCGCCAATATGTTTGTGTTGCAAATCCGTAATAAGGATTTAACGCTGCACTTAGATATCGATCCGAACCTACCCCACGGCTTGCTGCTGGATGCTACACGTTTGAGACAAGTGCTGTTCAACCTCATCAGTAATGCAGTGAAATTTACCGATGTTGGTCATGTGCGTATTCACGTTCATGCCGATAACGTTGATGATCATTTAAGCAAGCTTGATTTACATATTCTGGTCGAAGATACCGGTATTGGTATTCCCGAAGCTGAAGTCGAACATATTTTCGAAATCTTCGCTCAGCAATCCGGCCAGGATGTTCGCAAATATGGTGGAACCGGCCTTGGTTTATCAATCACCCGTCGTTTGATAGAAATGATGGGGGGACAAATTCATCTGCACAGTAAAAGTGGTGAAGGCTCTGTGTTTACCATTGATTTGCCCGGGATTGATATCGCAGCAATAGCCAGCGATAAACTTCGCCAACAGGCGTTAGCATTTGATGCCAGCCGAATACGTTTTGAGCCGGCCCATATGTTGATCGTGGATGATGTTAATCATAATCGGGAGTTAATTCGCCAACATTTTATCAACAGTAATATTCAAACCAGTGAAGCCGAAAATGGTCAGCTAGCGGTTGATTTTGTCAAAAACAATACGTTAGATCTGGTGTTGATGGATATTCGTATGCCAGTAATGGATGGCTATGAAGCTGCCAAACAAATCAAGCTGATTAAACCTGATTTACCTATAATCGCGTTGACTGCCTCGGTAATGAAAGATGCTTACGAACAGGATAAATTGCAACATTTTGATGCTTACTTACGCAAACCAGTGCTTCGCAATGAGCTATTTCATGCGTTAAGTGTGTTTTTGGGCTATCAAACCATTGAAATTCAAGCTACGAAGGTTGTTCAAGAAGATTGGTCACAACTCGATAAACAGCAACTTTTATCGATCTTTAATCACTTTCAAACAGACATTGACGAAATTTGGCAAAAAGCCAGCCAAAGCAACAGCATGACTGATATTAAATCCTTCGCTCACGCCATTGCTAAGCTGGCCACTGAATATCAAATTGATACCCTGGATCGCTATGCCAGCCAATTATTGGAACGTATCGATGCATTTGATATTGAAGGCATGAAAATATTACTAAAACAATTTGCCTCGTTAAGAAGTAATCTTCAACAAATTATTCGTGCTGTTTAGCCAGAAAGGCTTAAGCCGATATGATTTGTTTGCCGCTTTTTTATACAATGCCACCACCCTGTAATTGAGATGAGCTAGATGAATTCCGATTTAAAAACGGATGCACAGTGGCGTCAACAACTTAACGATGAACAATATCGCATTACCCGACAGGCTGGCACCGAACCCGCTTTTTCCGGAGAGTATGTCGATCATGATGAAGCGGGTCATTATCACTGCATCTGTTGTGGGCAAGCCCTGTTTGCTTCAGACGATAAATTTAATGCCGGTTGCGGCTGGCCAAGTTTCTCCTCACAACTCGAACATGGTGTGGTCACTCATCATCCGGATTACAGTCACAATATGGACCGGACCGAAGTCCGTTGCCAACAATGCGATGCGCATTTAGGACATGTATTTGACGATGGTCCAGCCCCCACGGGCCTGCGCTATTGTATTAATTCGGTTGCTCTCGATTTTCATGACAAAGACTGAATGGACGTTGTATATCATTGAGGCAGCCAACGGTCATCTTTATACCGGTATTACCACTGATTTAGAGCGGCGCTTAAAACAACATCAGAATCATAATGGTGGTGCTCGCTTCTTTCACACCAGTCAGGCTCAAAGAGTCGTTTATCATGAACAACACCCTGATCGTAGCAGTGCCAGCCGTCGCGAAGCGGCAATCAAAAAACTCAGTAGACAACAAAAACTGAACCTTATCGGTAAACCATCAGACCATGTATAATGGCGCGCTTTTTCAGCACGTCTGAATTTCTCCTTTAGATACAGGATTTTAACTTTGTTAAGCACTGCTAACATCACCATGCAATTTGGGGCCAAACCCCTGTTCGAAAATGTCTCGGTAAAATTCGGTGGAGGCAATCGTTACGGTCTGATCGGCGCCAACGGCTGTGGTAAATCAACTTTCATGAAAATTCTGGCCGGCGTCCAGGAGCCCACCTCCGGTAATGTGAGTTACGATCCCAACGAATCTTATGCGGTATTAAAGCAGGATCAGTTCGCTTACGAAGATCAGCGCGTCATTGATGTGGTTATTATGGGCAAACCTGACTTGTGGGAAGTGCACAAGGAGCGGGATCGGATTTATAACCTGCCGGAAATGAGTGAAGAAGATGGCCTGAAAGTCGCCGATCTGGAAGCTGAATACGCTGAGATGGATGGCTACACTGCTGAATCCAGAGCCGGAGAATTACTATTAGGTGTCGGCATACCAGTCGAACAGCATTATGGCCCGATGAGCGAAATCGCTCCTGGTTGGAAACTGCGTATTCTATTGGCTCAGGTACTTTTTGCTGATCCCGATATCATGTTGCTCGATGAGCCAACCAACCATTTGGATATCAATACCATTCGCTGGTTGGAAGATGTCTTAAGTCAGCGTAACAGCACCATGATCATCATTTCGCATGATCGCCATTTCCTCAATCGTATCTGTACCCATATGGCTGATATGGATTACGGCGAATTGCGGATTTATCCGGGTAATTATGATGAATACATGATTGCCTCAACTCAGGCTCGTGAACGTCTGCAATCTGACAATGCGAAGAAAAAAGCGCAGATCAAAGAGCTGCAGGAATTCGTATCACGATTCTCAGCTAATGCTTCGAAGGCAAAACAGGCAACTTCGCGTCAAAAACAAATGGAAAAAATTCAGCTGGATGACATTAAACCTTCCAGTCGGGTAAATCCTTTTATTCGTTTTAACCAGGAAAAGAAACTGTTCCGTAATGCATTGGAAGTCAGCAAGCTAACACAAGGCTACGATAACGAAAAACCGCTGTTTGAAAATTTCAGTTTTATGGCTGAAGTCGGTGAAAAGATTGCCGTGATTGGTCCTAACGGAATTGGAAAAACCACCTTTGTGAAAACCTTGGTCGGTGAACTGGCGCCAAAATCTGGCAACGTCAAATGGTCTGAAAACGTAAATATCGGTTATTACGCTCAAGATCATGATCATCTGTTTAAAAATGATATGACTTTGTTTGAATGGATGTCGCAATGGGGCAGCCCTGAAGATGATGAACAGGTTATTCGTGGCACGTTGGGTCGACTGCTGTTTTCTGGCCACCTGATCGATAAAAAAGTGAATGTACTGTCCGGTGGTGAAAAAGGCCGCATGTTATTTGGCAAATTGATTTTGCAAAAACCCAATATTCTGGTGATGGATGAACCGACCAACCACATGGACATGGAATCTATTGAGTCACTTAATCTGGCATTGGAAAACTATGAAGGCACTTTGATTTTCGTTTCGCATGACCGCGAATTCGTATCATCATTAGCGACCCGTGTATTTGATATGGAAAATGAAGGCATTACTGACTTTACCGGTACTTACGATGAGTACCTCAGAAGCCTTGGCATTAATAACTAAAGCTGATTAATCGATCAGGCCAATGTGATTTTTCAGCGCGTTGGCCTGCTTCCATCACTTTTGTTTGCGTGCTATGTTGAAATCCCAATAACGTAGTTGAGGATTTACAGCATGTTAAACCGTCATACGCTTAATTTATCTGCTCTGTTGGCAATGTTTTTAGCTTTTGCATTGCTGGCGCTTCCTAGTCACTCCTTTGCCGCATCTGCCTCCGAGATTGATATTAAAGTTGATGAAGCTCTGAAACGCTTCCAGACAGAAGTCTCCGGTGGTGATCGCTTCCTTGAAAAAGCTACCGGTGTTTTGGTTTTTCCGGATGTGATTAAAGCCGGATTTGGTATCGGCGGCGAATACGGTGAAGGTGCGTTACGCATTGGTGGCAGCACCGTGGACTACTACAACACTGCTGGAGCATCCATTGGCTTTCAATTAGGCGCTCAGCAAAAAACCGTCATCCTGGTGTTTATGACCGATGAGGCTTTACAACAATTTCGTAATAGTGATGGCTGGAAAGCAGGAGTTGATGGTTCGGTCGCGGTGGTTGAATGGGGCGTAGGTGAAGATATTAATACGACAAATATTCAAGACCCTATTGTGGGGTTTGTCTTCAGCAATAAAGGCCTGATGTATAACTTGACGCTCGAAGGCGCCAAGTTCACCAAACTAAATAAATAGAATTAGTCTTCTATACGAAATCCTAATTTGATAGTGACTTGCCAGTAACGGACACCGCCGTTTTCGATATAGCCGCGGGTGTCCGTTACTTCAAACCAATGCAGGTTTTTAACGGTTTCAGCAGCTTTGGCAATCGCATTTTCAATGGCTTTATCTGAACTCTCGGCTGAGCTGCCAGTGATTTCAATATGTTTATAAACATGTTCAGTCATAATATTTCCTTGTTATTTCCGTAAATAGATAAACCAGTAAAACAGGCCTACAAAGATACTGCCACCCAGCATATTGCCCAATGTCACCGGGATCAAGTTATGCCAGAAAAATCCGCCAATAGTCAGTTGTTCCGATACCATCATCGTGGTGGCAATTTCCGTTTGTGCCAATAAGCCTGCAGGGATAAAAAACATATTGGCTACACTGTGCTCGAACCCCAAGGCAACAAATGCTGTAATAGGAAATATTACTGCCAGCACCTTATCGGTGACACTGCGCCCCGCCATACACAACCAGACAGCAAGGCACACCAGAATATTGCACAATACGCCTCGAGTGAACGCTTCCATCCAGCTCAGGTTCACTTTACTGTCAGCAATTGCCACCACTTTCTGTCCAAGAGCCCCATCCCCCTGCCACCATAAACCACTTAAATACATCAACAGCAAAATCCCCAAAGCACCAATAAAATTACCCACATAAACAATTAACCAGTTATGAATCAATTGCCTGAGGCTGATTAGCCCATCAATGCACGCCATCACCAATAAATTATTACCGGTAAATAATTCTGCCCCGGCAACTACCACCAGAATCAAACCAAGGCAAAATGCCAGACCACCAATTAATCGCATCAAACCTGCTGGCATATTGCCAACGTCATAGGTCACAAGCGTAAAGAAAGCCGCCCCCAGCGCGATAAAGGCTCCGGCTAATAATGAAAGAGCAAATACTCTTAATGGATCAACCGTGCATTTACTCATGCTGGTTTTTTCTAGGCGGCGAGCAATTTCTGCAGGGGTATATGCATCTACTGAAAATGGATCCATAGGTATTTTCTCGATATTGAAAAATAAGTTAGCTGATAATCACATACCTGGGTGTACAGCACCATGCCCATCGAAATAAATGAATGATTTTGCTATCTTTTCATAGAGCGGGCACGTATAATTGCACGCTAGCAAATGTCACTTTTACAGCTTTGTTTCCAAAGCTGCCCATCACAGGTTATTCAATGTCCACACCAGAAAACGATACAACACCCTCATTCGCTGAGTTAGGGTTAGCCGCTCCAATTTTACAAGCCGTACAACAACTCGGTTATGAAACACCATCGCCAATTCAGGCGCAAAGTATCCCGCCGTTACTGGCTGGTAGAGACTTACTGGGTCAAGCCCAAACCGGCACCGGTAAAACCGCAGCCTTTGCCTTACCGCTGTTAAGCCGTTTGGATCTAAAAAACAAAGCCACCCAAATGTTGGTATTAGCCCCAACCCGTGAGTTGGCGATCCAGGTTTCTGAAGCGATTCAAAGTTACGCTCGTCACCTGAAAGATTTCCATATTCTGCCTATTTATGGCGGTCAAAGCATGGGTATCCAATTACGTTCATTACAACGTAAACCACAAGTCGTGGTTGGTACGCCTGGTCGTATTCTGGATCACATCCGTCGCGGTACATTGAAGCTGGATAAACTTGAAGCATTAGTGCTTGATGAAGCTGATGAAATGCTGCGTATGGGTTTTATTGATGATGTCGAAACCATCCTCAAAGAAACCCCTGAAAACCGCCAGGTAGCGTTATTTTCAGCAACCATGCCCGGCCCTATTCACCGTGTCGCACAGAAATATCTGAAAGATCCGGTAGATGTTCGTATTCAATCCAAAACGTCAACTGTTACCACCATTAACCAGCGTTATTGGCAAGTGACCGGCATGCACAAACTGGATGCGTTAACCCGTATTCTGGAAGTCGAAGACTTTGATGGCATGATCATTTTCGTGCGCACCAAAAATGCCACGGTAGAATTGGCTGAAAAACTTGAAGCTCGTGGTTATTCCGCTTCTGCGATAAATGGCGATATGAATCAGGCGCTGCGTGAAAAAACCATCGAACGCATGAAAAAAGGCAGTATCGATATTCTGATTGCTACCGACGTCGCTGCACGAGGTCTGGATATTGAACGCATGAGCCACGTGGTCAACTACGATATTCCTTACGATACTGAATCTTATGTACATCGCATCGGCCGAACCGGCCGTGCTGGTCGTAAAGGTGAAGCTATTCTGTTTGTCTCTCCTCGCGAAACCCGTATGTTGAGTGCAATTGAAAAGGCCACACGCCAAGTCATTACTAAAATGCAATTACCAAGCAGCGAAGATATTGCTGATCGCCGTGTATTGCAATTTATGGAACAACTCAGTGAAACCATTGAGTCGCAAGAATTGGCGTATTTCGAAACATTGATCAGTCAGTACCAAAAAGAACATGATGCCGATCCGATTGCCATCGCCGCCGCGTTAGCATTTTTAGTACAAAAAGATCGTCCATTGAAACCAGTCAAGCATGTTACCGAACGTCCAGCTCGTGAAGATCGTGAACGCGCACCACGCCAAGAGCGTGATCGTAGTGAACGGCCAGCTCGTGGCAGTCGTGATGAACGTCCACCACGTGAGAAACGTCCAGCTCGTCAACATCCGAATGAACCGGATATGGATACTTACCGCGTTGAAGTGGGTCGTGCAGATAAAATTGAGCCACGTAATCTGGTTGGTGCAATTGCCAATGAATCGGGTATCGAAAGTCAGTTTATCGGTCGTATTACCATCAATGAAGATCACAGTCTGATTGACCTGCCACAAGGCATGCCAAAAGATATGTTCCAGCAATTACGTAAGATTTGGGTCAACAGTAAGCAGCTGAACATGAGTCTGGCAACAGATGAAGCAGTAGCAGAAAGTGCTGCAGATCGTCCATCACGTCGTAACTTCAGCAAAGATCGTAAAGATGGTCCAAAAAGTAAACCAGCCAAGAAGTTTAAGAAAAGCTAAGAAATAAGTTTTTTCATTACTAAAAAGTCACTGCTAGCAGTGACTTTTTTTTTGAGCATGCCACAATAGCGTCCATGCTCAATATCATCTGGATTGCCTTTTTTCTGATCGCCTTTGCGGTAGCTTTATTTAAGCTGCTTGTATTGGGCGACAGTGAAATCTTCAGCCAGATCATGCAGGCAATGTTTGCCCTCTCCAAAACCGCTTTCGAAATTGCTATCGGCCTGACCGGCATTCTCGCGCTGTGGTTAGGCATTATGAAAATTGGTGAGCGTAGCGGATTTGTTGAACTCTTAACTCGTGGCCTATCTCCCCTGTTTACCCGCTTGATGCCTGAAGTACCCAAAAATCACCCAGCGCTCGGGGCGATGGTGATGAATATCTCAGCCAATGCTTTGGGATTGGACAATGCCGCAACTCCACTTGGCATAAAAGCGATGCAGGAATTGCAGAAGCTTAATCCCTTAAAAGATACCGCCAGTAATGCACAGATTTTGTTTCTGGTGATTAATACCTCTGCCGTCACGTTATTCCCAGTTACTATTTTTACTTACCGTGCTCAGATGGGCGCTGCCAATCCGACAGATGTTTTTATTCCATTATTAATCGCTACCTATTTTTCAACTTTGATCGGCTTGATTACGGTAGCTGCGGTACAAAAAATCAATCTGCTGGATAAAGTTGTGTTGATGTACCTGGGTGGATTCAGTGCTTTTGTATTTGGTTTACTGGCTTATTTTGCCAGTCTGGAACAACAACAAATGCTGGTTCAATCAGCGGTAATCAGTAATGTGGTGATTTTTTCACTGGTGATTGCTTTTATCGTCGCTGCAGCCTGGCAACGGGTAAATGCCTATGAGGCCTTTATTGAGGGAGCCAAAGAAGGCTTTTCAACTGCAGTAATGATCATTCCCTATCTGGTTGCCATGCTGGTCGCTATCGGTGTTTTCCGAGCCAGTGGCGCGCTTGAATTGCTTGCTGATGGTGTGCGTGCAGGCGTATTGGCAATCGGACTGGATGACAGATTTGTCGATGCCTTGCCAACGGCTCTGATGAAGCCATTTAGCGGCAGCGGCGCACGCGCCATGATGATCGATACCATGGAAGTACATGGTGCCGATTCGTTTGCCGGTCGACTTGCTTCTATCGTTCAGGGCAGCACGGAAACGACTTTTTATGTGTTGGCGGTGTATTTCGGTGCAGTAGGCATTAAGAAAATTCGTCATGCTATTGCTTGCGGTCTGGCAGCAGATGTCGCAGGTATCACCGCAGCGATTATTATCGCCTATTGGTTTTTTGGTTAATTCATAACTACAACAAAACTTGTCTATTCAAAGCTCAAAATAAACCTTCAGTAAACTACAAATTCTGCTACATTTTATCGCCCGTTCAAGGGCTTAGTCAGGTTATTCCGTAACAGCTAAGGTCACTCATTCTTCTGGAGAATCGCTTTTTTGAACGCTCAGTCTGTTGTTGATTTTGCTGTTTTCGATCTTATTGCCGATGCGCTGACTACCCAAGGATATTGCATCCTGCCTCAATTATTGCCACCCGCTTTAACCCATGATCTATATCGTCGGGTTGCCCGTCTGGATGAACATGATGATTTAGAACGGGCTGGCATTGGCCGAGAAGAAAAGCATCAGTTAAATGAAAATATCCGTAGCGATGAAACCCGCTGGCTGGATCCGGAAAATAGCGTTGATCAGGCCTATCTCAGCCATATGTCAGATTTCCGTCTAGCGATGAATCAACGGTTGTTTTTAGGCTTGTTTGATTATGAAGCGCATTATGCACATTACCCCAGCGGCGCGTTCTATAAACGCCATGTAGATGCATTTAAAGGTCAATCCAGTCGGATTTTAACCACGGTGATGTATTTAAATCCTTTCTGGCAGACTCAGGATGGCGGTCAATTACAGATCTATGATCTTAATGATGATAGTCTGATTACCTCTGTCGAACCTGAAATGGGCACTTTTGTGGTTTTTTTAAGTGAGCAATTTCCACACGAAGTCTTACCGGCCAAACGTGATCGCTACAGCATCGCAGGATGGTTTCGGGTACATGATCCGCTACAGGCACCAATGATATGAATACAAACTTTGAGATTCTGGAATTAGGCCAAAGTGATTTACGTCGTGTCGCTCTACCAGTCACCGATATAAATGATGTGGTTTTACAACAGAACATTGATGATTTGATCGTGTTTGTACAGCAACGCGGTGGCATGGGCATTGCAGCCACCCAAGTCGGCATTAACCAACGCTTTTTTATTATGTCGAGTCATCCAAACGAACGTTATCCCTATGCACCGGATATGCCTGCAACCTGTGTTATTAATCCTGAAATTGTCTGGCATTCCGAAACAATGGAAAAAGACTGGGAAGGTTGTTTAAGCGTCCCCGGATTACGTGCCTTGGTTCCACGTTATCAGCAAATTGAAGTCCGTTACAGCCTACGTGATGGTACCCAAATACAAGTAAAATATGATGATTTCATGGCCAGACTGTTTCAGCATGAACTGGATCATTTGGATGGAAAAGTATTTGTTGATCGGGTGGAATCGACAATGGATATGATGACCGAATCAAGCTGGCGATCGATGCTGGCTGAAAAAGCCCGGAGCAATGCTAAGTAATGGCACAACAATTTGATAGCTTATCTGATCGCTTAATTGAGTTTATTCTCCAACAGCATCTGTTTTTCGTGGCAACGGCAACGGCTGACAGTCGAGTTAACGTTTCACCCAAAGGCATGGACTCATTACGGGTGTTAAATAGTAATCGGGTAATCTGGTTGAATGTAACTGGCAGCGGCAACGAAACCGCTGCACATATAGAACAAAATCCACGGATGACTCTGATGTTTTGTGCTTTTGAAGGCAAACCTTTAATTTTGAGACTCTACGGGCAGGCTCGGGCGATTCATCATAAGGATCCTGAGTGGCAATCACTTTATGGTTTATTTGACGCGTTGCCCGGTGCCAGACAGATATTTATTCTGGATATTGATTTGGTACAAACATCTTGTGGCATGGCTGTACCCTATTTGGATTATGTCGGGGAACGCGAACTGCTGAATAACTGGGCTGAGCGCAAAGGTGAGATAGGTATTAAAGACTACTGGCGGGAAAAAAATCAGTTCACTGTGGATGGGCTGGAAACCGATATTGTCAAAAAGAATATTTAGCCTTTTTCGACTTACTAATGGCCGAACATTTCACCCACAGCTTTTGCCAGAGTTTCCGAACGTTTGGGATTACGCAAGACTTGCATAATTGGTTCACGCATACCCGGAATAAATAACAAATCAGCTAATAATTGACTAAAGCCAGCTTGGTCAGCGTCATTATGAGCGAGTTGCTCAAGATATAATTCGCAGATTGGTGGTTTGGCCAACGCCAGCCAGATACGACCACTGATGATGGCCAAAACTTCAATTTCCCGGCTACATCGATGCTTCAATACCTGCATCACCATTCGTTCTAGCAGACCACGCGCAGGACTATTGGACGCGGCCCGTAAACAGGAAATGATTTTGACCGTATCCGGCTGTTTTTCCTGCAGCTGAATATCGACCTGTTGCGCCAATACTTCTACCACACCCGCTGCCGGACTAGCATGCTCCAGCAATACACAAAGATTATGAAATGGTTCTTGCGGGAGCTTCGGCAATAGTTGAATCAAGCCCAAAGTACCTTCATTCGTATCTAAACGAATGGCAAAATCGGCAAGGCCCTGCATTGCCAGTCCAGGCCATTTATCCAATGACAGATCACCGGTGAAATAACGGTAAGCAGAGTCGTAATATTTTGAAGGGGACAGTTTCAAGGCATATGTGGCATGCGCATTAAAAGCCGCCATTCGATCCTGTCGCGGCTCAAAGGTAAATGGACTATCTTTTAAAGCACCCTGAATTTTGTTGCTATCCGCTGCGGCCAACATCGCTTCGCCAAGTCTTTCCAGCAGCATCAGTAAAAACGCATCACGTGCATCTGGAATCAATAAACCCTGCTCATCTAACGGGAATTGCAAAAACCAGACATATTGTTTTTCTGCTGCATCGGGATGCCAGAAAATGATGCCCATCTGAGCGAAACGTTTGAATGGATAGGGATAGGGGAGCTGACAATTATCAAAACTGACAAACTGTTCAGGGGTT
>NZ_SSXS01000001.1:343135-410477 GCF_004832235.1 Methylophaga sp. SB9B
CAAAAACCAGACATATTGTTTTTCTGCTGCATCGGGATGCCAGAAAATGATGCCCATCTGAGCGAAACGTTTGAATGGATAGGGATAGGGGAGCTGACAATTATCAAAACTGACAAACTGTTCAGGGGTTAATTTACAGACCCTGCGGCCCATATCAAACACCCGATACTGGGCGCCACTTTGACGCAGAAATTTGCTCAAGGTGTTGATCTGTCCAATATCCATAACTTACTCCGTATCAGGTACGGTATTCGGCGTTGATTTTCACGTAGTCGTATGAGAAATCACAGGTCCACACTGTTTTGGCAACCTCGCCTCTACCAAGTTTTACCCGGATGGTTATTTCTGACTGTGACATCACCTGCTGGCCTTTTTCTTCAGTATAGTCAGCGGCAGGTTGTCCACCATCGACAATACATACGGCATCCAGATAAATAGCGATTTTCGATAAGTCTAGATTTGGTAAACTACTTCGGCCGACCGCTGCCAGAATACGACCCCAATTTGGGTCTGAGGCAAATAGTGCGGTTTTTACCAGCGGTGAATGTGCAATAGTATAGGCGACTTGCTTACACTCCTCTTCATCAGCACCTTGCTCAACATCAATACTGATAAATTTGGTTGCACCCTCGCCGTCACGCACGATAGCTTGGGCCAGAAAACGGCTTAATGAATTAAGTGCTTCGATAAATTGCTGCGCTTCAACGCTATCTATATCTTCAATCGAAGCATTACCCGCCTGACCAGTTGCCATCAGGATACAAGCATCGTTGGTGGACGTATCGCCATCAACGGTGATGCTGTTAAAAGACTGCTCCATCGAAACTTCAAGCATCTTTTGTAAAATTAATGGGTTGATGGCCGCATCAGTGGCGATATAAGACAGCATCGTAGCCATGTCCGGGCGAATCATGCCAGAACCTTTCGCAATGCCTGTCAGGGTTATTTGCTGCCCATTTAGAGACAACTCTACTGTGCGGGCCTTGGCAATGGTATCGGTGGTCATAATGGCATGGGCTGCCGCAAACCAGTTATCAGCCTGTAAGTTTGCAAATGCTTCCGGCAATACTGTGGTTATTTTGTCTACAGGTAACGGTTGACCAATTACGCCGGTAGAAAAAGGTAACACTGCAGTTGCATCACATTGACCGAATTCGGCCACCGCCTGACAACATGCTTTTGCTGCAGCTAGCCCCGAATCACCGGTTCCAGCATTGGCATTTCCTGAATTTATCAATAGAAAGCGTGTTGCGGATTGGGTCTGATTTTCTCTGGCAATTAATACCGGCGCCGCACAAAACGCATTACGGGTATACACCGCTGCAGTATGACTTCCGGCGGCCAGTTCGATTAAAACCACATCCTGACGGCCTGGTTTTTTGATGCCCGCACTGGCGGTAGCTAATCGGATACCGTTGACAGGTTTTAATTCAGCAGCGATTGGAGCAGAGAGATTAACTGCCATTATTTAATCGCGCCATGGCAATTTTTGAATTTTTTACCACTGCCGCATGGGCACGGATCATTGCGGCCGACTTTTTTACCTTCTCGTGTTAATGGCTGATTCGCTGACGGATGATCAGCTTCTGCTTCAGCTTCGGCAGATGGACTGGCGTGCTGATATTCCACATCTGCAGATTGACGGCGTTGTTCATCAACTGCTTCAACATCTTCCGGTGCCCGCACCTTAACACGAGAAATCAAACTTATCACATCGTGTTTTAAGCTATCCAACATAGCGGTGAACAGCTGGAATGCCTCACGTTTATATTCCTGCTTAGGATCTTTTTGGGCGTAACCACGTAGATTGATGCCCTGACGTAAATAATCCATTTGCGCCAGATGTTCTTTCCACTGGGTATCCAGCGTTTGCAACATAATGGCTTTTTCAAAATGGCGCATTAGCTCGGCACCCACTGTAGCTTCCTTGGCCTGACAGGCAGCTTCGGCTTCATCAATGATACGTTGACGCAAGGTTTCTTCGTGCAAACTGTCGTCTGCTTCTAACCAGCCACTGATATCTAAATCCAGTGCAAAATCATCACGCAGTGCCTGTTCCAGACCCGTGACATTCCATTGTTCATCAATGCTGTTTGGCGGAATATACAGACTGATAACATCGTTAATCACGCTGCTGCGCATTAAAATAATGGATTCAGAAACATCTTCCGATGCCATTAATTCATTACGTTGCTCGTAGATCACTTTACGCTGATCATTAGCCACATCATCGAATTGCAGTAATTGTTTACGGATATCAAAGTTATGTCCTTCTACTTTGCGTTGCGCATTTTCAATGGCTCTGCTAACCCAAGGATGCTCAATCGCTTCGCCTTCTTCCATACCCAGTTTTTGCATCAAACCGGCCATGCGATCTGAGGCAAAAATCCGCATCAAATTATCTTCAAGCGACAGATAAAAACGGGTAGAACCGGGATCGCCCTGACGACCTGAACGACCGCGCAACTGGTTATCGATGCGACGAGACTCATGGCGTTCGGTACCGATAATATGTAAACCACCGGCTTGCAAAACCAAATCATGGCGTTGTTGCCAATCGGCTTTCACTTTGGCTTTTGCAGCGTCATCAGCATCTTCGCCCAATTTATCAAGCTCAGCTTCAAGACTACCCCCTAAAACGATATCCGTACCCCGACCCGCCATGTTGGTGGCAATGGTTACGGATCCTGGTTTACCTGCTTCAGCGATAATATGTGCTTCTTTCTCATGGAATTTCGCATTCAACACTTCATGAGGAATTTTGGCTTTGGTCAGCAATTTATCCAGGTATTCCGAACTCTCAATCGAAGCTGTACCAACTAAAACGGGCTGCTTACGTTTAATACATTCCTGGATATCTAATAGAATTGCGTCGAACTTTTCTTTAGCCGTTAAATAAATTCGATCTGCTTCGTCTTTACGTTGCATTGGTCGATGTGTCGGAATAACGACAACTTCCAAACCATAAATTGACTGTAATTCGTAAGCTTCTGTATCGGCGGTACCGGTCATACCGGATAATTTTTTATAAAGACGGAAGTAGTTCTGGAAGGTGATGGAAGCCAGTGTTTGATTCTCGTTTTGAATCTTCACGCCTTCTTTGGCTTCTATTGCTTGATGTAAGCCTTCAGACCAGCGGCGGCCTGGCATGGTACGACCAGTAAATTCATCGACGATAATGATCTGATCGTCCTGAACAATATATTCGACATCACGATGGAATAAAACATGGGCGCGCAAGGCGGCAGTAACGTGATGCATCAAACCGATATTGGCCGCATCATACAAACTTGCATCGGCCTCCAGCAGACCGGCATCAGTCAATAACTGCTCGATTTTCTCATGGCCAGCTTCAGTGAAATGAACCTGTTTATTCTTTTCATCTACGGTGTAATCACCAGCGACTTTGATATCGTCATCTTCACCTTCCTGTTTGGTGAGATGGGGAATTAGGGTGTTTATTTGTACATAACGCTCAGAGCTGTCTTCCGCCGGACCGGAAATAATCAGTGGTGTTCTGGCTTCGTCGATCAGGATGGAGTCAACTTCATCGATAACCGCAAAATTCAGTGGGCGCTGTACACGGTCTTCCAAACGAAAAGCCATGTTGTCGCGAAGGTAATCAAAGCCAAATTCATTATTGGTACCGTAGGTGATATCCGCGGCGTAAGCTTCACGACGTTCATCACCACTCAAACCACTGACAATAACTCCGGTGGTTAAACCGAGGAAGCCATAAAGTTTACTCATCCACGCCGAGTCACGCTTGGCAAGATAATCATTGACTGTGATTACGTGAACACCTTCGCCAGTCAACGCATTTAGATAGACCGCTAAGGTTGCGACCAGTGTTTTACCTTCACCGGTTTTCATCTCAGCGACTTTGCCATCGTTCAGCACCATACCGCCAATCAACTGAACATCAAAATGGCGCATTTCCATTACACGCTTGCCGGCTTCACGAACTACTGCAAATGCTTCAACCAAAATATCATTGAGCGTTTGGCCGTCATTCAGTCTTTGTTTAAATTCGATGGTTTTGGATTTTAAGGCAGCGTCATCCAGCTTTTCGTATTCGCTTTCCAATTCATTGATAAGGCCAATTTGTTTCTGCAGCTTTTTGATTACACGATCATTGCGACTGCCAAAAACCTTACTGAAAAACTTGCCTACCATGACTGAACTACCTGTTGAATTGAGTCGAATTGACGACGGTTTGATAAATCACGTGATTATAACGCGTACTATTGAGAAGATCGAAGATCAACTTCATCTTTTAAGTGGTGACAGAATGTGTAATTACAAGTGGGATTATTCGATGTAATTAAATGGATTTACGGATTTACCGTCTCGCAGCACTTCAAAATGAACATGAGGACCAGTTGACCGGCCAGTTGACCCCATCAACGCAATGACATCACCTTTATTGACCCGATCACCCGTACTCACTTCCAGCGATTTATTGTGGGCGTAACGTGTTACGTAGCCATTACCGTGATCGATCTCTACCAAACCACCATAACCGCCACGCATACCTGCCCAACTTACAATGCCATCTGCTACAGAAATAACGGCGCTACCAGTTTTTCCTGCAAAATCAATTCCGTCGTGAAAGGATTTTTTTCCGTTGAACGGATCTACTCGATAGCCATAAAAAGATGATATCCAGCCTTCATTGACAGGCCTACCAGTTGGGATGGCGCCAGTGATATTTTCGTTGGTAATCAAATAATCTTGTAATGCCGTTAAAGTATCTTGTTGATTAGCAAAGTCTTGCGAAAGACGAACTAAACTTTCTTCAAATTCAGCATTGGATAACCAGTCACCTGTTGTTTCAATGCCGCCCATGCCTGGAGCAAATTCCAAATCAAAGTCACTTACTTCAAACCCTGCAATTTCCGCTAACCGTTGGCTAAGCATTTTCAAGCGAATGGCTTCCGCCTGCAATCCACCAAGCTGTTGCGCATAGAAACCTTGAATGGCTTCATTAGCAGTCGTGTCATCACTTATAGAATAGGGATCGGTTTTAGGTGTGAGAAGTTGAGCGGTAGGGAAAAATTTTGAATCTTCAGTAGATGTCAGAGTAGTCTTTTCATCAATGTAGTTCATCGCCGAGATAGTTACTGCAATGGTGATTGATAACACAAACATTGTCAGCAACATCAGACTGGTTCGGCTAAAATGCCAGTTCTTGTGGCCGGTATTGTCGGCGGATATTATGATAATCTGCATACTTATCCTCGTCCCGGTATTGAGACATGTCAAATAAACCGCTTCATTTTGCAACTGTGTGCCAAAGTAATCAGCAACTACAGCAAATTGCGAAGCGCGCCCAAAAACTAACCCAGCTTAACAGCATTCTGCAAGAATTTTACCTTCGCAGTTCTCAGGGCATTGCCAGCTGGCAAATCTGAATGACAATAAAATTATCATCCATACCGAAAGTGCGGCAATTGCAAGCTTGTTACGCTTTCATTCCGCAACCATTTGTAAAACACTTTCCAACCAATTGGCTGTTAACATTGATCGCGTCGAAGTCAAAGTAAAACCGGGCAATCTGCCCAGAAATCACCAAGATCCAACACGATTGATATGTCCAATAACAATGCAGCGCTGATTGCTCAGACCGCCGCCGGCTTGGACGATGGTCAGCTCAAAACAGCGCTGCATAAACTCGCAAAGCGAGGTGAATTTTCTAATGACTCCTAGCTGACTATTGAAGCAGCTGGTCGACTGAATACAATCGGTGCATCTGCATCTTCTTCAAATGTCACCAATTCCCAACAATCTTGTTGAGCCAGAAGTTTGCGTAATAAACGATTGTTAACCTCGTGGCCCGATTTATGACCAACGAAAGCGCCAATCAAACTATGTCCTAATAAATACAGATCACCAATTGCATCAAGCACTTTGTGACGAACGAACTCATCTTCGTAACGTAGACCATCTTCATTCAAAACACGAAAGTCATCTACAACGATCGCGTTGTCCATGCTGCCACCAAGCGCAAGATTCATTTCACGCAATTTTTCGATATCTTTCATAAACCCGAAAGTCCGGGCACGGCTGACTTCACGAACAAATGATGTGGAGGAGAAATCAACATCGACTTGTTGTGGTCTGCCAGTAAATGCCGGATGTTCAAAATCAATGGTAAAAGAGACTTTGAACCCTTCAAATGGCTCAAACTTAGCCCATTTATCACCGTCTTCCAGTAATACAGGCTTTTTGATACGAATAAATTGTTTAGCAACTGACTGTTCTTCAATACCTGCAGATTGCACCAGAAACACAAATGGTCCGGCACTGCCGTCCATAATCGGTACTTCTGCGGCATTGAGGTCAATATAAGCGTTATCGATACCCAGCCCGGCAAAGGCTGACAATAAATGTTCAACTGTTGAAACCCGCTGACCATTTTGGACTAGTGTGGTTGACAGGGCAGTCTCACCCACATTCTCCGCTTTGGCTTCGATTTCAACGACTGGATCTAAATCGACTCGACGGAAGATTATGCCTGTATTCGGGGCAGCCGGACGCAATGTTAAATAAACCATCTCACCGCTGTGTAATCCCACACCTGTGGCACGAATCACATTTTTCAATGTTCGCTGCTTAATCAAGGTGCTCTACCCCCTTCTAGTTTAATCATCCGACAATAATATCATAGGCTTATATTACATAACCATCTTCGTTAGTCAGCTTGTCGGCGTAAAAAGGCTGGAATGTCTAAATAATCCATGTTGACATCACCATTGGCCACTTGTTTATGTTCGCTATTCCGACCATTACGTAAAACAGTTGGTTCGTCATAGTCGATATCAATTGGCTTTTTGACAATTTCAATTTGCGGTGCTGAAGCAGTTTCGACTGGTTTCACTACTGCGGCTCTTGCTGCGCCCAAACCAGTGGCAACAACCGTTACACGCAATTCATCAGTCATATCAGGATCAATTACGGTACCCACAACCACTGTTGCGTCTTCTGAAGCAAATTCTTTAATGGTATTACCCACTTCTTCAAACTCACCGATGCTCATATCCAGACCTGCAGTGATATTAACCAATACACCGCGGGCACCCGCCAAATCAACATCTTCCAACAGCGGACTAGATACCGCTAGTCTTGCTGCTTCAGAAGCACGATTTTCGCCAGAAGCACGGCCTGTTCCCATCATCGCCATACCCATTTCTGACATAACAGTTCTTACGTCAGCAAAGTCGACATTGATCATACCTTCACGAGTAATCAGTTCAGCAATACCCTGAACAGCACCCAGTAATACGTCGTTGGCTGATTTAAAGGCATTAAGCAAGCTCATTTCCTTGCCTAATACTTTCAGTAGTTTTTCATTTGGAATGGTAATCAATGAGTCAACATGCTGACCCAATTCTTCAATACCTGCCGCAGCCACTTTCAAGCGTTTAGCGCCTTCGAAAGGGAAAGGCTTAGTTACAACAGCTACGGTCAAAATCCCCATTTCTTTGGCAACCTGAGCAACAACAGGAGCCGCACCCGTTCCTGTACCACCACCCATACCGGCGGTAATGAACACCATATCGGCACCACGGATTACATCCATGATACGTTCACGATCTTCTAATGCTGCCTGACGACCTACATCTGGATTGGCACCGGCACCAAGTCCTTTAGTAATATCAGTTCCTAGTTGTAAATGTGTGGTGGCATTACTTTTACGTAAAGCCTGTGCATCAGTATTGGCACAGATAAAATCAACACCTTCGATTTTACTGGCTACCATGTGTTCCAATGCGTTACCACCGCCACCACCAACACCGATGACTTTAATAACCGCATTCGCTGTATATGTATCAATCAATTCAAATGTCATGATTTTCTCCCCTCTTCATTAACCAACATAACCTGCTCAGAAATTGCCCTGAAACCAACTTTTCATTCTGGCAAGCATTCCTTTAAAACCATCCGAAATCACAGATTCACTGTGACCGGTACTCACTTGTTCATTTCCAAACAATAATAAGCCCACACCCGTGGCGTGGATTGGATTACGTACTACATCAACCAAACCACCAACATGCTGTGGTACACCCAGTCTTACAGGCAGATGAAACACTTCTTCTGCCAATTCAATCGCACCTTCCATTTTTGCACTGCCGCCGGTTAAGACGACACCTGCCGCCAGCATCTCTTCAAAACCGCTGCGGCGTAATTCAGCCTGCACAAGCATCAATAATTCTTCATAGCGTGGTTCCACCACTTCTGCCAGAGTTTGTCTGGCCAGTTGCCGTGGAGGTCTGTCACCGACACTTGGCACTTCAATGGTTTCATCTTCACGAGCCAATTGTGTTAAGGCACAGGCATATTTGATTTTGATCTCTTCGGCATACTGGGTTGGTGTTCGTAAAGCCACCGCAATATCATTGGTAACCTGATCGCCAGCAATTGGAATAACTGCGGTATGGCGAATGGCACCATCAATAAACACGGCAATATCTGTTGTTCCGCCACCGATATCTACTAAACACACACCTAACTCTTTTTCATCCTGTTCCAGTACTGAATAGCTCGATGCCATCTGCTCAAGAATGATGCCATCAACCACCAGTCCACAACGTTCGATACATTTGGTGATATTTTGTGCGGCGCTGACGGCACCGGTAATCAGATGCACTTTGGCTTCCAGACGAACGCCTGACATACCAATTGGCTCACGAATACCTTCCTGATTATCAATAATGTATTCCTGTGGCAGCACATGCAGTAATTGCTGATCGCCAGGGAAATGTACGGCACGAGCCGCATCCAACACCCGGTCCAAATCACCTTGGGTGACTTCTTTATCGCGAATAGCCACCGTGCCATGTGAGTTCAAGCTGCGGATATGACTACCGGCGATACCAGCAAATACAGAATGGATCTGACATCCAGCCATCAATTCAGCTTCTTCAATTGCGCGTTGAATGGATTGAACTGTTGATTCAATATTCACCACAACGCCTTTTTTCATGCCTCTGGCAGGATGTGAACCGATTCCGATAATTTCCAGCTTATTGTCGTTAGGACCAGCATCCAGAATCGGCGCTGCAACTATCGCAACAACTTTGGAAGTTCCGATATCCAATCCGACAATCAGTTCTCTTTCAATTCGTTTCGACATTACACAATTCCATTAAAAACAGGTTGCTTACCATCTTTCCAGACTACTGCGAGTCCGTTGGTATAGCGCATATCTACGGTTTCGATTTGTTCGCGATAGATTGCGAGCGGGCCTTGGAAAACCTGAATAAATCTTGCTAACCGCTGCTCACTGGCAGCCCGGCCAAGTAGCAGCTGCATATCATCTGTAAATTTAACTTGCCACGAACGACGCTCATCCATGGTCAGGCTTTTGACTCTTAAACCTAATGTTTCCACCGTCTGCTGAATCGTGACCATTTGTCTTGCCATCAACTCACTGTTGCCATCAGGCCCGAATAACTGAATGAGTCCTTCCGGCATTTTTCCCCCATCGGGATAAAAAACTTGCCCGCGTGTATTCACTAGTCCGTTTTCGTTCCAACGAGCGATTGCTTGATGCTCACTGACCATCAAGTGCAAGGTATCCGGCCAGACACGTCTCACTTGAATCTGGGCAACCCATGGCAAAGCTTCCCCTGCTTGCCGAATACCCGCCACATTTACATCAAGGAAACTGCCAGTGACGTATGGTGTCACTGCCTCGATCAACGCCTGTTTTTCCGTGTTAATCAATTCACCTTCAACCGTTACATGCATAATCGGCAAGGTGTCGGTATTGTTCAAATACACTGTGCCAAGAATTAACGTCAGCAATACCAACACGGTACTGATATTTCGCAGTCTGACCGACCAGTTAACTTGCTCGCGTGGTTTCACCGCACGGGTGCGGGTTGCTCCAGCAGTTGGGCGTTGTCTGATAGCCATCAGCGTTTAAGCTCCATACTGCCTTGTAGAATTTGTCCGACCAGATTTTCAAAGCTGATCCCAGCCTGACGCGCTGCCATCGGTACCAGACTGTGATCAGTCATGCCCGGGACACTGTTGGCTTCCAGCAGGTAAAATTCACCTTGTTGATCAGCCATAACATCAATGCGTCCCCAACCTTGCATATTAAGTGCATTAAATGCTTTTACCGCCAGTTCCTGACAACGCTTTTCATCTGCTTCTGTCAGACCGCAGGGGCAATGATATTCGGTTGAATTCGCGAGATATTTGGCTTCAAAATCGTAAAATTCTCTAGGAGTTTTTAAACGGATAACCGGCAAAGCCTCACCATTTAAAATGCTGATAGTGTATTCAGCTCCGTTAACCCATTGTTCAGCGATAACTTCGGCATCGTACTCAAATGCCAAATCAATCGCCTGTTGCAAAGCCTCTGAAGTATTTACTTTGCTCATGCCGATACTTGAACCTTCATTAACTGGCTTGATGACGATAGGCAGACTCAATTCTTCAACAATTTGCTGAGGAGTCGATTGACGAGTCAAACGCACATATTTAGGAGTTGGCAGACCCTGGCTTTGCCAAATCTGTTTACTGAGGCGTTTATTCATCGACAATACTGCACCAGTGATGCCGCTGCCGGTATAAGGGATTTGCAGTGACTGCAATACTCCCTGAATTTCACCATCCTCACCGCCCCGGCCATGCAAAATGATAAAAGCACGATCAAAACTGCCTTGCGTTAAACGCTCACTGACTGATTTATCAACATCAATTTCTACTGCATCGATTCCAAGTGACTGCATTGCTGCCAGCACTGCACGACCACTTTTCAACGAAATCTCACGTTCTGCAGATCTCCCGCCCATTAATACAGCGACCCGACCAAAGTTCTGCGGATTAAAAGTTAAGTTACTCATGCATGTTCTCCGATAATGTGGACTTCGGGCATCAGTCTTACCTTTGTTTCTGCTTCGACGCGCTCTCTCACCAACTCGATAAGCGCCTCAATATCAGCAGCGCTGGCGTTGCCTTCATTGACAATAAAGTTGGCATGTTTGGGTGACACACTGGCACCGCCTACCTGTAAACCTTTCAGGCCACATTGTTCAATCAATCGTCCAGCAAAATCACCTTCTGGATTACGAAACACCGAACCCGCACACGGCTGATTGGTTGGCTGACTGTCATTCCGTTTTTTCAATAATTGTTTTATCAACGCTGTTTCAGCATCGGCATCCCCCACTGGTAATTCCAGTGTGGCGGATACAAACCACTCGGTCTCGGGTAGCTCAACATGTCGATAGCTGACTTTAAAATCGCTCACCGGACGTTTTTTCAATTCACCCTGACGGGTGACTGTGGTGGCATCTTTAACCAGCTGCCAGGTTTCTGATCCATGAGCGCCTGCATTCATTGCCAAAGCACCGCCAAGAGTGCCGGGAATACCAGCCAGAAATGCAGCCCCACTCAAGCCATGCTTGGCTGTTTGCTTGGCTACTTTACTGCAGTAAACACCTACTTCGGCTGTAACTGTTTGGCCATCAATATCTAAAGCCTGCATGGTGCCTGCCATACTGATGACAGTGCCAGCATAACCACCATCACGAATTAACAAATTACTACCTAAGCCCAGCCATAACAGTGGTTCATTGGCAGGTAACTGACGTAAAAAATTGGCTAGATCATGTTTATCTTTTGGCCGATAAAAACGCTGAGCATTGCCACCAACACGCCATGAGGTGTGTTGTGAGAGTGGCTCATTGGTTTTCAATTCGCCTTGTAATTCGGTAAACATCATTACCATCAGCTTAGTCCTCCAAGTTGTTGATCCAACTCTTTGGCTATTGCACCGATATCACCGGCACCAAGCGTAAGTAATAAATCTTGATCTTGCAGTAAGCCTGGCAACACTGAAAACAGTGCTTGTTTATCTTCTGCAAACACCGGCTCAACTTGGCCTCGCAAGCGAATAGCACGGCATAAACTGCGGGCATCGGCCCCAGCAATTTTGTTCTCTCCCGCTGGATAAACCTCCAAAACAATTAATACATCAACGGTTGACAGTACGCGGGCAAAGTCTTCAAACAAATCACGGGTACGGGTATAACGATGTGGCTGAAATATCACCACTAGACGTCGATCTGGCCAACCGCCACGACTGGCAGCAATGGTGGCAGCAATCTCAGTTGGATGATGACCATAATCATCAACCAGCAACACTTGACCTTGTGCTGTCTGTTTCTCACCAAGAATATTGAATCGTCTGCCAACACCATCAAACTTCAACAGCGCTCGCTGGCACGCGCTAACATCAACTCCCAAATTACGTGCAACCGCTAAAGCCGCAGTGGCATTCAAGGCATTGTGTAATCCCGGCATATTTAAACGAATCTGATATTGCAAACCGCTTTGAGCTTCGTGAACGATAAACTCGCTTTGTCCTTGGAATTGCTTCAATTCACTGATGCGGAAATCAGCACGCTGATCCTGTCCATAAGTTGTAATCGGACGGGTCACTTCTGGCAAAATACTTTCCACCACATCATCATCAATGCATAACACGGCTAAACCATAGAATGGCAAGTGATGCAGAAACTCAATAAAGGTGGCTTTGAGCTTTTCAAAATCTCCTTCATACGTTGCCATATGGTCGTCATCAATATTCGTCACAATGGCGATCATTGGCTGCAGATATAAAAACGATGCATCGCTTTCATCCGCTTCAGCAACCAGATAACGTCCTGTACCCAGACGTGCATTTGAACCTGCACTATTCAAGCGACCACCGATAACAAAGGTTGGATCCAACTCGCCTTCACTTAACAATGCGGCCGTTAAACTTGTGGTAGTGGTTTTACCATGGGTTCCAGCAACGGCAATGCCATAACTGAAACGCATAAGTTCCGCCAACATTTCAGCACGAGGAACTACTGGTATACGATGTTCACGGGCAGCAACTACTTCAACATTGTCAGCGCTCACTGCGGTGGTAACGACCACCACATCAGCACCTTTTAGATATTCCGCATCATGACCAATCATGATCGTGGCACCCAATTGACGCAGATGTTGAATCAAACTGTTCTCATGCAAATCCGAACCACTGACCTTATAACCCAGATTCAGTAATACTTCGGCAATACCGCCCATTCCCACACCACCAATACCGATGAAATGGATATGTTTGACCCGACTTTGCATTGCTGAGGTTAATTTAGCCATGTGCATACTCCAGACAGATATCCGCGATCTGCGCTGCTGTTCCGGGTTTTGCGAGTGTTCTTGCTTGAATTGCCATGTTTTCTAACTGTTTTCGATGTTCTAATAGTGACTTTAACGTTGCTGCCAGATCATGTGCGTTTAAATCTGAATCCTTAATAAGCAGCGCCGCTCCAGCATCTTTTAATGCCTGAGCATTGTGCGTTTGATGATCATCAACAGCAAAAGGATAAGGAACAAAAATCGCGGCAACGCCTGTCGCGGCAACTTCAGCAACCGTTAATGCTCCGGCTCGGCAAATAACTAAATCTGCCTCAGCGTATGCCACTGCCATATCATCGATAAATTGCGTAACTTTTCCGGTTACTCCAGCGTGTTGATAAGCTTGCTGACAATCCGCCAGATGTTTTTCACCACATTGATGAATGACTTCGACCTGATGTTCTGTTTTGAGTAAAGCTAAAGCCTGTGGCACAACCTGATTCAAGCTTTTTGCGCCAAGGCTTCCGCCTAAAACCAACAGCTTGAATGGCGACAAAGTTCTTGCAGCGTAACGAACCTGAGGTTCTGGTAATTTTTCAATTTGTGCTCGAACTGGATTACCGACCCATTTGGTTTTTGCTGTCTGGGTAAAACTTTTTTCAAAGCCTTGTAAAACCTGTTTGGCAATTTTCGCCAGCAAACGATTGGTTAAACCGGCAATGGCATTTTGTTCGTGAATTAATAATGGTTTTCCTGACAACCATGCCGCCAGACCACCAGGGCCAGAAGCAAAACCGCCCAAGCCAATCACTACATCAGGTTGGAAACGTTTAATTACTTTTCTGGACTCAATTACAGCTCGCAGGATTCTAAATGGTGCCACCAACCAGCCCAACAGGCCGTTACCACGTAATCCTTTAATTGGAATCAAATTTAATTTGAATGCAGCAGCAGGTACCAGTCTGGATTCAATACCGCGCTCAGTACCAATCCACTCTACTTTTACTGAACGTGAGCGTAATTCTTCGGCTACTGCCAAAGCAGGAAAGACATGCCCACCAGTTCCACCAGCCATAATTAATACGCGAGTCATCGTTTGATCCTCGCGGAGGCTTTTTCAGGCTGACGGGTTTCCAAATCAACACGTAATAACAAACCTATTGCCACACAGACGATTACCAAACTACTGCCGCCATAACTCATTAATGGCAACGTTAAACCTTTAGTTGGTAATGCCCCCATATTCACGCCGATATTGACGCAGGCCTGCAATCCCAACCAGACAGCAATACCATAAGCAACTTGAGCACCGAATAATTGACCAGCTTCTTCCGCAGCACGTCCAATTGCCAGAGCACGCCAAATCATCACCAGAAATAATGCAATGACCGCTACAGCACCAATCAATCCCAATTCTTCTGCCAAAATGGAAAACAAAAAGTCAGTATGTGCTTCTGGTAAATAAAACAGTTTTTGCATACTGCTGCCCAGACCGACACCAAACCAATCTCCACGACCGAAAGCAATCAAGGCCTGTGTTAGCTGAAAACCACTACCAAACGGATCTGCCCATGGATCCATAAAGCTTTGCAGACGTTGTAAACGATATGGAGCAATCCAAACCAGCATGGCAAACAGTCCAGCGAGAATCCCCATTAAGCCAATAAACACATCCAGTCTTGCACCACCAAGGAACAACATAACCAAGACTGTCGATAGAATGACGACGATAGAGCCCATATCCGGCTGCATTAACAACAATACTGCTGCCACACTGAGGAGTAATAAGGGCGATAAGACTTTCAATAAAGAGGTATTAAGCTGACCATGATGACGTTGCAAATAATCAGCAACATAAATTATCGCGAATAATTTGATTAATTCTGCAACTTGGAGATTGACCGGCCCTAAAGGTAACCAACGAGAGCTACCATTCACTTCGCGGCCAATGCCTGGTATCAATACTAATACCAACAAACCTACCCCCACCATCAGTAACATCGGCGCCATTTGTTGCCAATGTGAAAGACGTATAGAGATCACACACCACGCAAAAAATAATCCCATCAATGCAAATGCCGCCTGACGGATAAAGAAATACAGCGGTTGACCAGTTTTATTTTCAGCAATTGTAATTGAGGCTGAACACACCATTATCAAACCAATTAGCAACAAGGCTAACGTTGACATTAAAAGCTTAGAATCAAAGTGGGCACTTACACGGCTCATGCCGTCAACTCCCTTACAGCTTGTTCAAACTGTTCGCCACGATCGACATAATTGCTGAACTGATCAAAACTCGCACAGGCTGGTGACAATAAAACCTGTTGGCCATTTTCTGCAGATGTAGCTGCCAGTTTTACGGCCGCTTTAATATCTCCAGCAAAATGTACTTTCACTGATTTCGGTACATGTCGGGCAATCTCTTCTGCAGACTGACCGATTAAAACCACGGTACTGACATATTCATTCAAGGTGGCTGCTAAAGGCTCAAATTTTTGACCTTTGCCAACACCACCAGCAATTAAAACCAACTTCCCACTATCAGCCAAGCCTTCAATTGCAGCGACACTTGCCCCAACATTGGTGGCTTTAGAATCGTTAAACCAACGTACTCCGTTGATCTCACGAACAAACCGGCAACGATGTGGCAAACCTTTAAATTCTCTTAATGCCTGCAGCATCGCATCCATCGGTAATCCCATTACCGAGCCAAGTGCCAGAGCAGCCAACGCATTTGCAACGTTATGTTTGCCAGCAATTTTCATTTCACTGACCAGCATTAATGGCGCATCACCTTCGGCTAACCAGAGATGTCCTCGTTGACTTAATACACCGAATTCATAACCTTGTGATTCATGCAGACTAAAGCCGAGCTGATTACGGCCAGCTATGGCCATTGATGACACAATCGGATCATCCCGGTTAATCACCATGACACCATTACCCTGATAAACCTTTTGTTTTGCTCGCTGGTAATCTTCTACCGAATCATAGCGATCCAGGTGATCAGGACTGACATTCAGAATAACTGAGGCAAAGGCATTCATTGACTTCACAGTTTCCATCTGGAAACTGGAGAGTTCCAGTACATAAAAATCTGGAGCCGGATCGGTCAGCAAATCCAAAGCTGGCGTGCCGAGATTGCCGCCTACCGCGACTTTTTTACCGGCCATTTGAGCCATCAGCCCTACCAGGGTGGTGACGGTACTTTTACCATTTGAACCAGTAATGGCAATAATTGGTGCATTTGCATGTCGTGCAAACAGTTCAATATCGCCCACGATTTCAATACCTGCAGCTGCAGCTTGTTGAATTTGTGGTAAGCGTGGGTCAACGCCTGGGCTCAATACAATACTATCTGCACGCATTAACCAATCAGCCGGGATACTGCCGGTTTTCACCACGACTTCAGGATAGTCCTTTTGTAACGCATTCAAACATGCCGGTTTATCATTGCTGTCAATGACAGCCACGGCATTGCCTTGTTGAACTAAAAATCGTGCGCAGGATAACCCGGTCTGACCTAAACCAATGATCAGGCTATAGTGCGAACTATGATGGTTTAATTCTGCTGTCATCGTATTTTCAACGTCGCTAAGCCGACCAGCACCAGGAAGACGGTGATGATCCAAAATCGAACAATAATGCGTGGCTCGGGCCAGCCTTTTAATTCATAGTGATGGTGTATCGGTGCCATCAAAAACACGCGCTTACCGCGTAATTTATAGGAGGCCACCTGAATCATTACTGAGAGCGTTTCAATTACAAATACCCCGCCCATAATCAGCAATACCAGTTCCTGACGTACCAAAACTGCTACTGTCCCCAGTGCTGCACCTAGTGCCAAAGCACCGACATCCCCCATAAAAACCTGAGCTGGATAAGTGTTGAACCAGAGGAATCCCAAGCCCGCTCCAACCATTGCCGCACAAAATACGGTTAATTCACCGGCACCAGGAATGTGTGGAATCTGCAGATAACGGGCAAACTCAAAGTGACCCGCCACATAACTGAACAAACCTAATGCGGCGGCAACCATTACAGTTGGCATGATGGCTAAGCCATCCAGTCCATCCGTCAGATTCACAGCATTACTGCTGCCAACAATGACCAGGTAGACCACCAGCAAATACCAAGCGCCCAGAGGAATCACGATTTCTTTAAAAAACGGTACGATTAACTGTGTTTCAGCCGGTGTTTGAGTGGTCATATACAAAAATATCGCAGCGCCCAAGCCCACCACGGATTGCCAGAAATATTTATAGCGGCTCAATAAGCCTTTAGGATCCTGTCTGACCAGTTTGATGTAATCATCAACAAATCCAATCAAACCAAACAGTAAAGTAACCAGTAACACGACCCATACATAACGGTTTGCCAGATCAGCCCATAACAATGTGCTGACCGCAATGGCAACCAGAATTAATGAACCACCCATAGTTGGGGTTCCGGTTTTGCTGAAATGCGATTCCGGACCGTCATTTCTGACTACTTGGCCAATCTGTCTGAAACTCAAATGACGAATCATCGTTGGACCAACAACCAACGCGATCCCCAAAGCAGTCATAACCCCTAATATGGCGCGTAAAGTCAGGTATTGGAAAACATTAAAGCCGGTGTGATACTGGCTTAAATACTCACTGAGCATTAATAGCATCAGGCATCTCCTCCAACTGCGAGCACATCCGCCAGCTGATCCAGCTTCATAAAGCGAGAGCCTTTGATTAAGCAAGCCACATCACTGTTCAATGTTTGCTTTAATTCGGCTTCTAACGCGGTCTTGTCGGTGAAATGCTGTGCATTTTCACCAAATGCTATGGCAGCCAGCTCACTTTGTTGGCCAACAGTTAATAATTTCTTTATTCCTGCCGCTTTGGCATCCCGTCCTAGTTGTTGATGTATCGAAGCGCTTTCCGGACCTAATTCACCGAAATCCCCTAAAACTAACCAATGCTCACCTGGAAACTGCATCAAGGTTTGTAAAGCCTGACGGAATGATCCGGGATTAGCGTTATAGGTGTCGTCAATAATTAGGGCATTATTTACTGCCTGACGCAGTTGCAAGCGATGTGGCACAGATTTAATTGCTGCCAACCCTTTCACAATTGCTTCAGGGTCAATTTTCAATGCAAAGCAAATCGCAATTGCAGCCAATGCATTACTGACGTTATGAATTCCTGGTAAGGGAAGACTTATAAAATGACAAACGCCATCCAGTCGGACCATAAAATGGCTGCCGGTTATCGAAAGTTGTAAATCCAAGGCAGTAATATCGGCAGGTTGCTGCAGACCAAAACGAATCTGCTGGCGTGCACCGAGAATGTGTTCCCACAACTCACCGTATGGCATATCAGCATTGATAATGCCTACACCATCTGCTTTAAGGCCTGCATAAATTTCGCCTTTTGCTTCTGCAACACCTTGTAATGATCCAAACCCTTCAAGATGTGCCTCACCAACGTTATTAATTACTGCAATATCTGGTTCGGCCATGGCAACCAGAGATGCAATTTCACCTGAATGGTTGGCACCCATTTCGATTACAGCAAAATCATAATTATCATTTAAACGCGTCAGAGTCAGAGGTACGCCCAACGCATTGTTCAAATTACCTTTAGTCGCTAACACCTTGCCACATTGTGACAAGATCGAAGCAATCATCTCCTTGAGTGTTGTTTTACCGTTGCTACCAGTTACTGCAACCACTTTTGCATGACTTTTCTGCCGCCAGAATCTGGCGATTTGGCCATAAGCGCGGGTAACATCTTCAACGACAAGCTGCGGCAACTCACTAGGAACATATCGATTCACCAGGGCAGCACAAGCACCTGCTTGATAAGCCTGTTCAATAAATTCATGGCCATCGCTATTCACACCAGACAATGCGACAAACAGATCACCGTTTTCAATCTGACGGCTATCAATTTTACTGCCCGTCATCATGGCATCATTGCCACGCAACTCTGTGCTGAGTAGTTGAGCGATCTCAGTCAGGGTTATATTCGTCATAGCATAACCCTTGTGACTGAGTGGCGTTTTTGTATGGCTTTCATAGCTATCTCGTAATCATTAAATGGTTTTTTGACGCCAGAGATTTCTTGATAATGCTCATGGCCTTTGCCAGCAATCAGCACCATATCTTCAAGTGCAGCATCATTAACGGCGTATTCAATCGCCCGTTGTCTGTCTGCTTCGATATGCACATCAATATTGCTTTGGATACCTGCCAAAATATGTTCGATTATGCTGGAGCTGCTTTCATTACGCGGGTTGTCGTCAGTAAGCACTACCTTATCTGCAAGTTCACTGGCGATTTGCCCCATTAATGGACGTTTTCCGTTATCACGATCACCACCACAACCAAATACACACCAAAGTTTGGAACGTGTATCTATATGCTGACGCATACCCTGCAATGCTTTCGCGAGAGCATCCGGAGTGTGAGCAAAGTCAATCACAACCGCGGGTTGTAAATTGCTCGCTAACATTTGCATGCGACCGTTGACACTAATTAAATGATTCAGGCTTTGAGCAATGTCATCTGTTGACCAGTTAAGCAACGATAGAACTGCAGCCGTTGCCAATATATTTTCAACATTAAACTTGCCAAGTAATCGGCTTTGAATCGTTAAATTCTGCTGAGTAATCTGTAAATCAAATTGCAAACCAGTGCTGGCAGTACGAATATTAGAGGCAACAAGATCAGCCTGAGAATCCTTACAGCTATAGCGAACAGTGTTGATTTGCTTCGCAGCCAGTAATGGAATCAATGATTGGCCAAACGCATCATCGGCATTCACAACAGCGGCTCGCAATGAATCAAAATCAAATAAACGTTGTTTTGCCGCAGCGTAGTCCGCCATGCTCTGATGATAATCAAGGTGATCACGACTTAAATTAGTCAATACTGCATAGTCAATATCGACAAAATTCAATCTTCCCTGCTCTAAGGCATGGGACGACGCCTCGACAGTCACATATTGAATTCCACTATCACGCATTTCTGCCAATAACGCTTGTAAACGCACAGGATCCGGCGTTGTCATACCGTTATATTGCATGTCGGTTAACCGTCCACTGCCTAGCGTGCCGATCACTCCACACGCTTGTCCTGCATTTTCCAGTGCCTGAGCGATAAATTGAGTCACCGAGGTTTTGCCATTAGTGCCTGTCACGGCAATGATGATCATCACTGCTGATGGATAGTTATAAAACGCCGCAGCAAGACGCGAAGTTTTATCCTTAAGATTTGCGACGGCCACCAACTCAATGGGTGTAGCTGCCAGTTGTTGTAACAATTCCGGTTCTAATGGTAATTCAGCTGAGTAGCAAACTGCAGCAACATTGGCCGTAATTGCTTGTTTGATATGTTGTAACCGTTCTTGTGGATTGGCTGCTAAGGCAATAAACAAATCCCCTGACTTGAGCTGACGGCTATCAAGACTCATACCTGTTATCAAACAAGTTGAGCTGGTGTCACTCTCAACCAGATGCATTAAATCAATCAGACGCATTTGATAATTCATTGATGCGCCACCTGTAATTGCGTTTGCGGCAAAGCATCAGGTGCAATATTTAATAACCGCATCGCACCAACCATGACATCAGCAAATACCGGCGCAGCTACTGCGCCACCGTAATATTCTTCTCCGGTAGGGTTATCAATGACTACCACCATCGCAAGTCGCGGATTGCTGGCTGGAATTAAACCGGCAAATAACGACAGATATTCGCTTTCGGTATACCCACCTGCCATAGCTTTTTTTACGGTACCGGTTTTAGCGGCAACACTGTAATTAGGCACTGCAGCTCGTTGTGCTGTACCGCCAGGCAATACCACCAACTCCATCATTCCGCGAACCGTTTCCATCAAATCTTTGGAAAATACTCGACGACCTTTTGGCGTTTTATCCTGTTTAATAAAGGTGACATCGCGCATGATGCCGCCATTGCCAATAATCGTATACGCCCTGGCAAGTTGTAATGTATTAGTGGCCAAGCCATAACCATAAGCCAGCGTGGCACGATCCAGAGTTCGCCATGACCGTGGATCAGGTAAACGTCCCATCGCTTCGCCGGGGAAATAAGCACCACTGTCGACGCCCATACCAAAACTGGCAAAATCTTCCCAGAGTTGCATCGGTTCTATTTCCAGGGCAATTTTGCTGGCAGCCACGTTACTGGATTTTTGAATAGATGTGGCGAGATCAATAATGCCGTAATCACGAAAATCACGAATATTATGGCCACTAACGCGCATGGTACCTGGATGGGTATTAATCATCGTGGTGAGATCAAATTTGCCTGACTTCAAACCACTGACTACCGTAAATGGCTTGACAGTTGAGCCTGGTTCAAACAAATCGGTAACGGCACGATTACGTAAGTCAGTTGAGCTCACGCCATATCGATTATTCGGATTAAATGCGGGCTGATTGACCATTGCCAATACTTCGCCAGTCTGTACATCCAGAATAACGGCAGAACCAGATTGTGCCCCATGTTTTTCAACTGCATTTTTAAGTGCGTTGTAACTTAGATATTGCAGACGAAGATCAATGCTCAGCTGAATATTTTCACCTGCTTTCGCCGCACGAATCGGATCACCACCACCTACAAAATTACCTTTACTGTCACGCACCATACGACGCAGTCCAGGCACGCCAGTTAAGAGGGGTTCATAGGTTAACTCGAGACCTTCCTGACCAATATCATCAACATTAGTAAAGCCCACAACATGGGCAGCGACTTCACCGGTTGGGTAATATCGTTTGTATTCCCGCTGTAGTGCCACACCACCAATATTTAACTGTTTAACCTGCTCTGAAATTTCAGGTGTTACCCGACGTTTAAGATAGAGAAATTCACGATTGGGATTTTGATAAATCCGTTCACGGACATTTCTTGCATCAATACCCAGAATGGATGCTAATTTTGTCAATTGTGGATGTTCAGGATCGGTTGCCTGTGGATTCAACCATACCGAATGCACCGGTGTGCTGATGGCCAGAGGTTCACCATGTCGATCCAGAATCATGCCCCGATGTGCGACGATGGGCACATTACGCAAATGGCGCGCATCGCCTTGATTACGTAAAAAATCAGGGTTTAATACCTGAATATCCACCAACCGCCACAATAAACCCAAACCAATCAGAATAAACGACAGTCTGACCAGATTCAGCCGCCAGCTGCCGGTTTGTTGATAACCGCGTTGTTGACGGCGACTCATGGTTTAACCACCACGGTTTGCTCGTTGCTAGGCACTTGCATATTCAAACGGGTACGAGACTGCAGCTCTACTCGGGCGGGGCTTGCCCATGTACTCTGTTCAAGCAATAACTTGCCCCACTCTTCATTCAATTGGTCACGTCTGTTATCCAATTGTTGTAATGCCACAAACTCGCTGCGGCCGGCATGTTTGGTATATACCACCGCAACGGAAGAAATCAGCACCAATAGCGTCATAATCAATACTGGGAAGTCGATACGTACATGCTCAAAAAAAGTTGGCCAACTCATGCCAATTTCTCCACCACACGTAACACCGCGCTGCGTGCACGGACGTTGACAGCTAACTCGGCATCATCCGCTTTGACTGCTTTGCCGATAATGCGTAAGCGCGGGTTTAACTGATCAGCTGTAACCGGAAAATGGGCTGGTAAATTATCGCCTTTGGCTTGATCACGGAAAAAACGTTTTACGATGCGATCTTCCAGCGAATGAAAACTGATAACGACCAGTCTGCCACCTACCGCCAGTACTTCCAGAGCTTGTTCCAGAGCACTGGTTAACTCTTCTAACTCACTGTTGATAAATATACGAATTGCTTGAAAAGTCCGGGTGGCCGGATGCTTGAATTTATCCCGCGTGGGGCTGGCTTTATCTACCAAATCCGCTAATTGTTTAGTAGTAGTAATCGGAGTGTGTTCGCGGGTTTCCACAATAGCTGAAGCAATACGTTTACCGTAACGTTCTTCACCTAATGTCTTAATCACTGTAGCGATTTCATTCATTTCGGCACTGGCAAGCCATTGCGCCGCACTCATGCCTGAAGTCGGATCCATTCGCATATCTAAAGGACCATCATGCTGAAAACTAAAGCCGCGCTCGGCTTCATCCAGCTGCGGGGAAGACACACCAATATCCATCAAGATTCCATTCACTTTGCCCTGCCAGAGTCGTGAATGGATAACGGTTGATAATTCTGAGAAAGCACAATGTTCAATGGAAAAACGGTTGTCAGTTGCAGCTAATGCCTGACCGACTTCAACAGCAGCAGGATCACGATCCAGACCCAATAAACGGCCATTTTCGGAAAGTTGTTCTAACATTGCCCGGGAGTGTCCACCACGACCGAAAGTCGCATCTACATAAATACCATCTGGCTGAATAAACAGGGCCTCGACAGTCTCTTTCAAAAGGACCGGTTGATGTGTAGGGAGTTGGTTCGTCATGACTCCGCCCTATATCGACAGCGTTTCGAGTTCGGCGGGCATTATTGCGTCAAAGTCTTCTTGAAGACATGCGTCCATCAATGTATTCCAGCTTTGTTCATCCCACAGCTCAAACTTATTTCCTTGCCCAATCATTACTATATTTTTATCTAAACCTGCGAACTCACGAAGCTTAGCCGGCAACAAAATGCGGCCATTGCTATCCATCTCACATTCGGTGGCATAGCCCAGCAACATACGTTTCAAACGACGAACTTGAGGATTCAAACTTGGTAGCGCAGATAATTTTTGCTCAACAGTTTCCCATTCTGGCAGTGGGTAAACCTGTAAACAGTGGTCGGAGTGGTCAATTGTGATCACTAATCGGCCCTCGCAGCAGACATCAAGATGCTTACGGAACTTGGCTGGAATGGCCATCCGTCCTTTTGCATCCAGATTGAAAGTTGCTACGCCTCGAAACACCGTTAGTCCTCAAATTGAAAGATCCACAAAGATCCACTTTTCCCCACTTTCCGACACTATAGGAGGGCGACATAACGAAGTCAAGCACGAAAATTAAGCAAATCCTCTTTTTACGACAAGGACTTAGCGCATTTTCATTAAAGTGGGGGAAAAGTGGATCAAGGCAAAAATGAGGACTTATTTCTTATCAAAAAACTGGCATCGGAAGTTAAAGTAGATTCTAGAATAATGATTGGATTTGGACTGACTGAAAAAAATTTAGCCGGGTAAAAACAAAAAAAGTTTGAGATGGCCGATAAGCCGGGTTCTGTCGTGGACAATCATTCATCTGGGACAGATGTCACCATCTGCCTCAAGCAACCTACCCGGGAACCATGCGGGCCGCATGTCATGCCGAAGCATTTGTTCCTCTATTTGGTCTTGCTCCTGGTGGGGTTTACCATGCCACTTCTGTTACCAGAAGCGCGGTGCGCTCTTACCGCACCCTTTCACCCTTACCTGAAAATACATTCAGGCGGTTTACTCTCTGTTGCACTGGCCGTGGACTTGCGTCCCCCAGGTGTTACCTGGCACCTTACCCTATGGAGCCCGGACTTTCCTCACTATGAATCCTTGCGGACATCAAGCGCGATTGTCTGGCCATCTCAGTGAGCTATTTTACCGGAGCAGCTTTATTTTTGCTGAAGTTTCAACGCCATGTCATAGGCTTGGTTTTTCTTGATACCAAGAATAGACGCCGTAATACTTGCCGCCTGCTTCAAAGGTACTTCCTGTAACAGGATCTGCAATACACGGGCCTGCTCTGCTTCATCACTGTCCACTACGGTTGATTGACCTTCAATAAGTAAAACGATCTCGCCTTTTTGATGATTCGGATCATTGATGACAATCTCAACCAGCTCTGCCAAGGGCAGAGTGACAATCGTTTCAAACATTTTTGTCAGTTCGCGAGCCAGACACGCCTTCCGCTCGCCACCAAACACCGCAAGCATATCTTGCAAACTGGCTACCATTCGTTTGGGGCTTTCATAAAAAATCAAGGTACGTGGCTCATTCGCTAGTTTTTCTAACACTTGTCGGCGTGCAGTAGATTTAGGCGGTAGAAACCCTTCAAAGGCAAAGCGTTCAGCGGATAATCCGGAAGCTGACAATGCCGCAATAACTGCACAAGCACCGGGAATCGGGATCACTTTTATTCCCTGTTCACGCGCCATATTGACCAGGCGAAAACCCGGATCGCTTATTAATGGTGTACCTGCATCTGAAATCAAGGCAATGGATTCACCGGCAGCAATACGAGCTAACAATAATTCACTGCGCTGTTGTTCATTATGTTCGTGCAGTGAAATGGTTGAAGTTTCAATACCATGATGCTGTAACAAATATTTGCTGTGGCGTGTGTCTTCAGCGGCAATCAAATCGACTGAAGATAAAACTTCAATAGCGCGCGCTGAAATATCCGCCAGATTTCCGATTGGCGTGGCAACAATATAAAGTGCGGCTGTAGCGTCGTTCACGGCTGGTATCCTGAAAAGAAATATTGATTCTGGTCGTAATATACGCGAACAGGTAAGATGATGCCTTCTCCGAACTAAATTTGATGTAGCTTATGACGCAACGATTTTCCGCCCTGCTTATCTTGTTAGCCCTCCTGACATTATCGGCCTGTCAGCCAATTTCAATGGATACGAAACCTTCAGGTCCTGATATGACGACCTTGATATCTGATGCTGAAAAACAAGGCGACTACGCTGTGGCAGCTGAAGATTATCTGTCCAAAGCGGCTGATTCTGAAGGTGCGCTGAAAGCGGCATTTCAATATCGTGCAGCATTAATGCATTATGAGTTGGGTGAGTTTGCTGAAGCAGAAGCCTTGCTCGCTGAAACCAATTTGCAACAACTAACCTCACGTGAACAATTAACAGCCCACTTATTACGCGCCGATATTGCTGTATTAAATCTCGATGGACAAAGCGCTTTACAACATCTGGATAACATTGATTTTGCTTCGGCCAATGCTGCCCAGCAAAAACGTATTCTGGAATTACGAATCACCGCTTACGATCTGACTGAAAACTGGTTGGAAAAAGCTTTGGCTCATATCCAACTTGATAAGCTGCTGCCGGAAACTGATCGTGAAAACAATCATGTCGCACTTTGGCAGACGTTAATGAAAATGACGCCTCAGGCATTGGATTTATATAATCCTGGTCAGCCTCCTGCCGAAGACAGTGGCTGGTTTGCTCTGGCCTATGCGGTAAAGGCTTATGAAAATAATCCTGAAGCAATGGAAGTCGCCATTGAAGATTGGGAATTTAGTTATCCCAACCATCCGGCCAATGTCGATCAATTGAAAAAAACAGTTAAGGCTCCTGTCCGTCTTCCAGATCAATTGGATTTGATTGGCATATTGTTGCCTGATTCTGGCCCCGCAGCAAATGCTGCACAGGCTATCCGTCAGGGAATTATCGCAGCGCATTTTAATGCTCGTTCGAATGTTCGCCTGCAATTTTATGATGTTCGTCCCGGCAACACACCAGATTCAAATAATGTCATCGCGCAATACGACAAAGCCGTTGCCGATGGTGCGAATATTGTCATCGGACCACTAGATAAACTTTCGGTGGAAATACTGGCCGCCTATGAGTCTTTATCTATCCCAGTGTTAGCACTTAATCGTGTCAGCCAAAATGTCGAAAATACTAATTTCTTCCAGTTTGCTTTAGCCCCTGAAGATGATGCCCGAAGCCAAGCAGATTACGCCAAAAAACTGGGCTATAAACGGGCAATCGTATTAAGTCCTCGTAGTGAATGGGGTGACCGTGTGGTCGCTGCATTTTCAGATGAATGGCAGGCGTCAGGTGGACAACTGGTGACCCGGGCAAAATATGATGAAGCAGAAAATGACTATTCGCATATTTTGACGCCAATTTTAGGTGTGGATAGCAGTAATCAGCGTTATCAGAACCTGCGCCGTACGTTGGGACAATCGTTGGAGTTTGAGCCTCGCAGACGTCAGGATGTGGACTTCCTGTTTATGGTGGGCAGACCATTAAAAGCCCGTCAGTTAGTCACGCAATTACGTTTCCATCGTTCTGGACAATTACCTATTCTTGCTACCTCTCATGCATATGGTGGTGAGGCAAATGCTCAGCAGGATATTGATCTGAATGGTTTGATTTTTACCGATATCCCGTGGATGTTTACAGAACAGTCGGAACAGGATCCTGCATATGCAGCCGTTCGCCGCCAAGCCAGTGGTGATGTAGGTTCATTTATGCGTTTGGCTGCGTTAGGTGTTGATGCCTATCGTATGATTCCTTTCCTGACAGCCATGAGTAGCTCTGAAGATGAAAAATATCAGGGAGCAACTGGAGAATTGACGATTAATGAGCAAGGTCAGATTGAACGTTTGATGCCAATCGCCACTATCCGTAACGGCTTGATTGAACCGCTGCAAAGAGATTAAAGCGAATGGCAGAACATCTCCAGTCTGGTAAACAGGCGGAGCAATTGGCATGTGATTATTTACAACGCCAAGGTTTAAAGCTGATTCAGCGTAATTTTCACTGTCGTCGTGGTGAAATTGACGTGATCATGCAGGATGGACAAACACTGGTTTTTGTTGAAGTTCGGTATCGACGAAATGACTCACATGGTGGCGCGCTGGAAAGTATTACAAGTTTTAAACAATCACGTATCATCACCACAGCCCAACACTATTTAATGCAATCCGGATGGTCCCACAATTGTCGCTTTGATGTCATCGCTATCACTGCCGGCACAGCAGATAAAATTGTGTGGATTCGGGATGCTTTTCAACTAAACTAAGTCACAGTTTTATCTGCACACATTCAACGAGGAACAAATCCATGTACCAAATTAGACTGGTTTTTATGTTACTGATACCGATTATGCTGCTGCAAGCCTGCGCCGCTGTCGTGGTCGGTGGTGCTGCAACCACTGCAGCGGTAGCTTATGACCGCCGAACAGCTGGAGCAGTTTTAGACGATCAATCTATCGAAGCAAAAGCCAAATATGCCATTTTTCAGGACAAAGATATTCACAGCCAAAGCAACATTAATGTAACGAGTTACAATGGATTTGTCTTGTTGTCCGGCGAGACGCCCAATGAAGCGCTTAAACAAAAAGCCGAAAATTTGGTTAAAGATATTCCGAAAGTACGTAAAGTATTTAACGAATTAGCTATTTCAGGCCCAAGCGCATTAACGTCACGCAGCAGTGATAGCTGGATCACCACCAAGGTGAAAGCCAAGATGACTAAAGATGAAAATGTTGATCCCTTATTTATAAAAGTCGTGACCGAACGTGGAACGGTCTATTTGATGGGTAAAGTTACTCGCCCTGAAGCAGATAAAGCTGTCGCGGTTACTCGTTCAACCAAAGGCGTTTTACGAGTAGTGAAAATTTTTGAATATATAGATTAATTATCTAAGCTCAATCGAAAGCCCCTCTCGCAGGGGCTTTTTTTTAAAAAGGTTTCACCACAGCCAGAATCATCACGGCAATCAAAATTAATACCGGCATTTCGTTAAACCAACGGTAAAACACGTGACTACGTTGATTGTTATCCGCAGCAAATTGTTTGAGCATGCGACCACACATACCGTGATAGACAAACAGTAACAACACCAGAGTTAGTTTGGCATGTAACCAGTACATGGCTTTTAGTTGTTCCAGTGGGTAATAACTCATTAGCCAAATACCTAATATCAAGGCAATAACAGCACTTGGCGTCATGATGCCCCGGTATAATTTTCGCTCCATAATTTTAAAACGCTCGTTACCAGCCTGGTCATCACACATTGCGTGATAGACAAACAACCTTGGCAGATAAAACAAAGCGGCAAACCATGTGACCACTGCCATTAAATGAAACGCTTTTACCCATAACATCTGCAATGACTCCTTATTTGAAATAGTGATAGTATCAGCCTTATATAAACAGGAGATCACCGATGTCCGATGAACGCCGATATTTCAGCCGGATTCCTTTTGCTGCCGACGCACATGTCATTGCACCACATGGTGATGTGTACTTGAACTGTCGGGTTATTGATGTCTCGCTCAACGGTTTGCTGATAGCGCGACCCGACAATTGGTCTGGCCAGCTAGCGGATATTTTTAATGTGGATCTGTTGCTGGATGGGGCTCAGATTGTTATCAAAATGCAGGCTGAAGTTGCACATATGGATACACAAAGTATTGGTTTTCACTGCCAACTGATTGACCTCGACAGCATTACCCACTTGAAAAGACTGGTTGAACTCAACCTTGCCGACGAAGGCTTGTTGCATCGGGAATTATCCGCTCTGCTGGACATGCCGGATAACTAGACACGCCTTTATCACTGCCAGCCTTCTTTAAGCGCCTCAATAGCCTGTTGTAAATGATGGACCGCTATCACTTTCAAACCTGAAACAGGTTTACGCGGTGCATTAGCTGCAGGCACCAACGCCACTTTGAAACCATGTTTACCCGCATCCCGTATCCGTTCTTCCCCTGCCTGAACCGGGCGAATTTCACCGGTTAAACCGACCTCTCCGAACACCACCCAATCCTGCGGAATAGCTTTATTGCGCAAACTGGAAATAACGGCTGTTAAAACAGCCAGATCGGCTCCGGTCTCACTGAGTTTAACGCCACCCACTACGTTGATAAAAACATCCTGATCATGACAGGTAATACCACCATGTCGGTGCAAAATAGCAAGTAACATCGCCAGACGGTTTTGTTCCAAACCTACTGAGACACGCCTTGGATTGCCCAGTGGACTTTCATCGACCAGCGCTTGCACTTCCACCAGCATCGGGCGACTGCCTTCGCGAATCACCGTAATCATACTGCCAGGTACGGCATGCTCTCCTCGAGATAAAAAGATGGCGGATGGATTACTGACTTCTTTCAATCCAAGTTCAGTCATCGCAAATACGCCCAACTCATTGACCGCGCCAAAGCGGTTTTTGACTGCGCGTAAAATACGAAACCGTGTTGAGCTGTCGCCTTCAAAATACAACACAGTATCAACCATATGTTCCAAAACACGTGGACCAGCTAAGGCGCCTTGCTTGGTGACATGGCCGACCAGAATCATGGTGATACCGCTGGATTTAGCAAATCTGACTAATTGCGCTGCACTTTCACGCACCTGCGCTACCGTACCGGGTGCTGATTGCAATAACTCAGTAAATACCGTTTGAATCGAATCAATGACCATGACCTGTGGTTGGCGTTGCTGGGCAATCGCCATCATCTGTTCAGCATGGGTTTCTGCAAGTAGGTCCACTGGCGTTTCCTGCAATTGCAAACGCTCAGCACGCAGACGGATTTGCTGCAGGGATTCTTCACCGCTGATATAAAGCGGATTAATACCGCTTAATTCCGCCATACTGGCCATGGCTTGCAACAGTAAAGTCGACTTACCAATACCGGGATCACCGCCTATCAACACTACAGAACCAGTAACAAGTCCTCCACCAAGCACGCGGTCCAATTCCGGCAATCCGGTTGACCAGCGAACAGCTTGTTCGGAGGTAATAGTTTTTAATGCCTGAACTGTATTTTGTTGCTGGCCGGCATAACCAGTGTGTTTATTCATTGTGGCAGATGGTTTAACACTGCTTTGCACCGATTCTTCAAGGCTGTTCCATGCCCCACAGTCTGTACAACGACCAGCCCATTGCGGTGTCTGAGCACCACATTCACGGCAGACATAAACCCGTTTTGCTTTAGCCATGCAGATACTCCCTGTTCACACGCGGTGTCACACAGCATAATAATTCGTAAGGAATGGTTCCGGCTTTTTCGGCTAACCATTCAACTGGTAACGCATCGGTTCCCCAAATAACTACCTCGTCCTCTAATTGTGCTTGTGGACAAGCATCCAGATTGACACATACTGTATCCATGGAAACGCGACCTATAACCGGAACTTCTTTGCCACGAATAATGACTTTGCCAGTATTGGATAAATGGCGACTATAACCGTCACCATAACCAATGCTGACCACGCCCATACGCATTGATTGGTCTGCAGTCCACTGGCCACCATAACCAACTTCATCTCCAGCTTTTAACTGTTGAGTAGCAATCAGTTTCGAGACCAGTTGCATCACCGGCTTCAATCCCAGTTGAGCGCCTGTTTTATCAGCAAATGGCGAAGCGCCATACAGCATCAGGCCGGGTCTTACCCATTGATAATGAGATTGCGGCAAACTGATAATCGCTGCTGAGTTAGCCATACAAACTGGTAAACCCGTGGTTTCTGCAAGTCTTTGCATAACCATTATCTGTTGTTGGTTTCTCGTATCATTCAGTAAATCAGAGTTAGCAAAATGACTCATCAAACCAATCTCGTCGACCAGATCTGTACGTCCTGTAAATTGATCAATGATCTGTCGGATAGGCTGTTCCGCAAGCCCCAACCTATGCATACCGGTTTCCAGCATCAGCCAGATAAACGGCAACGGTTTATAGAGTTTCGCTTTTAATAAATAATCGAGATGTTGTTGCTGATGCAATACCGGTGTTAAATCATATTCCGCAGCCAACTGCCATTCTTCAATTGTGCTGACACCTTCGAAAATGGTTATCGGCTGCTTAAAACCATGTTGTCTGAGGATTAACGCTTCTTTTAATCTTGCTACTGCAAAAGCATCGGTCTGCTCTAATGCTTTGGCGATTTCAATTACACCATGGCCATAGGCATCGGCTTTGATCACCGACATTATTTTACTGTGCGGAGCGTAATAGCGTACTTGCTGCAGATTATGTTGAAGTGCTGTCAGATTGATTCGGGCAAACGGATAGCGGCTCACGAGTCATTATCACCGTAATCTTGTTGGTAATACGCAGGAGCAAAGTTTTCAAAACGGGTATATTTGCCCTGAAAGGTTAGCGCGACAGTGCCGATGGGACCATTACGTTGTTTACTGATAATGATTTCAGCTTTGCCTTTTTCTGCAGAATCTTCGTTATAAACTTCATCACGATAGATGAATACAATGATATCGGCATCCTGCTCAATCGCACCGGACTCACGCAGATCCGACATTACCGGGCGCTTGTTCGGACGTTGTTCAAGTGAACGATTCAACTGAGACAAAGCAATAACTGGAACATTCAGTTCCTTAGCAAGCGCTTTTAATGATCGGGAGATTTCAGAAATCTCATTAGTACGATTTTCAGCCTGCCGTCCATTGGAACTGCCGCTCATCAATTGCAGATAATCGATAATGATCAGGCTCAAACCATGTTCACGTTTTAGCCGTCTTGCCCGTGCTCTAAGTTCTGATGGGGTTAAGCCGCCAGTATCATCAATAAATAATGGTGCTTCGTTTAATAATGCAATGGCCGAAGTCAGTCTGGGCCAGTCATCATCATTCAGTCGGCCGGTTCGTAATCGATGCTGATCTATACGGCCCAATGAGGACAACATCCGCATCGCTAATGAGTCGGCAGGCATCTCCATACTGAATACCGCAACCGGTTGTTTGCTATGGATAGCTGCATTTTCAGCAATATTCATCGCAAAGGTAGTTTTACCCATCGACGGTCGGCCAGCGATAATAATTAAATCCGCAGGTTGTAGCCCGGAAGTTTGATCATCAAAATCAATAAAACCAGTTGGCAGACCGGTAATACCACTGTCCTGTTCAAACAGCGTATCGATTTTATCGACCACTTTGCTCAGGACATCTTTGACCTGAATAAAACCGCCACCACGTTTTGCGCCTTTTTCAGCGATTTCAAAAACACGTCGCTCAGCAGTGTCGAGCATTTCTTCGCTATTTCGGCCTTCTGGCGTAAAAGCCATATTGGCAATGTTATTACCAATCTGAATCAGCTGACGCAAAATTGATCGTTCGCGAACGATCGCTGCATACGCTTTGATATTAGCTGCACTGGGAGTATTGCGCGCAAGGGCGCCGAGATAGGCAAGTTCGCCAACTTTATCGAGTTCACCACGTTGATTATGCCATTCGGCCAGCGTGATAACGTCTACGGGATTGGCTTGCTCCATTAATTCCGCAATGCCACGGAAAATAAGCTGATGGTCGTGGCGGTAGAAATCCTGCTCAACCAATAGATCAGAAACCTGTTCCCACGCACTGTTATCAAGCATCAATCCGCCTAAGACAGATTGTTCAGCTTCTACTGAATGTGGTGGTACCTTCAGGGCCTGAGTCGCGCTGTCTTGATAGCTTTCTGGATAAGTTATCTGTTCCACAGCAATTGTCCAAGCTGGTTAAACAAGCATTTGATTCAATATAACTGAATCACAAAATAGCAGAGGCACAGAATGTTCCATGCCCCTGCTGTTCAATTTTCTTACTGTTGTTCTTGTGCTTTTGCGATCGCTTCAGCTTCTTCACGTGAAGCTTCACGTGCTTTACGCGCTTCTTCTGCAGCGGCAATAGCAGCAAGTTCAGCTTCTGAAGTGATGTTTACTTTCAGGCTATAGACAACATCTGCATGCAATTGCACATCAATGTTGTATTCGCCTGTGTGACGCAAAGGACCAGTCGGTAAACGGACTTCGTTACGATCAACATCAGCGCCTTTAGCATTTACCGCATCAGCGATATCTGCAGCAGTAACTGAACCGAACAATTTACCTTCCACACCTGCGTTAGCCATGATGTCTACATCACCAGCTGCAATCAGTTTTTTCTCACGTTCTTGAGCAGCAACGAGTAATTTGGCCGCCGCCGCTTCTAATTCAGCACGACGTTCTTCAAATTTAACTCTGTTGTTCTTGTTAGCAGGCAAAGCCTTACCAGCAGGAACCAGATAGTTACGACCATAGCCAGCTTTTACGCTAACTTCGTCACCCAAATTGCCAAGCTTTTGAACTTTTTCCAGCAAAATTACTTGCATCGTTCTAACCCTCATTCGCAGTCAGGGACTGCTTATAAAATAACCGCATTACGCTAGTGCGCGTTTGCGAAAATTAAACCATTGTTCCAAAACACCCAGTGTCGCAGTCAAAATCAACATTTGTGGCAGCATCAATACCATTAGCACATACATTACCACTAACCATGCAACCGATTTCTGTTTCGCCCGAACAATCGCGTGGGCAACCGCAATACCTTGTATTGCAAACAGCACCAGCAGAACCGGCAAACAATCAATTAACAGCATCAGCGAACTGGCTATCGGTGTCAGTGACAGAGCCATCAGCACTGCGGTCAGTATTGCCAGCGTTTTACCCAAAGTAATTTGAGTAAATTCACTACCAAACGCACCTTCGTTATATAACGCAGACTGCCATGCACGACCGATCAAGATACCCAGAATAATATTGACGCTAACTGCTGCTGCTATTAACCCGGTCATCATGCCGGCCATCTGGACCAGAAAGTTTTGAGTATCAGCAGCATTCAGTTGCCATCCAGATTGTTCTGATAGCAATTGAACGAATGGTGTCAACATTTCCTGCCACCATAATGCAGGGTTTGGTAAGAAAATATGCGCTATCAATACCACCAGAATACCCGCGCCAGCGGTAGCCAAAAGTGCCCGCTCCAGCGATCGAGTGTATCCCAATACCAATGTCACTAAATAAGCTGGTAACCAACTGGTTAGTAATAATGCCGCAGCAATCCAGACCTGCCCTAAAAGCAGTCCGGCGACTACAGCGAATACTACTAATGTTGCTGCCATTACCCGCAGACCTTCTTTAGGGCCCACACGTAAGGTGGCCAGCACAATAACCCCGCTAGCGAGATAATTGAGTGGTGGTAACAGCATTGCAGCAACCGATAGCAAAGCAGCTGCAAATGCAGCTTGCCAGCGACCTTTCATTGCAAAATCAGCTATACCGCGCAACATAATATTTCTTGATTTTAACCTTACAACTGGGAAGCTAAATTACTTGTGCATGTCACAGTAAGGCAGCAATGCCAAAAACCGTGCACGTTTTACACAAGTTGACAGCTGACGCTGGTAACGAGCTTTTGTACCGGTGATACGGCTAGGAACGATTTTGCCTGTTTCAGTAACGAAATTTTTAAGCAGGTTTACGTCTTTATAATCAATTTGTTTCACACCTTCGGCAGTGAAACGACAAAATTTTCTACGTCTGAAAAAACGTGCCATCGTGATATCTCCTGATTAGGCTTGTGATACGGGTTTTTCGTCGTCTTTGCGCATCATCGGTGAAGCATCAGTAACTGCTTCGTCCATGCTGACAACAAGGTGGCGAATAACGGCATCATTGAAACGGAACGCAGTGGTAACTTCGTTCAACTGCTCAACATCACATTCAACATTCATTAACACGTAATGTGCTTTGTGAACTTTGTTGATTGGGTAAGCTAATTGACGACGGCCCCAGTCTTCCAGACGGTGAACTTGACCACCAGCAGTAGTCAGTGTTTGTGTATAGCGCTCGATCATACCGGGCACTTGTTCGCTCTGATCAGGGTGGACCAGAAACACGATTTCGTAATGTCTCAATTTGAGCTCCTCACGGTTTATACAGCTTGCTGAAAAATTTCAGAAAGCAAGGAGTTTTACCTGTTAAAAGGCAATCGCGGATTTTACTTCATTTTAGTACTTACTCACAAGCGACGTTGACGATCCGCCTCAAATAGACACACACCTGCAGCCACAGATACGTTGAGACTTTCTGCGCCACCTTGCATCGGTATATGCATTACCTGATCGCAATGATCTCTGGTCAAACGGCGAATACCCTGCCCTTCTGCCCCAAGGATGATCGCTAAAGGTCCTTTGAGATCGGCTTGATAAAGGCTCATTTCACTATCACCCGATGTGCCAACCAACCAGATACCCCGTTGCTGCAAATCTCGCAAAACGCGCGCAAGATTAGTTACTTGAATAAACGGCAGACGTTCGGCCGCTCCACTGGAGATCTTGATGGCGGTAGGCGTCAAACCAGATGCACGATCTTTGGGAGCAATCACTGCATGTGCTCCGGCAGCTTCCGCTGTTCGCAAACAAGCGCCGAGATTATGCGGATCTTGTACACCGTCAAGAATTAATAGAAAGGGTGTCTGCTGTAAATTATCCAGCAATACATCCAGATCGGTTTCATCCAGAACAGCTAACGGATGACAGCGTGCAACACAGCCTTGATGACGGTTTTCTGGAACCATATCGTCCAGTTGCTGACGTTGGGTTTTATGCAAACGTATACCCAAATCACCGGCTAATTTATAAATAATTTCCACACGTTGATCATGGCGCTCATCGGCTACCCAGATTTCTGCCACACGTGAAACAGGCGACTCAAGAGCCGCCTGCACTGCGTGCAAACCGAAAATCAGATCTTGCGATGGTGCCTGGTTTCTTTCTGATGTGCCTTTACGGCGTTTGGTAGGCTTCAGCTTCCTGTCCCTCTACAATTGGTTTAACAATAATTTCGACACGACGATTCAATTGTCGCCCTGCCTCGGTTTCATTACTGGCACGTGGTTCTAATTCACCGCGGCCCATTGGCACCAAACGTTCTTTCAAAACTCCACGTGCTGCAAAATAATTGGTGACCGATTGTGCTCTGCGCTCTGAAAGCTGCTGGTTGTAACTTTCTGAACCTCTGCTGTCAGTATGGCCGATGACATGAATGATGGTTTTCGGATAACGTTGCAGCACGTCGGCGACTTTATTCAAAGTCGGCTCAAATGCCGGTTTGATAGCAGCACTGTCAAAATCGAAAGACACTTCATTGGAAATATCGATTTTTAAAGATTCATCTTGTAACTGCTGGATTTGTAGTTCATTACGAGCTTGCTCTTGAGCCAACGCTTCATTCATTTCACGCTGCTGATTATCCATATAACGACCAACGCCAGCTCCTGCCAACGTACCGACAGCCGCGCCAGCTATAACACCGCCTGCTCCATCATCAATGGCATAACCAATGATAGAACCGGCTGCAGCACCAATTGCCGCACCTCTTTTGGTCCGCATATTTGGATCATCCGCCGCACAACCCGACAAAATGATCGCTGATGAAATGGCTGAGACTAATAGAATCTTTTTCATTATTTTAACTCCCTTACTATTGCGTTGCATTCTAGACCCTAAGCGCTATGCTGACTATACTTGCTTTCCACCAAATTAAATGAGAACCATTCGATATGGATCGCCCCTTTATTCCAGTCAAAATTGCCGTACTGACGATTTCCGATTCTCGTACTGAAGTCGATGATGTCTCTGGCAAAACGTTACAAGACCGATTACTCGCAGCTGGGCATGAACTGGCAGATAAACAGATTGTTGCAGATGATATTTATCAAATTCGCGCCATTATTTCTCAATGGATTTGCGATGAACAGGTTGACGTTATTATCACTACAGGCGGCACTGGACTGACAGGACGTGATGGTACGCCGGAAGCTGTCCAAGTTTTATTCGATAAAGAGATCGTCGGCTTCGGAGAACTTTTCCGACAAATCTCCTATGACATTATCCGTACTTCTACTGTTCAATCAAGAGCCATTGCCGGAGTGGCAAACGGTACATTTATTTTTTGTCTGCCCGGATCTTCTGGTGCCTGCAAAACGGGCTGGGATGACATTCTGCAACACCAGCTTGATGTAAGACATCGGCCATGTAACTTTGTTGAACTGATTCCCAGGCTGCGAGAGAAATGATTACTTTGCAATTATTTTCCACAGCGGGATGCCATCTCTGCGAGCTTGCGTTTGAACAAGTCAAAAGCCTACCTAATGCTGATCAGATTAATTTGCAAATCGTGGAAATTGGCGATGATGATGGCTTGGTGGAACAATATGGCATTCGTATTCCGGTGTTGAAATTCCCCGATAACAGTGAATTGAATTGGCCGTTTGAGCAACACAATATTCTGCAAAAAATTGCTGTTGTGACAGAGGAACTTTAACGTTAACAACGGCTCTTAACTTTACTATCAAGTTATCTTTTGTGGAGCCACCAAATGAAAGTGTTGATCTGGCCTTTTTTAATCTTCTGGTCTGTCTCCACACCTTTGATTGCCGCTGAATTTCCAGCAATTCCCGGCAAACGATTTGATGTTGGTGGATATCAGTTACATATTCATTGTTCTGGCTCCGGTAGTCCGACCGTTATTGTCGATGTAGGCCTTGGCGATGATTCGACTGATTGGCTGCCGATTCAGCAAGCTGTTTCCAATAACTCTCGGATTTGCGTGTTTGACCGCCCCGGTTACGGATGGAGTGATTTTGGTCCAGCACCACGAACCAGCAACCGAATTGCCAGTGAGCTGGAGATATTGCTTGAACAGGCTGATATTGCCCCGCCTTATATTTTGGTAGGTCATTCATTTGGTGGATACAACATCCGTATTTTTGCCGCCAATAATCCGCAAATGGTGGCTGGTATGGTATTGGTTGATGCTTCTCATGAAGATCAATACAACCAGTTTCAGATCAAACTTCCCAACAATTTCGATCGCCGCGGCACTATTATGATTTTGCCAAAATCAACCGATAGTATGGCGCATGCCAATAAACCACCGATTTTGCGTGAACGAGCTTTTCATGCTGCCAGAGCTGAAATCTCAGCACTCGATGAAAGCTCAGTGCAACTGCAGAAAAACTCAGCTTTACCGGTTGTGCCATTAATTGTCATTAGCCGTGGTAAACCGGAATGGTATGGCGATGCCAGTCAGCAACAACGCGAAAAAACCTGGATTAATCTGCAACAGGACTTATCCAGACTGTCACCAATAAGTTCGCATATGTTTGCTCATCAAAGCGGCCATGCCATTCCACATGAACAACCAGAAATCATTATTGAAGCCATTAACGATATCGTCAGTCGGGTGCATGCCCGCAATGTGCTCTAAAAACAGTTATACTGCCTGCTTTTTTTAGCTGGATAACATGACTGTTCTTTACATTGATTCGGATGAGGCGTTAACGCAATTTTGCCAGGATATTCAGCACAGCAAATGGCTGGCCATCGATACAGAATTTCTGCGCGAAAAAACCTATTATCCCCAACTATGCCTGATTCAGATTGCCAATGATGAGGTCATTGCCTGTGTTGATCCTATCGCTATTAAAGATCTTTCACCTTTACTTGATCTGCTCTATCAACCGCAAATAACGCTGGTTTTCCATGCTGCAAGACAAGATCTGGAATTGCTGTATTTATTAAAAAATACATTGCCACAGAACCTGTTTGATACCCAATTAGCTGCGACCATTCTGGGTGATGGTGATCAGATCGGCTATGGTAATCTGGTTAAGTTACGGCTTGATGTGAGCCTGGATAAAGCCCATTCGCGAGCGGATTGGACCCAACGTCCTTTAAGTGCAGAACAGCTGGAATACGCTGCTGATGATGTGCGTTATCTGCGTGAGTTATACCATCAGATGTCAGCCGATCTTGAAAAACAAGGTCGTACTGAATGGCTTAAAGAAGATTTTGCTGACCTTGCCAATGCTAATAATTACATCGCTGATCCGGAGACTATCTGGCGTAAGATTCGTGGTGCCGGTAAATTAAAAGGTGTGCAACTTGCCGTATTACAACAATTGGCAGCCTGGCGTGAGCAACGTGCCATTGATAGAGATCGCCCGAGACGATGGATCATCAAAGATGAGGTAATGCTGGATTTAGCTCGTTTTGCACCGGAAAAAATTGAAAAACTCAGTCAAATCCGCGGACTTGAAGCTCGGGATATTGAACGAAGTGGTCGTGCCATTATTGACGTCATCAGTAAAGCCAAACAAACTCCGCCAGAACAGTGGCCGATATTGCTGAGACCTGAACCACTGAGCAATCAGCAAGAAGCTCTGATTGATGCATTGATGGCTTTACTGCGTAAGTTCTGTGATGACCAATCGATAACTCCCATTGCCGTGGCTAGCCGTAAAGACATTGAGAGACTGGTACGTGGTGAAACCGATCTGTCGTTATTGCAAGGCTGGCGTAACCAAATCGTTGGGCATCATCTGACCGCTTTTATCGAAGGCCATCTGTCGGTTACCGCTGATACACAACAGATTCATACAAAAGAGGTATAAACATGTCGGTACTTATCTGTGGCTCCTTTGCCTACGACAATATTATGGTGTTTCCCGATCAATTTAAAAATCACATTCTGCCTGACAAAGTGCACATGCTGAATGTGTCGTTTCTGGTGCCGGAGTTGCGTCGTGAATTTGGTGGTTGCGCAGGTAATATCGCTTTTAATATGAAAATGTTGGGTGATGATCCGATCCCAATGGGCACCGTTGGCAGTGATTTTGGTACCTATGCCGCCTGGATGGACAAGTTTGCGATTAACCGCCGTCATGTCCACGTCAAAGAGAATCATTTCACCGCGCAGGCTTATATCACTACCGATATTGATGATAATCAGATCACGGCCTTTCATCCCGGTGCGATGAATCTGGCTCATGAAACTAAAATCAGTGAAGCCCAAAATATCCAGCTGGGTATTATTGCTCCCGATGGTCGTGATGGCATGCTTCAACACGCCCAGCAATTTGCTGATGCCGGTATTCCATTTATCTTCGACCCAGGCCAGGGGTTACCGATGTTTAATGGTGAGGACTTGCTGCAGTTTGCTCGTCAAGCTACATATATTGCTCTGAATGATTACGAAGCACAGCTATTTGAAGACAGAACCGGTCTGCCGCCCGAAGAAATTGCCAAACTTGTGGAGGCATTGATTATCACTCGTGGTGCTGAGGGTTCGCACATTTATACTGAAGGAAAACGTATTGATATCCCTTGTGCTAAAGCCGCGGAAGTTGCTGATCCAACAGGTTGTGGTGATGCTTATCGTGCAGGATTATTACATGGCATTTTGCATGGCAAGGATTGGGAAATCACGGGGCGTATTGCATCTTTATTAGGTGCCATTAAAATTGAACAACATGGCACGCAGAATCATCAATTCACCAGCGAGGCTTTTGCTCAGCGGTTTGAGCAAAACTTTGGGATGCCATTACGTTAAAAACATTTTAGCTCTGAGACTGCAACTTGGCAGTTTCAGAGCAAATAATGGCAAAGCTGCAAAATTACTGCAGCAAATACCCCTGCGATCACATCATCAAACATAATGCCAAAACCGCCATGCAGCTTGCGATCAGCAAGTGATACCGGCCAGGGCTTCCAGATATCAAACAATCTGAACAATACAAATCCCAGTAACATCCATTGCCATCCGGCTGGCGCGGCAATCATTGTCACCAGATAACCGACAATTTCATCCCACACTACAGCAGAAGGATCATCCTGTTTCAACCAGTTCACTGCTTGCTGACAAATCCAAATCCCGGCAACAAATGCTATGAGTGTGATCAGTAAATAACTCAGCAAGTCGAAATCGTGAATCAACCAATAAATTGGCAGCGCTACAATCGTCCCCATAGTGCCTGGTGCTTTCGGTGACAAACCTGAACCAAACCCATAAGCCAGTAAACAGGCAGGTCTTTTGAGCAAATCCTGAAAAGTGACTTTATTATGCGAAGTGGTCATAGCCTGCCTTTATCTCTGAGAATGCCTGCCACTCGCCTTGAGCATTCTGAAAATACATACCTTTGTCTTGCGTTATTTCCCCTATCACACGAATCATTTTGGGAAACTGTTGTTTGAGTTTTGCCACATTTTCAGCAGGTGCGGTAAAGCATAATTCGTAATCATCGCCACCAGTCAATGCCAGCTGAGTCGCTTGTTCTAAAGGAAGTTTTTGCAATACCGATGAGAATGGTAAAGTGGATAAATTCAACTTTGCGCCTTTATTACTGGCAGTAACAATATGATTCAAATCCGCTAATAAACCATCCGAAACATCTATTACCGCATGAGCTTGCCCAACAAGTTGCTGACCAATTTGATTACGTGGGGTGGGCATTTCCAGGCGTTGGAGTAAGTACTCAACATCCTCATCGTTTAATAATGCAGTATCAAGTTGTCCCAATCTGTATTTAAGACCCGCAGCGGCATCCCCCAAACATCCGGTCACACAGATCAAATCAGCAGTTTGCGCAGCATTGCGCTGCAGAATATTATCTTTCGCTAAATGCCCATGAACCTGAATGGTGATGGTTAATGGTCCACGCGTAGTATCCCCACCAACCAATTGAATCCGATGTTGTTGAGCGATGTCAGCTAAACCGGCTGAAAACTGTTTCAGCCATTCATCATTTATTTCCGGCAAGGTTAACGCCAAGGTAAACCAGGCAGGTTCAGCTCCCATCGCTGCCAGATCGCTGAGATTGACTGCCAGGGACTTGATGCCTAATCGATAGGGATCTACATCGGCAAAGAAGTGTATTCCTTGTACCAGCGTATCAATGGAAATAGCTGTATAAAAATCTTGCGGATTGTTTAAAACGGCACAGTCATCACCAATTCCAACAATCACATCTTCACGGTTAGCCGTTAAAGCGTGGAAATACTGTTGAATTAGAGAAAACTCAGGAGATTTTTTCATTCAAAAAAAGCCCCGTCTGGATGGTTTCATCTTTTCGGGGCTAATAATCAATTCGCTTTTTTCTGAGCGCGTGCGGCTTTAGCGGCTTGATATTCGACCTGACGTAAACGCGCGCCGATCTTATCCAACACGCCGTTGACATATTTATGGCCTTGTTCGCCACCAAATGATTTGGCAAGTTCAACGGCTTCATTCAACACTACGCGATACGGAATATCCGGGCGATGCATATATTCAAAAACAGCTAGCCGCAGCACTGAAACTTCAACCGGATCAATGGCCGATAAACTTCTATCTATCGCATGAGCCAGTTCAGCATCAATGGTATCGATGTCTTTGGTCACGCCTTCGACCAGCAGTTGGAAATAATTTTTGTCGATTTTATTGGCATATTCTGCCATGACAAAATCCATGGTTTCTTTTTCAGGAGCCTGATTGTTAACCAATGATTGATAAAGCGCTTGCACAGCAGCACGTCGCGCTTGAGTCCGGGGTAATCCACCAGCCATTTACTTGGCAGCTCCGATTTGACGTAACACATTGACCATTTCAATAGTGCCCATCGCCGCTTCAGCGCCTTTATTACCGGCTTTGGTGCCAGCTCGCTCAATCGCCTGCTCAATAGTATCGACCGTCAATACACCAAAAGCGATTGGTATATCGAGTTGCAATGTGAGTTGGCCAAGACCTTTTGAACATTCACCAGCAACATATTCAAAATGCGGAGTACCACCACGAATAACCGCCCCTAATGCAATAATTGCATCATATTTGCCGGTTTTACCCATACGTTGTACTGCCAGAGGAATTTCCACTGCGCCCGGAACGCGGGCGATTTCAATATCTTTTTCCACAGCACCGTGACGTAATAATGTATCTACTGCGCCAGCAATCAGATTATCAACGATAAAGTCATTGAAACGGCCAGCAACGATACCCACTCGCATGCCTTTTGCGGAAAAGTCACCTGAAAAGGTTTTGATATTGCTCATATTTCAGAAATGTCCAAAGAGAGAAAAAAGATATTGTACTGTGTTTAAAAATGAATGCCTAACAGTCAGTTATAGCCAGCGTTGCTTTTCGGCTGCTGTTTTATTTCGTGCATGCGGTAAGGCATCGGCATCAGCTTCAACCACGGTCCATTGATAAGGTGATTGATCAATGCGTACAGCGGTTAATTGTTCGCCCCACACCGCGCCACTATCCAGCGAAAAAACATTGTCATATTGTCCGGTACCCAGTTGTGACCAATGTCCGAATACAATCCTGTCGTTTGCGCTGGCGCGATTTGGCATCATAAACCAGGGTTTTTGTTCAGCCGGTTTGTCCTTCGGCGCACCTTTAAATTTAAGCGCCAGACTACCGTCTTCGTGACAATAACGCAGTCGGGTAAAACAATTGGTGATAAAGCGTAATCTGTCCCAGCCGGTTAAATCAGCAGACCAGCGTTTGGGTTTGTTACCGTACATATGTTTAAAAAATTCACGCCAGTTGTCGGATTGCAAAACTGATTCTACTTCCGCAGCACGGAGCAATGCATCCTCAATACTCCACTCTGGCGGTAGACCTGCATGCACCATAGAAAACTGTAATTGTTTGTCGTGATAAAACAACGGTTGATGACGTAACCAGTGAATCAATTCTTCACTATCAGTTGCAGTTAAGACCGGTTCGATCGTATCCAGTCGATGACTGAACTCATTATTTCCAGCTGCATGCGCCAGCATGTGCAAATCGTGGTTGCCTAAAACTACTTTTGCTGCCTGTTCACCCAAATCCCGCACAAAACGCAAAGTGTCTAACGATTTGGGTCCACGGTTCACCAAATCACCAGCCAACCAGATTTGATCCTGCTGAGGATCAAATCTGAGGGCTTCAAGTAATTTGATCAGTTCATCAAAGCATCCCTGAACATCACCGATTGCATAAACAGCCATCGTCTTAGCGAATTAACGGCGACGATACAAAGGTTCAGGCCTTAATACTGTGGCCTGATAACTTTCACTGAAAGCATCAAATGCTGCTAGCGCTTGCACCAAACGATTTGGATTAGCCAGTTCAAAACTGTTAATGCCGCATTGCGACATATAAAACAACTGGTCGTATAACACATCACCCTGCGCGCGAATTTCACCTTTAAAGTGGTAGCGATCACGCAATAAACGTGCGTAGGAATAACAACGTCCGTCAGTAAATACTGGAAATAGTAAGACGACGAGTTGAAAGCGGTCTAAATCAGGAACGATTTCTTCCAAGGGATCATCCCCTGAAAGTCGAATTCCCAAACCACCTTCATGACGACTTAATGTCTCGTGTTGTTCTTGCCAACGCGTTATCGAAACCGTGATATTGCCGGCAACCAGAGCGGCTTCATCGTCAAGATGCTGCCAGTTGTCGTCAACAATCTCGCGATCTTTAATGATCTTCTGCATAAACACGCTCCTTGAAGGGATCAACGCCAACTCGGCGAACAGTCGCGAGGAAACTTTCATCGTCATGTCGCAATTCGATATAGGCATCCAGTAAATGCGCTACGGTATCGACCACTTCATCTTTGGGGATGGCTCGGCCCAGACGTTCGCCTAGTGATGCATCAGCCTCTGAACTTCCGCCCAAGGTGAACTGATACCACTCTTCCCCTTTCTTATCGACACCCAGAATACCGATATGGCCCACGCTTTGATGCGCGCAACCATTCATGCAGCCGGAGAACTTGATTTTGATATCACCCAGATCGTGTAAATAGTCCAGATCATCAAAACGTTGTGCGATTCCTTTGGATAAAGGAATAGAAGTCGCATTGGCCAGACCACAGTAATCCAGTCCCGGACAGCAGATAATATCTGTCAGTGTATTGATGTTCGGTGTAGCCAGATCTTCTGCATTCAAACGCAACCACAATGCATATAAATCCGCTTGTTTTACATCGGTATAAACAAGATTTTGTGTGTGCGTGGAACGCACCTCACCAAAACTGAATTCATCTGCCAAATCGGCTACCACTTCCAATTGCTCAGAAGTAATATCTCCTGGGGCTTGGCCTGGTTTTTTCAATGAAACATAAACAGCGCGATAGCCTGGAATTTTATGATCTGCAGTATTTTGTTTAACCCACAAAGCGAAGTCTTTGTCTTGCGCTAACAGATCTGCATAACTGCTATCGGAATCAGCCGCATCCAATTCATAAGCTGGCTCAGTGAAATACTGTTTTACCCGTTCGATTTCTTTTGCATCCAGTTTCAGCTGGTCGCGAATATGCACCCATTCGGCTTCAACCAATTCACGGATATGGTTGATGCCATGTTCCCGAACGGTGATTTTGATGCGTGCTTTATATTTGTTGTCACGACGACCAAGGCGATTATAGACACGTACGATGGCTTCGAGATAAGACAACAGATCCTGTTTTTCCAGGAAAGGACGAATCTGTTCGCCAATAATCGGCGTACGGCCTAAACCACCGCCTACCAACACTTCAAAGCCCACTTCACCTTCGTGATTTTTCACAAGATGCAAACCGATATCATGCAACTTGGTTGCGCGCGATCTTCATGTGATCCAACAACAGCAATTTTAAATTTGCGTGGGAGGTAAGCAAACTCCGGATGGAAAGTTGACCACTGGCGAATAATCTCGGCCCATGGACGTGGATCTTCGATTTCATTGGCATTGACGCCGGCAAGTTGGTCCGAGGTGGTGTTACGTATGCAATTACCACTGCTTTGAATACCATGCATTTGCACACTGGCAAGGTCTGCCAGAATATCCGGTACATCTTCCAGTTTCGGCCAGTTCATTTGGAAATTCTGCCGTGTGGTGAAATGCACAAAGCCCTTATCGTAGCGACGTGCTACTTCCGCAATTTTGCGAACTTGGCGGGATGACATCATGCCGTAAGGCACTGCTATCCGTAACATCGGTGCATGAATCTGAATGTATAAACCATTCATAAGGCGTAGCGGACGAAATTGCTCTTCAGTCAATTCGCCGGCAAGGAAACGACGGGTTTGATCGCGAAATTGTGCTACTCGCTGATCTATCATCGTCTGATCATACTTATCGTATTGATACATTTATGGTCTCTAAACGGTTTCAATGGAACCGCCCATTATAACGATGCTGGCTTATAACAGGAAATTATAAATGGCTATATTGATATTACTCGATGAGAAAATAATCCACTAAGGCCGAATAATTTAATCAATAATTCTTTATCATCGCTAACAATCATTAATTTTTGATGAATCTAAAAATCAATACTGCTGGAGATCAAAACCTTTGCTAGGGTCAAATGGTAAAAAGTTTATCATTGAAAATGTCACCTATTTGAAAAACAACCACTCATCCGATTGAGTAGCTGTGGAGCAAATCAAGAATGTCGAAATTTACGCGTATGCAACAACGCATCTGGATCCTATTTGGCTTTGCCATTTTGATCTTTATGGGCAGCTTTTATGATCCCGAACCGCAAAATAATGTCTCTTCGCCTGCTGGCAGTGTTGAGCAGCTGTTTGAACAGCGGCAAAGCGATGTTCAGATTGAGGTGTCCGGCACGGTAATCCGGCTGTTATCAGATGATAATGAAGGCAGTCGACATCAGCGGTTTATTATTGAATTACCTAGCAGCCAAACCCTGTTAATTGTTCACAATATCGATTTGGCACCAAGAATTGATGATATTAGAGAAGGCGACGAAGTCCGCGTTTACGGCGAATATATCTGGAATGATAAAGGTGGCTTAATTCACTGGACCCATCATGATCCAGCTAACCGTCATCCACATGGCTGGATAAGACATCAGGATAGACTTTATCAGTAATGCTAGAACTCGCTACCAGCTTTCCACCTATTGTCGGCAAAGCTCCGAAATCTCTTATTCTCGGCTCGATGCCAGGTATGGAGTCGTTAAAACAACAACGTTATTACGCCCATCCACGCAATGCATTCTGGCCCATCATGACCTCATTGTTTGGTGAATCAGCTAACTTAGATTATCAACAACGTTGTGATTTATTAATACAAAAGCAGATTGCTGTGTGGGATGTTTTGAAAAGTTGTCGCCGCCCAGGAAGTCTAGATCAGCATATTGAAACAGAAACGATAATTGCCAATGATTTTGTGGATTTTCTGCAGAGGCATCCATCAATAACTCAGATTTATTTTAATGGCGGCAAAGCGGAACAAGTCTTCAAACGTTATGTGATAAAACAATTGGAGGCAGCTGAAATTTCATTGATTTTTCACAAACTTCCTTCAACCAGCCCAACACATGCTGCTATGCGTTTTGAAACCAAACGACAGCTTTGGCATCAGGCGTTATCAACGCCACCAATCTGATGTCGGCGTTGCCAGAGATTCAAAGCTTGGTTTGGCAAAATAATATCCCTGAAATAACTCAATGCCCATTTCTTGCAAAACATAAAGTTCGTCTGCAGATTCGATACCTTCCGCTATCACAGTAATGTTTAAATCCTTACAGAAAGCAATGATACCGCGGGTAATGGACTGCCGGACTTTATCATTATGTATATTGCGTATTAAGGCCATATCCAGCTTCACTAAATCGGTCTGCATATTTGCCAGCAGGTTTAGTCCTGCATAACCAGCACCAAAATCATCTATGGCTGTTGAAAATCCTTGTTGTTGATAAGACTGAATAATGTTCTGCAGGTGAACATGGTCATTTATCTGCTCACCTTCCGTCACTTCAAAAATAATGCGTTCAATCGGAAAATTATAGATTTCAGCAGCTTCTAATGTCGTGCGTATACACAATTCGGGTTTATAGACCGCATTAGGCATAAAATTGATGCTGAGTTTTGAATCAATGTTGAGTTCTGCAGCAAGTTTGATTGCTTTGACTCGACATGCCTGATCAAAGCGATAGCGGTTACTGTCATTCACATTGGCAAAAACATGCGCAGCTCCTTGACCATCAACACCCCTTACCAAAGCTTCCTGCGCATAAATCGTTTGATCGGTAGTGTTAACAATGGGTTGGAAAGCCATTGAAAAATCAAAGCCCAGCAAGCCACTGTTTAAACATTCACCACACCCAATCTTTCGAAAATCTGCTTGTTCTTTCATTATTCACCATCCCGGTTTCGCAGAATGTAACCTAAATCACTGCTTGCTACTAAAACCGGTTCACATAATTCGCAAAAATTTTACAAAGTCACTTTAACAATTTTCGTTACGATGCCAAAACATTACGCAGGCCTCAATAACATAGAGCAAACCATGAGCAGGATTTAATTGAAATCAAAAGAGAGGGTTCGATAGATTTTACAGAATAAACTGTACGGTAAAATCAGGCCGCGAGCACGGCCTGATTTGTCTGGTTTATTTCAGTAGATCACTGATATCTTTGGTATCCCAATGTGGGAAGTGTTTACGGATTAAAGCATTTAACTCAAGCTCAAATGCTGAAAAATCCGTTGCAGCCACTGCCTCATTGGTAATACCTGTAATGGCTTCAGTAATCATACCGGCACCAATCGTTACGTTGGTCAGCCTATCGATAATAATAAATGCACCAGTAGTTCGGTTACGCTTGTAAGCGTCGAACACAACCGGTTTATTCAATGAAAATTCACATAAGCCGATTTCATTAAGTTTCAGCTCAGTCACATGATTATGAGCAAGAGTATTTACATCCACCTGATGATCAACTTGCGTCATAACACCGGTACTGTCAGAAACGCCAACCTTAATGTTGTATTGCTTATTTGCTATTAGAGGTTGTTCCGTCATCCACACAACCATGGCTTTAAAACGACTGGATACATGTGGTTGATGATCACGATGCACAATCATATCGCCGCGACTGACATCCACTTCATCCTGTAAGGTGACGGTTATCGATTCACCCGGAACCGCATAATCCAATTCACCATCATAGGTCACCAGCGCTTTCACTTTGCTTTCCTTGCCAGATGGCAATACCGTTATTTCATCACCAGGTTTAAGGATACCGGCAGATAAGGTGCCACAATAACCGCGGAAATTCAGATTCGGTCGACTGACAAATTGCACCGGGAAACGTGCATCTTGGGTATTGGCATCTTTACCGATCTCAATATTTTCCAACAATTCCATCATTGTGTTGCCCTGATACCAAGGCATGTTTTCACTTCTGTTCACCACGTTATCGCCGTTTAAGGCCGACATCGGTACAAAGTGAATATCTTCAATTTCCAGTTCACGGGCAAATTCGCTATAGGCTTTACGAATATCGTTAAACACCTGTTCACTGAAATCCATCAAATCCATTTTATTGATGGCCACGATGATATGTTTAATACCCAGCAATGAAGCAATAAAACTGTGCCGGCGTGTCTGCGTCTGCATACCATAACGGGCATCGATCAGAATAATTGCCAACTGACAGGTTGACGCGCCGGTAGCCATATTCCGGGTGTACTGTTCATGGCCAGGTGTATCGGCAATGATAAATTTGCGTTTGGTCGTTGAAAAATAACGATACGCCACATCTATGGTAATACCCTGCTCACGTTCAGCTTGCAGACCATCGACCAGTAAGGCCAGATCGACCTGGTTGCCTGTGGTTCCGGATTTAACACTGTCACGTGTTACTGCCTCAAGCTGATCTTCATAAATCATTTTGGAGTCATGTAACAACCGCCCAATCAGAGTGCTTTTACCATCATCCACGTTACCGCAGGTCAGAAAACGCAGCAGTTCCTTATTTTCGTGTTGCTTAAGGTAGGCTTCGATATCGGACGCGATCAGCGCATCAGTTTCATATGTCATGTTGAGTGCCTGGTTTAATTATCTTTAACGGGGTCCAGATGCTCATTAATTTGAGCATCAAATTCAATTTATTCAGCGGCTTGATGAGGGATTCGCAGCCCCTCAACATCAAAACTAGAAATAACCTTCCTGTTTCTTTTTCTCCATCGAGCCGGCCTCATCGTGATCAATCGCACGACCTTGCCGCTCAGATGTCGTGGTCAACAGCATTTCCTGAATAATTTCAGGCAAAGTATCGGCATCTGACTTCACTGCTCCGGTTAATGGATAACAGCCCAATGTACGGAAACGTACTTTTTCCATACGGATTTGCTGGCCTTCCGGAATACGCATACGGTCGTCATCGACCATAATGGTGAGACCATTGTAATCAACGACCGGACGCTCGGCAGCGTAATACAGCGGGACAATCGGGATCTGCTCTAAATAGATGTATTGCCAGATATCCAGCTCTGTCCAGTTCGATAGCGGGAAAACACGAATGCTTTCGCCTTTATTTACTCTACTGTTATAAATATTCCATAGCTCAGGACGTTGTGCTTTGGGATCCCAGCGATGGTTTTTATCGCGAAACGAATATACCCGCTCTTTGGCACGAGATTTTTCTTCATCACGGCGTGCACCGCCAAAGGCCGCATCAAAACCATGTTTACTCAACGCCTGTTTTAATGCGTCAGTTTTCATGATGTCGGTATAGCGAGGATGATCAAAAGGGTTGATACCTGCGTCGACACCTTCCTGATTGGTATGTACGATAAGTTCGAGTCCCAGCTCTTTGGCACGCTGATCGCGGAACTTGACCATTTCCTGAAACTTCCAGGTGGTATCAATATGCATCAACGGGAATGGTGGCTTGCCAGGATAAAATGCCTTCATGGCCAGATGCAGCATGACCGCAGAATCCTTACCAATCGAATATAGCATGACCGGATTTTCAAACTCAGCGGCCACTTCACGCATGATATGAATGCTTTCGGCTTCGAGTTGTTTTAAGTGTGTAAGTTGTTTTTCAGTCATAATTTTCTCTGTTACTTAGCCTTTACGTGTAAGCCACATTCTTTGGTTTCAGGATTTTCCCACCACCAGCGACCCGCGCGAATATCTTCGCCCGGTGTAATCGCTCTAGTGCATGGGGCACAGCCAATACTGGCATAACCCTGATTATGTAATTCGTTAAATGGAACATCAAAAGCGCGGATATATTTCCATACTTCGCCATTGGACCAGTCCGTTAGTGGACTGAATTTTTGCAATCCATGATCGGCATCCCATTCTGATACTGGCAACTCACTACGGGTGACAGATTGTGACCGGCGCATGCCGGTCAGCCAGGCTTTTTTACCAGCCAAAGCACGATTTAACGGGGCAACCTTGCGGATGCCACAGCATTGTTTTCGCATTTCAACGCTGTCATAAAATGCATTCGGCCCATTGTGAGTGACAAACTGTTCAATACTCAGGGTATCGGGATAATAAACCTCAACCTCAAGGTTATAATGCTGTTTTGCCTGCTGCATTAATTCATAGGTTTCTTTAGGCAGCCGACCAGTATCCAAAGTGAAGATGCCGATTTGAGGTGCGAACTTGGCAATCATATCCATCAACACCATATCTTCAGCACCATAACTGGTGGCGAGAATCGCAGGACTATAATCAGCAGCTATCTGCTCCAGCAATTGTTTTGCTGCATCGACTTTTAATTGAAGCTTTTCATTTATTTCTGTCATTTCGAATTACTTTTTATTCGTTTAGTTTTTTACAGCGCTACATTTTTAGAAAGATTGATTTGGGCAGGAAGTTTACCAGCTGGCAATATTCAATCAATGAATATTATTTTCTATCTATATAGGTTTTAAATATATAAAGAGCTTATCGCCTCATACTTATTATTTAATTTGTTAACAAAGCCTTAACCTGTTTTGATAAAGACTGCTAATTGTTCACATTTCTTTCACGGTACTTAACCGATGCTCTATTTCCAAATCAACTCCAGGATGAGAGGCTGAAGATGACAACTTACAGACTTTTATTAGTAATAACAGCAGTATGTTCTGCTCTTATTACTGCTTTAATAATATATCCAGTCAACTCAAATAGCTTAAATGTGCCAATGCAGAATCAGGCTCCCCCCGTCTGGTTGCAAATGGATAACTCAACAGTAACTCAACGCCATAATATTGAAGAACCGTTGACTATGGCGATAAGAATTTGTACTGCTAATAACTGTGAATACATCGCCTTAAGCCCAGCTGAAGCGCAAAACCTGTTGACCACGGAAAACGACTTCGCGTCTCAAAATGATCAATATCAAATTACAGTGCCATTGCAATTACCGCAATATGGCGTACCGATAATTGAGATGTAAATTCCGATGAAAATTTTCAACTCTTTTATATAAAATATTTATAAACTTAATTTGATTACTAAACAAAAATGGATATAGCGCATGAAGTTGCAACAACTTAAGTATGTTCGCGAAGTCGCTCGTCGTGGTCTTAGTATTTCGGCTGCGGCTCAAGCTTTACATGCTTCCCAACCGGGTGTCAGCAACCAGATCCAGTTGTTAGAAGATGAATTAGGTTTATTAATATTTGAACGTCATGGAAAACGTTTGTCTGCAATTACACCTCTCGGAGAGTCCGTGATTGCCATGGCTGAGCGTGTATTACAAGAAGTGGATAATTTACGGGAGCAAGCTGCCGATAGTCGACATGAAAAAAAAGGCACGCTTTCAATTGGTACTACACATACTCAAGCCCGTTACGCCCTACCCAAAGCGATAAAAGCATTTTCTGAACAATACCCAGATGTGCATTTAAATATGGTGCAAGGCACACCACCCGAGGTGGCAGAAATGGCCGCTACCGGAAAAGTGGATTTAGCTATCGCCACTGAAGGATTGTCCAAATTTGATAATTTGGCGATTTTGCCTGCTACGAGTGGAATCGCACGGTAATTGCGCCACCCGGACACCGCTGTTAAATGAAAAAAAACTCACTCTGGAGGCAATCTCGAAATATCCCATTCTCACTTATGTCATGGGGTTTACTGGTCGCGCTCAACAAGATCAATCCTTTATTGAACAGGGTTTAAAACCTAATGTAATTTTCACAGCAACCGACGCAGATGTAATTAAAACCTACGTGGAACTTGGTCTTGGAATCGGCATTATCGCCAACATGGCATTTGATCCAATCAAAGATGCTCCGTTACAGGCAATGGATGCCAGTGGTTTATTTAAACCAAGTACAACGCATATGGGAATCCGCAAAGGCAGCTATCTGCGTGGCTATAGCTATGCTTTTATTGAGTTTTTTGCCCCACATTTACAACGCTCAACTATCCAAAACGCCATTGCATTGTGAATTTTTCCCTTTAGCATTTCGGAATGTGATGGTAGTTTATTCGGGCTAATTATTGGCATTCCAAATGAAATATAAGAAGGAAATATAATGAAAGCTGTATTAAAAGGCCTGGTTACAGGCTTGTTCCTGTTACCTGCACTGGTATTCGCTCATGGTGCTTCACGTCTGCAAGTCGAAGAAACTGTGTTGATTAATGCCGATGCTGAAACTGTATGGAACATGGTCAAAGATTTCGATAGTCTGCATAAATGGCATCCAGCCATCATTTCTACCGAGGCATCAGGTGGAAATGAAGTTGGGGCAACTCGCACATTAACACTTGATAACAATGCCACCATCACTGAAACATTAAAGCGTTTCGATGCGGAAAAAATGAGCTATCAATATGATATCGATTCCATGAGCTCTGTGGGTCAAGTGGATATCGAAGGTGAAATGCATGATATCCCTGCCGTTCCAGTCAGTCGTTATAAAGCATGGGTAACCGTTGAAGCTGAAGGCGATCAAACCAAAGTTACCTGGTTAGCCAAATTTTTCCGTGGTTATACCGGTAATCATCATGAACCTAAAGAGTTGAATGATGAAACGGCTACCAACGCTATTCAAGGTATTTTCCGTTCAGGCCTTGATACTTTGAAAGCCAAAATCGAAAACTAAGTTAAAACCGACTCAAACATTGAAGGCGCCTAAGGGCGCCTTTTTTATGGCTATCGAAATTTTAATGGTGGGAAAAAATCACTTTTTTCTGTATATTTTCTCCACTTGCTAATACAAGCCTCGGGGTGGTCGAAAGGCCTGAGATTCACCAGTTGGTGGAGACCCGATGAACCTGATCCAGGTAATACTGGCGTAGGGACAGGCGGCAACACCTTCTTGCTAGATCTATGCAAATGGCGTGATCCCCTGTCCTTTTTATGAAATTAAAAAGGATAGTCATGAAACCCACCCTGCTTTCCATTGCAGTTACCAGCGCGCTTTTTTCGCCCTGCGCAGTCGCTCAGAACACCAGTACTGATTTACCTTCCATGCTAGTAAGTGCCGACTTTCGTCCGGCTGAAGCTCAGGATATTCCCGTCAGTCTGACAACATTTGATGAAGAAATCATTGAATCCCGCGGTGCTCAGCATCTTGAAGATGTGTTGAATCTTGCACCCAATGTAAATCTCTCAAGTGGCGCTTCACGTGGTCAGTTTTTTCAGATCAGGGGTATTGGGGAACGTAGTCAATTTGCTGCGCCATTAAACCCTTCCGTGGGTTTAATTATTGATGGCATCGATTTCAGCCGTACTGGTGGTGCCGCAACATTATTTGATATTGAACAGGTCGAAGTGCTGCGAGGTCCACAGGGAACCCGTTATGGCACCAATGCTCTTGCTGGCGTAATCAATATGCAAAGCAAACAGGCCACCAACGAACTGGATATGAACTTTGAATCCACGTTGGCAAATTACAATACGCGCAGTGTGGGTGTTGCCGTTGGTGGGCCATTAATTAAAGATACCTTACTAGGCCGGGTTGCTGTTCATACTTATCAATCAGATGGGTTTATGGATAACGACTTTCTGGGTCGTGACAATACGCAAAATCGTGATGAGATTACTGCTCGCAGCCATTTAAAATGGTTAGTGAATAATGATTTAACCATTGACCTGAATCTGCTGCATCTAAATATTGATAATGGTTACGATGCTTTTACTCTTGATAACAGCCGAAATAGTCTTTCTGATGAACCTGGAGAAGATAAGCAACGGACCAATGCTTTTGCCTTAAAGAGTGATTGGCGGGCGAATAGCAAAGTTCAGTTACAGTCTGCAGTAACATATTCAAAATCAGATCTGACCTATAGCTACGATGTAGATTGGAATAATAGAGCTGCAAATGATGCTTTATTTAACCGTAACCCACCATCATGTCTCGATGACACCGACCCAGACGCATGTATATTTTTCCCATTCAACGCTTTTGAAGAATTTAATCGTACCCGCGAAAACCATTCATTTGAAATACGTGCATTATCCAATGAGGATGGCAGAATTTTTAATGATTCTAGCGACTGGACTGTTGGACTTTATTATTTATCTCAAGATGAAAAATTAGACTTTGAGTCTCCTTACACTCCATTAGTAAACCGATATGAAACAGAAAACACAGCACTGTTTGGTCAACTTGATACATATTTAACGGATAAGTTAACGTTAATTAGCGGACTCCGTGTTGAGTATTTTGATGCAAAATATCGTGACAATGAGGGTTTAAGCAAAGACCCAAATGAAGTGCTTTTCGGTGGAAAGCTCGGATTAAATTATCAGTTAACCGACCACCATATGTTATTTACCTCTTTATCACGCGGTTATAAATCGGGGGGAGTTAATAACGGTAATGGGGTTGAAGCCCAATACCGTGATTTTGATACCGAATATCTTTGGAACCTTGAAGTCGGCGCTAAATCTTTATGGCTTGATGGCGATTTAACGACTAATGTTGTTGTCTTCTATGGCATTCGTAAGGATGCGCAAGTTAAAAATTCCAGACAAGTTGAACAGTCTTTTATTGATTATCAACAAAATGCAGCTCGCGGCACCAATGCCGGAATAGAGTTCGATATCGATTGGTTGATTAATAATCAGTGGCGCACATTTGCAACGGTTGGTTTGTTACATACCGAGTTTGACCGATTCGATGCACGCGATGGACTTGATATCACTGGCCGAGATCAAGCGCATGCTCCAAGGTATCAATTTAGCTTGGGAGGAGAATACTATCTGAACAGAAACTGGACCTTCCGAGCTAATATTGAAGGTAAAGACGAGTTTTATTTCTCAAATAGCCATAATGAAAAGTCTGGTTCTTATGCCATTACTAATGCCAGCTTGCAATATCAGGAACAAAACTGGCGTGTGAATATCTGGAGTCGTAATTTATTTGATAAAGATTACTACACCAGAGGATTTTTCTTCGAAAATGATCCTGCTATCGGGTATCAACCTACACGATATGTTCAATATGCCGATCCACGTACTTTCGGTGTGACTATCTCTTACGACTACTAATTTAACGGAGCACGGCAGTGCCCCTTTCTAGGAAATCATTATGCGAATTTCTGTAGATATCAGCCTTTATCCGCTGACTGAACAATTTGTCGAACCAATTCTGGCGTTTATTGCCAAGTTGGAAAACAATTCAAAATTGATTGTGCATCGTAATACATTGAGCACCCAGATTTTTGGTGAATACCGGGATGTGATGGATGCGATGGATAGTGAAATTGAAGCCGTGTTTGCCCAAATACCACATAGTGTCTTTGTCTTAAAACTGATCGGTAATGATCGTCATCAAGTCAAAGACTGATGTCTGAATCAGGTTGGTGGGATATTACGCTAGCTGGACTGGCATCCATGAGTGGTTGGGAAGTATTTGCCGCTCTGCTAGGCATTGGTTATATCCTGTTTGCTGCCCGAGAATCACAATGGTGCTGGCCATTAGCGTTTATCAGTACCATTATTTACACCGTCCTGTTTTGGGAAAATCAGTTACCGATGCAGGCTCTACTCAACCTGTATTACATAGGTATGGCGGTGTATGGCTTTATTCTCTGGCATCGTCATGAAAATCAGACCGCAGAACTGAATATTCACAGCTGGCCATGGCAATACCATCTGATCTTTATTGCCACTGGTGGCTTTCTCAGCCTGATTTTTGGTTATTACTTATCGGCACACGCCACCCAATATCCCTATCTCGATGCTTTTGTAATGTTGTTTTCAGTGATGAATACCGTATTAATGGCACGAAAAGTATTGCAAAACTGGCTGTATTGGCAGGTTATCAATAGCTCTGCGATTGTGCTTTATGCACTGACGGGGTTCTACGCCACTATCGTGATGTTCAGTATTTATCTGTTTCTCGCTATGGCGGGGTATTTCAAATGGCGACAGTTATTAGCGGCTCAGCAAAATAAAGCTTAATAAAAAAGATGGGGATGATTAAGCCACACTTCGATATCGGTTTCCCCCAGTACGTTCATCGAAAACAGTAACAAGCGATACGGCAGCCGAACCTTCGTCAGGTCTGGGATAGACTGATAGTTCTGGTATTCAGTAGCAAAACATTCTGCTTGAGTTTGATCCAGTAAATATTCAAGCAATACGAACTCTAATGTTCTGGGCCCATAAACTATGGCATCCAGATCAACCAGGGCAGAGAGCTTGCCTTGCTGCATCAGAAACTGATCCCACCGCAAATCGGGCATTATTGGCACAAACGTGTTTTCACAGAGTTGTTCGACCTGCTTCAAGGCTGGTTTTAAAACAGTTTGATCAATCGAGTCAGCTTGTTGCTGCAAGGTTATTTTCAGACGCAGCGACCAATCTTCTGCTGTGAATTCTGAATGTTGCAGACTCCCCCATCGTGGATGCTGCTGCTGATGCATCAAACCGATATGGTTAGCCAGTGATTTAATAGCTAACGTCGTTACCGCTGATGCATCCACATCTTCACCAGCTAACCACCGAACCAGCACAAATTCCGCTTCCATTGAGCTAATGAGAGACGGAACGGTCAAAGGACTAATAGCGGAAATACGTTGGTAAACTTCTGCAATATTTCCCAATGACGCCGGAAAATTGATGGCAAACAGGCTATTCATAGCTTGCCAGAAAGCAGACTGATCGATATTGGCATGATCACACAGCTTCAAAACCATCGGTCCCTCGACGGTTTCACAAAACCAGAGTTGATGGCTGCTATCACTAAACTGGGCGGGAATTCTGCTTGCCGGTTTTAACAGTACCGGCAAGTCTTGTTGCTGTGGTTCAGAAAGCGTTGGATATTTTACCAAGGCAAAACTTCACCATTCATATGCCAGAAGGTGCCTGTGTTATCGATATTCAACTCTGCCATTCGATCCAGCAAACCTGCTACCGACTCGTCAGCATCAATCAAACCACCATGACCGGTCATATCAGTTCTGACCCAGCCTGGATGCAAAATAGCCACGGCAATACCTTTAGGTTTCAAATCTATTGATAGTGACTTGCCTGCAGCATTAACAGCAGCTTTGGACATGCGATACGCATAACTGCCACCGGAATCATTATCAGCGATAGATCCCATACGGCTGGTAATAATGCCTACCTTACTGCCCTGCTGTAGGTGATTCATCAATGCTTGAGTCGTCAATAAGGGACCAAGGCTATTGACTTCAAACATGCTTTTAAAGCTATCAATGGCATTAGTGTCAATATCATTGAGGCCTAGACCTGCGGCGATACCGGCATTATTAATCAGCCAATCAATTTTACGATCGCCAAGTTTTTCTGCAAGCGCTTTAAGACTGATGGGATTACTGACTTCAACATCTTCAATAATTTCCACATCAAGCTCAGCCAATGCAGGAGATCGATGACGACACGTTGCAATCACATCAAAGCCACGTGCTTTTAATTGCCGACATAATTCGAGCCCAATGCCCCTATTGCTGCCTGTTACCAGTGCGGTTTGTGACATATCCTGCTCCTTAATTCTGCTTACGAAGGTTTTTCATTGTAGTCATTGAGGGCGACAACACAACGCCTGCTTCGGTAACAATAGCGTTTATCAGCTCTGCCGGAGTGACATCAAATGCGGGATTCAACACATCAATACCATCTGGCGCAATTTGCTGGCTGGCAAGATGGGTTACTTCGATTGATGGTCGTTGCTCGATTGGAATTTGTTTTCCAGTCTGAGTTTGCCAATCAATGGTTGAAAGTGGTGCGACCACCATAACTTTCACCTGGTGATATTTAGCTAAAACGGCTAATGAGTAGGTACCTATTTTATTGGCCACATCCCCATTGGCGGCAATTCGATCTGCACCAACAATAACCCAGTCAATTTTACCCGAAGCCATTAAAGCAGCTGCTGCAACATCTGCCTGTAAAGTACAGGGAATTTTGTCTTGCATTAATTCCCAGGCGGTTAAGCGCGCACCTTGCAGCCAAGGTCGTGTTTCATCCACATAAACATGTTTTATTTTGCCATCTGAATAACCCTGGCGTATCACTCCTAACGCAGTACCAAATCCACCAGTCGCCAATGCGCCAGCATTACAATGCGTTAACACCATGCTGTCAGCAGCAATTAAGTCCGCTCCCAGTTTTCCCATTGTTTGATTGGCCGCAATATCCTGTTGATGAATGTGTATAGCCGCTTCCAATAAAGCCGTTTCTGGTGAGTGGGTTTCTGGCAAATTGATATAAATTGCTGTCATTTGCTCAATTGCCCAGGACAGATTCACCGCTGTTGGACGCGATGCTTCCAGTTTGGCCAATGGCTCATACATTGCCTGCTTCCAGTTCACACCTGCCTTGTTCCAAGCCTCCCGAGCGGCTAAAACCACCGCATATGCTGCTGTTACACCAATGGCTGGCGCACCCCTCACCACCATATCCCGAATCGCATTAGTCACATCATCTGTATGCTCAAAACTGAGCCAAACCTGTTGTGAAGGAAGCAAACGTTGATCCAGTAAATGCAGCTGCTCATCATGCCACTTAATCGGCTGAATCATTTCACTGATGCTTTGCACTGTGTTCTCCTGCTGATGGCGGTTATAATCGAGCGCTATGAAAAACGTCGATCTGATCATTAATGCCCGCTGGTGTCTGCCGATGACGGCAGAACAACTTATTCTCGAAAATCATTCTGTTGTCATCAATGATGGCAATATTGTAGCGCTATTACCGCAAACTCAGGCGGAACAGCTTTATCAAGCTACTCAGACACAGGATCTTGATGAACATTGCGTGATGCCTGGATTAATTAATAATCATGGCCATACCGCTATGACATTATTCCGTGGTTTAGCCGATGATCTACCGCTGATGACTTGGCTCAATAACCATATCTGGCCTGCTGAACAACAGTTTGTTGGCGATGCTTTTGTTGAAGCTGGTTCGGCTTTAGCTATTGCCGAAATGATCCGTGGTGGTACCACTGTTTCAGTGATATGTACTTCTTTCCTGAAGCAACTGCCCGAGTAGTCGATAGCAGCGGTATCCGAGCTAGTCTTGGTATGGTGGTGATTGAATTTCCCACCAATTGGGCAAAAGATGTAAATGAGTACTTACACAAAGGGCAGGCCTTACACGATAAGTATCGACATCATCCGCGTATTACCACTAACTATGCGCCGCATGCGCCTTACACAGTTTCAGATCAAACACTGCAAGCCATCATCATTAATGCCGAAGAACTGGATTTACCAATCCAGATGCATATTCATGAGACCGCTACTGAGGTATCAGACAGTGTGGCCCAATATGGCAAACGTCCATTGGCAAGGCTTAAAGATTTAGGTCTGCTTTCTCCTCGTCTGATTGCGGTACATATGACGCAGCTTACAGAAGAAGAAATGGACTGGTGCGCCGAAGCGGGCGTTCACATCGCGCATTGTCCTGAATCTAACTTGAAACTTGCCAGTGGATTTTCGCCAATCGCCGATCTGATCAAGCGTGGCGTCAATATCACTATTGGTACCGATGGCGCAGCATCCAATAACGATCTGGATATGTTTGCAGAAATGCGTCAGGCCGCAATATTGGCAAAAGGTGTTGCAGGTGATCCCAGCGTGGTACCTGCATATCAGGCATTGCAGATGGCAACCATTAATGCTGCTAAATCACTGGGCATTGATTCTGTCACCGGTTCACTTGAAATAGGTAAAGCCGCTGATATTATCGCTATCGATCTCAGCGAGATCGAAACACAACCTTTTTATGATCTACCGTCACAATTGGTTTATGCCACTGGGCGCGATAAAGTTTCTGATGTCTGGGTCGCGGGCAAACAATTATTAAAACAACGCCAGCTCACCACATTAAATGCACAACATGTATCTGCCCAGGCCCAACAATGGGCAACAAAAATAAGGTCTGTCTTATGACAAAACATAACGTCGATCCAGCTGAAGTCGCTAAATTCGATGCACTGGCATCTAGCTGGTGGGATCCGGAAGGTCAATCCAAACCGCTGCATGAAATCAATCCGCTGCGACTCGCGTTTATTAATGAAAGAACCCGGTTGAAAAACGCCAAGGCCGTAGACGTAGGTTGTGGCGGCGGTATTCTCACTGAGGCGTTGGTCAAAAGTGGTGCAGAAACTATTGGCATAGATATGGGCGAAATGCCACTCAATGTCGCCAAACTGCATGCGCTGGAAGCTGGCCTGAAAATCAAATACGAACTGACGACCGCAGAAGCCATGGCGGAAAAACATCCGGACGAATTTGATGTAGTGACCTGTATGGAAATGCTAGAACATGTGCCCGACCCACAGGCGATTATTAATGCCTGTGCGACAATGGCAAAACCGGGCGGAGATGTGTTTTTCTCCACCTTGAATCGCAATCCAAAAGCCTATCTGTTAGCCATTGTTGGTGCCGAATATATTGCCAAAATGCTACCCAAAGGCACTCATGACTACGCACGCTTTATTCGCCCGGCAGAACTGGCACGTTGCTGTCGGGAAGCCGGTCTGCATGTTTATGACATCACCGGCATCAGCTACAACCCACTGACCCGCCGTTATAAACTCAGCAGAGATGTTGATGTTAATTATCTTGTACATTGTCGACGGATCTGATGTTTATTTCTCCGTTTAATGTCGTGCTGTTTGATTTGGATGGCACATTGGTCGATACGGCACCAGATCTGGGCTATGCATTAAATACCTTATTAGAACAAGAAGGTCATCAACCGCTGGATCATGCACGAATTCGTCCTGTGGCAAGCCATGGCAGTGCCGGTCTGTTAAAACTGGGATTTGGCATTGAAAAAGAAGACCCTGTTTATCCGGCTCTGCAACAGCGCTTTTTAAGTCTTTATGCAGAAAACATCGCCCGCGAATCCGCTTTATTTATTGGTATGCAACAAGTGCTTGATGGTCTTACGGCTCAAGGTATTCGCTGGGGAGTTGTCACCAATAAACCGTCTTTTCTTACCATCCCGCTAATGGAAGCCTTGCAATTAACCGATGTCGCAGCTTGTATTGTCAGCGCGGATACCACGCCATTTAGTAAGCCACATCCTGCCCCAATGTTACATGCCTGTGAACTGCTGGATGCCAAGCCAGTGGACTGTATTTATATCGGTGATGCAGAACGGGATATTCAGGCAGCACATAATGCTCATGTGCGTTCAGTGGTCGCTTTATATGGGTACATTTCCGAAACTGATGAACCGGAATCGTGGCAGGCTGACTGCATGATTAATCACCCACATGAGATTTTACAATGGATTTAAGTCCCGAGTTTTTCCTGCGACATCAGGACTTATTGATTGTTTTGCTGGTTGGTATTTTGTTAGGCATCGTTATCGGTCTGTTTATCCGCAGTGGCAAAATTCGCACACTGGAAAAAAACAATGCTGAGCTGGATCTGACATTGCAATTGGAACAGAAAAACAAACGCCAAATGGATGAGATTCTGTCTCAAACCCGTGAACAATTAGCCAATACCTTTAATCAACTTTCCAATGAAGCATTGACGCGAAATAACACCAGCTTTTTGCGGCTGGCTGAAGAAAATCTGAAACGCTTCCAAAGTGAAGCCAAAGCGGATTTGGGGTCAAAAGAAAAAGCCATTGAACAAATGCTCAAGCCAATCAATGAAGCATTGCAGCAGACCAGCAAGCAGATTCAGGAAATTGAAAAGGATCGCAAAGAGGCTTACGGCAGCCTGACCTCAACTATCGCCCAAATGAATTTAAGTCAACAACAGTTGCAGCAGGAAACGCAAAATCTGGTGCAGGCACTGCGCCGCCCTGAGGTACGAGGTCAGTGGGGTGAAATGACTTTACGCCGATTAGCTGAACTAAGTGGCATGGTCGCGCATTGTGATTTTTATGAGCAAACTCACACGGCCACCGAAACGGGAAGTATTCGGCCCGATATGATTGTTCGCTTACCGGAAAAACGCGAAATTATTGTTGATGCAAAAACACCGCTGGATGCCTATTTATCCGCTATTCAGGCCAAAGATGATCTCACCCGTAAACTGGAATTAAAGCGTCACGCTCAAATCATTCGCGGCAGGATTAAAGAACTGTCCCGCAAAAATTACTGGGCTGAATATTCTCAGTCTCCCGAATTTGTCGTGTTATTTATTCCTGGCGAACAATTCCTCTCCGCAGCATTGGAAGTAGATCCTGCCCTATTGGAAGACAGCATGAGCCAGAATATTATTCTGGCCACCCCCACCAACTTTATCGCACTGTTAAGAGCCGTTTCTTATGGCTGGAAACAACAGGCTTTGGCAGAAAATGCTGAAGTGATTCGTGAGCTGGGTGAAACCTTATATAAACGGCTTTCTACTTTTGGCAATCATCTGAGCAAGTTGGGTAACAGCCTGGGAAGCAGCGTCAATCATTTCAATAGTGCAGTCGGCTCTCTGGAACGTCAGGTATTACCGGGGGCACGTAAATTTACTGAAATGGGTATCAGCAGTAAAAACGAAATCACCGAATTACCCCCAATAGAACAACTGCCACGACCAGTCCAAAACCTTAGTGATGAGGAATAAATCCGAACTCGACCAGGCGTATGCGTTTTGTCTGAATATGGCGAAATCGCATTACGAAAATTTTCCGGTTGCCTCCATTTTATTGCCCAAAACACTACGCCATCCTATTGCTGTTATTTATGCCTTTGCCAGAACGGCCGATGATTTTGCCGACGAAGATAATATTCCGGCAGAAGATAGGTTACGTTTGCTCAATTCCTATAGCCAGTATCTGTCGGAAATCGCTGATCAAAGTTATGTAGGTAATGATCCTATTTTTCTGGCACTACAAGATACTGTGCATCGTTTTAATTTACCGATTCAATTATTAGAAGATTTGTTAATCGCCTTTAGACAGGATGTAGTTAAATCACGTTATACAACATTCAATGAAGTTCTCGACTATTGCCGGTTTTCAGCCAACCCGGTAGGACGTCTTCTTTTGCATCTTCAGGGCCCCTCGACTCAGCAACAGCTTCAACAATCCGATGCCATTTGTACATCACTGCAGTTAGTCAATTTCTATCAGGATATTGTGCAGGACTATACAGAGCAGAACCGTATTTATATTCCTCAGGATGAGCTTGCTGCAATCGGGATTGATGAGGCAAATTTAATTCAAGCTGATACCATCATATTAGCTCCGTTGCTGCGTAGCCTTTATCTGCGTACTGAACAAATAATGAGTGAAGGACTTGAGCTTGGCTCATCGTTATCCGGTCGTCTAGGTTGGGAAATCAGGGCAATGACATTAGGTGGTTTAACTACCTTGTCAGCACTAATACAACAACCTGATAAAGCACTGTTGAACCGTCCCAGGCTATCACGTAGAACAATGATAGGAGTGATACTAAACAGTGCCTTTAAAACGCGTTACAAACAAATCACTGATAGGTTATTAGCGACCTAACATTATTGCCTTCTGACACCTAATGCCAGATGCAAGCCTGGTTACATGCAAAGTCATTAAATTACGACGAAACATAATTTTACGGTTATCTATAAGCTCTTTTATGCTAACGTCATAACTGAACATAATTGCAACTGTAGGCGCCTTCTTGAATTTAATATATCTATTTGCACCATTAATTATTTTATTAATTTGCGTTTCTTTTCTTAGCTTATCAACCAACGAAAAATGGTGGATTCGTGTACATGATTTTCCACGAATACAATATGTTGTGCTGGCTTTTGTATTACTGATTGCTGAGGTTTTGTTATTAGATTACTCGAAAGTCAGTTTTTGGCTGCTGTTTATTCCAACACTATTAGTTGTCGCTTATCAGCTCTGGTGGATATTGCCTTATACAAAACTCTATTCTCAAGAAGTGGCCCAAACGTATGATTTGGATGATATAAACAGTATCAAAATAATGACTGCCAATGTGCTGATGACAAACAAGAACATTGAAAAATTGGTTTTGTTGATAAAGGAAAATAAACCAGATGTTTTAGTTACTCTAGAAACTAATTATTGGTGGCAAAAACAACTGAAAGTTATCGAAAATGATTATCCATACCGGATGAATTGCCCCCAAGAGAATTTGTATGGCATGCATGTCTATTCCAGATATGTGTTATCCGAATCTAAAACCGAGTTCCTGGTTGAAGATGATATTCCTTCAATGCATACACTACTCACCCTTCCATCCGGACACAATATTCGAATCCATTTTCTCCATCCTGCCCCCCCCAGCCCAACTGAAAACGAAGCGTCATCGGAACGCGATGCTGAACTGATTATGGTTGCTAAAAGTGTTGCGGATGCCGATTTACCAGTGATTGTGACTGGCGATCTTAATGATGTTGCATGGTCTACTACTACACGCTTATTCCGTAAAGTTAGTAAATTATTAGATCCGCGGATCGGTAGAGGTATGTTTAATACCTTTCATGCTAAATATTGGTTTATGCGATGGCCTCTGGATCATCTCTTCCATAGTGAACATTTTAAGCTCTATGATATCCGGCGTTTGCCACACTTTGGCTCTGATCACTTTGCTTTGCTAACCCAATTGATATATATGACTAATACGACGAGCGAATCACGTTCAGGTCTTGTGATAGCTAAAGAAGATGTAAATCTTGCTAAACAAAAGATGGCTTCAGAAAATGTAAAAGAAAACGATGTCCCTAATCCTGGTTAGATAGCCTTTTTGAAATTTTTGTAGTTACCGTTAAGGATAAATATTTTGTTATCAAAAATAGTGTCAACTTTTCTTGTATTCACAGTCCTAATACTTACTGGATGCGCCCATCACAATAAACATGGCCACGTACCACCGGGACACGATCCTGCAGGTCCAGGCAACAGCGAAAATGCTCCAGGACATAATAAAATCAAGAAATATTGAAATCAGCTTTTATTTTTGTATTTAAATGCCAACGCTGTCGTAAGAATTTAAAAGTCCACTCACTTTAGCTTTAATTATTAATCCGGAGATAATGTTAGTTGTTTGCTGATATACATTAGCTATCTTGCAAGCACGAGACATGAACATTCAGGTTCATCCTATGTCGGTTTTGTAGGAGCAACAACTGACCACTCCGTTCAAGTAGGTCACATTGTCTAAACGATAGATAATAAAAAAGGCCACCCTTTTCGGGTTTATCTTGGGTTTCAGGCCTACTTTGATGAGATGCATCCCTGCATCTCACCCTTCGGGCGTCTATCGCGTCCAACGCTGTTCCAGACGATTTTGTTATGTCCATGGATGGTCGGTATGCCGCTAATGCAGGAGCAGTTAGCGGCCACATGGGTAGTTGCCATGCTCAGGCAGGACACTGTAAACCTTCAAGACAAAAAAAAGGCCACCCCAATCGGAGTGGCCTTTTCTATTATATAAAGCCTGGCAGTGACCTACTTTCACATGGGAACTCCCACACTATCATCGGCGCTGAGCTGTTTCACTTCTGTGTTCGGGATGGGAACAGGTGGGACCAACTCGCTATGGCCGCCAGGCATAACTTGGTGCTTGCTTTTCAGGCAAGCTAATTCGGGAAGTAAAGGTTTTTATCGCTTATGCGCACCCAACTTACTTGGGGTTATATGGTCAAGCCTCACGGGCAATTAGTATTGGTTAGCTTCATACATTACTGCACTTCCACACCCAACCTATCAACGTAGTGGTCTTCTACGGCCCTTCAGGGACTT
>NZ_SSXS01000020.1:2500-5209 GCF_004832235.1 Methylophaga sp. SB9B
AAAAGAAATCAACCGAGATTTCCCTAGTAGCGGCGAGCGAACGGGAAACAGCCTGCAAGTAATATTTAACGTTTTAGTGGAACAAGCTGGAAAGCTTAGCGATACAGGGTGATAGCCCCGTACACGAAAAAGCGTTAAAGGTACTAAGCTTGCGACAAGTAGGGCGGGGCACGAGAAACCTTGTCTGAACATGGGGGGACCATCCTCCAAGGCTAAATACTCCTTATCGACCGATAGTGAACTAGTACCGTGAGGGAAAGGCGAAAAGAACCCCGTTTAGGGGAGTGAAATAGAACCTGAAACCGTGTGCGTACAAGCAGTAGGAGCAGACTTGTTCTGTGACTGCGTACCTTTTGTATAATGGGTCAGCGACTTAATTTATGTAGCGAGCTTAACCGAATAGGGGAGGCGAAGGGAAACCGAGTCTTAATAGGGCGATTAGTTGCATGGATTAGACCCGAAACCTGGCGATCTATCCATGGTCAGGCTGAAGGTTGGGTAACACTAACTGGAGGGCCGAACCCACGTATGTTGAAAAATGCGGGGATGAACTGTGGATCGGAGTGAAAGGCTAATCAAGCCAGGAGATAGCTGGTTCTCCTCGAAAGCTATTTAGGTAGCGCCTCATGTATCACTCTTGGGGGTAGAGCACTGTTTGGGCTAGGGGGTCATCCCGACTTACCAACCCCATGCAAACTCCGAATACCAAGAAGTGCAATCATGGGAGACACACGGCGGGTGATAACGTCCGTCGTGGAAAGGGAAACAACCCAGACCATCAGCTAAGGTCCCAAAATTATGGCTCAGTGGAAAACGAGGTGGGAAGGCACAGACAGCTAGGAGGTTGGCTTAGAAGCAGCCACCCTTTAAAGAAAGCGTAATAGCTCACTAGTCGAGTCGGCCTGCGCGGAAGATGTACCGGGGCTTAAGCCATATACCGAAGCTATGGATGCCACACTTTGTGTGGCATGGTAGAGGAGCGTTGTGTAAGTCTGTGAAGGTGAGTTGAGAAGCTTGCTGGAGATATCACAAGTGCGAATGCTGACATGAGTAACGATAAAGGGGGTGAGAGGCCCCCTCGCCGAAAATCCAAGGTTTCCTGCTCAACGCTAATCGGAGCAGGGTGAGTCGGTCCCTAAGGCGAGGCAGAAATGCGTAGTCGATGGAAAACGGGTTAATATTCCCGTACCGGTTGTTACTGCGATGGGATGACGGAGAAGGTTAGATCAGCCAACGGTTGGAAGAGTTGGTTTAAGTGTGTAGACGTGCTTTATAGGAAAATCCGTAGAGCTTAGTTGAGGCATTATGACGAGTCCCGTAGGGGATGAAGTGATTGACACCATGCTTCCAGGAAAAGTCTCTAAGCTTCAGGTAACAAGCGACCGTACCCCAAACCGACACAGGTGGATGGGATGAGAATTCTAAGGCGCTTGAGAGAACTCGGGTGAAGGAACTAGGCAAAATAGCACCGTAACTTCGGGAGAAGGTGTGCCCTCATTAGGTGAAGCGACTTGCTCGTGGAGCTGACGGGGGTTGCAGTGAACTGGTGGCTGCGACTGTTTATTAAAAACACAGCACTCTGCAAACACGAAAGTGGACGTATAGGGTGTGACGCCTGCCCGGTGCCGGAAGGTTAATTGATGGGGTTAGTTTTCGGACGAAGCTCTTGATCGAAGCCCCGGTAAACGGCGGCCGTAACTATAACGGTCCTAAGGTAGCGAAATTCCTTGTCGGGTAAGTTCCGACCTGCACGAATGGCGTAACGATGGCCACACTGTCTCCACCCGAGACTCAGTGAAATTGAAATTGCGGTTAAGATGCCGTATACCCGCGGCTAGACGGAAAGACCCCGTGAACCTTTACTACAGCTTTGCACTGAACTTTGAACCTACTTGTGTAGGATAGCTGGGAGGCATTGAAGCGAGAACGCCAGTTCTTGTGGAGCCAATCTTGAAATACCAGCCTGGTATGTTTGGAGTTCTAACCTCGGTCCATTATCTGGACTAGGGACAGTGTATGGTGGGTAGTTTGACTGGGGCGGTCTCCTCCCAAAGAGTAACGGAGGAGCACGAAGGTACACTAAGTATGGTCGGACATCATACGGTTAGTGCAATGGCAAAAGTGTGCTTGACTGCGAGACAGACACGTCGAGCAGGTACGAAAGTAGGTCATAGTGATCCGGTGGTTCTGAATGGAAGGGCCATCGCTCAACGGATAAAAGGTACTCCGGGGATAACAGGCTGATACCGCCCAAGAGTTCACATCGACGGCGGTGTTTGGCACCTCGATGTCGGCTCATCACATCCTGGGGCTGTAGCCGGTCCCAAGGGTATGGCTGTTCGCCATTTAAAGTGGTACGCGAGCTGGGTTTAGAACGTCGTGAGACAGTTCGGTCCCTATCTGCCGTGGGCGTTGGAAATTTGAGAGGAGCTGCTCCTAGTACGAGAGGACCGGAGTGGACGTACCCCTGGTGTTCGGGTTGTCATGCCAATGGCATTGCCCGGTAGCTATGTACGGACGGGATAACCGCTGAAAGCATCTAAGCGGGAAGCCCCCCTCAAGATTAGATTTCCCTGGACTTTAAGTCCCTGAAGGGCCGTAGAAGACCACTACGTTGATAGGTTGGGTGTGGAAGTGCAGTAATGTATGAAGCTAACCAATACTAATTGCCCGTGAGGCTTGACCATATAACCCCAAGTAAGTTGGGTG
>NZ_SSXS01000021.1:0-5205 GCF_004832235.1 Methylophaga sp. SB9B
CATGCCGTTTGATGGCTTTGATGATTTGTTCTTCGCTGTAACGTTTTTTCATTTTGAGATCTCCAACTCCCATATTTTATTGGAAATCTCATCAATGTCATGGCACTAAATTTGGGGGAAAGGTCACCAACTATATATCCAGAATCGAACTCACAAATGTTATTCACTTTTTGTATACTCATTCTTCTGGGAAGAAGTTCATTAGTCGCAACACATTGAAAATTTTCCATTTTGAATCCGTAACAACCAACTCCCGCCGAGCTAAATAGTGATATGTATGTGAGCTGCTTATTCTTTAACATCTACCTGCCTTGATTCATTCTTAAATTTTGTCAAATCACGGCATTATCTCATGGTGAGCTTACTCAATGTATGTTCACTGAGAAAATATCATTCTCAAAGCTAAACGCCCTTCATACAATTGATGGTTTTGTGTAAATTCTTTTAAGGTCACTTTAAACACTGATGTGTTTAAGAAGATCAAATCAATTAATGCATTTGATTTTATAATTTAGTTAGGCGACTGAATTGCACCAAACATGTTTCAAGATTTTCTTTCCAAGTTTCGCTACCATTCCCCTTAATATACATGCCTCCTGCTGCCATGTTTAAGTGGCAAATCACGACACTAAACGCATAAACGAGATGGTCGGGATCTTGAAAATGACTATCGAGAACTTTATAAAGCCTTTTAAAGGACTTGGGATGTGTGGTTTCCTTAAATTCTCCTGCTAATATATCTTGAGTTGTTATAACGAGGGCTGCAATTACAACTCCAAGCCCCCGTTTTAATAAAATACTTTCATCAGCCACCCCTTCAAGAATCAAATTTGTGGCGAAAAAATCTGCCTCACTTTCTTCAGCACGTGACTCTTCATCATTAACAGGCATATTCTTATGCCCGCAATAAATATGTGCTAGTTCATGATGAATAATCCATGATACTGAACACAAATATAGTTCATTCGCAACTTGAACATCTTCGTCCGTGTGGGTTAAATATTTTGTGGGCATAGGTAAATCAGATGGCCACTCAATACTGGGATTTTGACTTAATTGCCCTATTCCCCAGTTATATAAAGATATAGCTTTTTGTGACCTGTCACTAGAATATATATCTAAGGGATTTCTATCTTCTTGGTTTAATGCAAAGTATTCTTGATAAAACACATAAAACGCATAACATGCACACCACAGGTATTCTAATGCCACAGTTGGTAACTTAACTTCTTTCTTCTCAGTATCTACCCTAAAACTGAACTCTTTATCGTTGGTGAATATGATGCTAGGGTCATAATTAAAAATAAGTGTTTCTAGTTCATAAATTTTTTCTGGAGCTATTCTTGTTACTGAATTTATCAAATCTAAATCTAAGACTCTAATAGGCTTCATTTACCACGCTCTTATCACCATGAAAAATTAATTAAATCTAATCAACTTCAGAATTTTGATGTGAAACTCAATGTCCCAATTCAGTTAACTGATACTTGCTTAAATCATCTAATAATTTGGGCCAAACAAGGCCACGCTCATTTAAGATTGCAGCGACTTCTTGATTTAATGCGATCGGCATAGACCTTCGTGCTATGTCCTCATAAGCAGCTATCAACTTATCAGCAAGAGCTTTAAATTCTGTCAATTCGGAGACAGAAAAATCAGATGATGGATTGGCATCTTTTGTAGAGCAGATCAATGGTCCAACGAAGAAAGGTAATTTTTTATTACCTGGGTAATTATTTTCTACCCACTGTAAATGATCGGTTAATTGGCCAATATCATCTTTGGTGTACTGCCCCACTTTATTGGTTTTGGCTTCAATAACTAGAGCAATACCATCATTTATCCAAAGATTGTCAGGACCTGTACCATGCTCATTATCTGGTCGAGTTGAATTCAAACCTAAATATTGACCAAGCCATCTAATAGCCTCTTCGGTTTGATTTACAGTTCCTGTATTGTCCAATTTTTCTAGATTTGAATATAAATATTTTGGTACTGAGACTGATGCACTTTTAGTAATGGAGAATTCATTAACAATATTTTCAACTTGTTTTGAAACTTGAGCCGAAGTTAAGGCGGGTCCCTCACCAATAACCCTGGGAAGTTCTTTTGTTACTCCATGTGCCCTTTTGTAATAGTGATTAGCCCTATCACGATCACCAAGTAAATCAAAACAACTTCCTATCCACAATGCATACCATGAACCTATTCCAGAGCTATATGAAAATGCCTCTACTAATATTTTATCTAATATCTTAATAGCCCCGGAATAGTCTCTGTCCCAATATTTTTTTATAAAACTCGTTTCAGCTAACGCTAATTTCTTTAGTATTTCATCTGTTTCAATAATGGCTTCAGTATCACAATCATCCATAAATTGTTCATAAGCATTTATCCAGTTAATGTCTCGATTGAGGCAAGCATTAGCTGCTGGAGAAATATCATCCGCTGAATTACAATTCTCTGATACTTCCAAACCAAGTTTAATTTGCTTCTGAACAAAAGGGGGTAAATAAGCTTGGTTTCTAGGCGTTAATAACCATTTCACATATTCTCTGCCTATAACTATAACTACCCCATGATCGCTCATTCCTCTTGAAATTCTCCCAAGGCTTTGAATAATTCTGCAAGCTATAGTTGAGCGTAGAATATTTGATAACCTTAACGATTCCCACATATACCTGTCTAATAAACCTGTTCCGGTTGGTAGACCATCCATAACTAGATGTCGGCAAGTGTCTCCAGGTAAATCAATTCCGTCGTACCTGGCTGTCAACACTAAAGTATTGGGTGCAGTTGATCCTTTAAAGGAAACCAAATCTTCTATCATCGAAGTGTTATTGGATACGTGACCTACATCATTCCAACTCTCAGCCAAATGATAACTAGGAACTAGAATTAGTGTTTTGCGATCTGAAATAAATTCTTTGGTGGTGTATCTATCATCATCAACACCGTAAACTTGTTCAGGGAAGAGGATCAATCTTTCACATTGACCTGCAGATGTAGCTGGTTCAACTACATAATCCAGCTCTTGACCAAATGTTCTAATGAATGAATCCGATGTAAGCATGGTGGCACTTAGATATACCCTCCGAATACTCTCTTGAAAATAAGTTAGATTAGAAATAGGGATAATGGGTGGAATGATTTGTATGCTTCTACTAGATACTAAATACGCACATAAATTCAAATGATCTTTAAGATGTTCCCATGCGAATGTAGTGTTCGAATTAGCTGGGACATCACTATTAAATAGTAGCCGATGAATCTCAGCTTGATTCTTAATTACCTCAAAAGGTGGAAGAAGCTCTACTTTGTTAAATTCCCCGGAAATTATTTCATCAAAACTTCCGATTCGACCAACAGCATGATAATAGGGCCGGAATAGCTCAATTAAAGAATGAAAAAGGTTAATATTTTCATTTTGTTTGATATTGATCGAAAAGTTATCTTTAATCATTCCCTCCGCAGCATGGGCATCATCAAAAATAATTGCAGAAATATCTTCACGTTTGAATTTAGATTTGCCATTGAAAAGTGCTTGGTAGGTAGTAAGACACGGAGCCTCTCCTCTATGGTACAGATCATTGCTATATTGACCTTTGTAATAAGTTGAAACTTTTAAACCATAGCTCTCAGCTTTTTCTTTAGTTTGTTCAATTAGCTGTATGGATGCACAAGCGTAAACTACCCTTCCTTTAGTTTCATTAACTAATGATTGAGCAACAAGTAAGCCTATAAGCGTCTTTCCAGCACCAGTGTTTAATACAATAGCAACATCATTTTTATCACGATGTTCATGCCAATCCCGAAGAGCATCACCTTGGCCAAGCCAGAGGTCATTAATTCCAACATCAGTTATTTTGGATTTATTTTTTTGGAAAAGTTCAATTGGGTCTAAAGGTCCAGCATCAGTTTTCTTAGCCTTTATTTTTCCGAAATCAAAAGCCATAACTTATTCCTATTCCTTTTCGTCTATATGGATAACCAGCTCTCATAAAGCTTTATATAACTCTTTAATAGTTCAGCATGATACGAATTATATTTAATAATTGCTTGTGCGAGATATACCCTCAAATCAAACATTTATTTACTCACAACAAGTATCTCACAAGAGAGCATTTGAATTTTAAAAGCTTTCGATAACTGAGTAGTCCACTACTATTCGATGACAATACCATTTTTAGTAATTTCAGGCATATTGAACGAAAAATTTGCCAAATTTATAGTATGTGTAAATGAAAAGTTTTGCTTATGTAGCTTTAATATATTATCCAGGCATTCTTTTAATTATTAGTGTTACTTAGGACATTCAAAAACTTATTTCTCCGGCTTGGCATTTGTCTCAATTAGTAAGTTATTAGTAGTCTATATTTAAAATAGGATTAAGAATGTTCTATATTTTAATCACTAACCTTGGATTGAAAGAATGTGGCATCCTCTCACAAGAGTACCCTTTTTGATTGCTCATCACTCTACATCCATTAATATGCATATCAACATTTGCATGCGTATGGCCAAAACACCATACATCGGCATATTGAAGTAAATCATCACAATCTGAAATAAACGCCGCAGCCATCTGGTCCATCTCAAAGTCAGGATGGTGGCAGATCAAGCTCGGCGCATGATGCGTCACAACAACCGTCTTACCCTCAAATGGTTCTTTGAGCTTTTCATGCAGGTATAACTTGGCTTTCTGATGAAGTAACAACGCATCTTGTGCAGTAAAACGGTTATCACCGTATTTGATAAATCTATGGTCGTTTAAATAAAACGAAATAAAGTCCATCGTTTTCTGTTTATCGAAACGCCCATCAAGTGCATAGTCCGTCCATAACGTAGAACCGATAAACCGAGCACCATTCAGTGTAATCTCGTCATTATCCAACAGGTGCAGCCTTGGATAGGGTTTTGCGAATAACCGCATTTCTTCTCTTAGTAATCTGATGTCATGTCGGTAAAACTCATGATTACCCGGAACATAAATGACATCTTTATCAAAACGTTTAATGAGCTTTACGGCAAACTGAAGCCCTTTCAGTCCGGTGTTAATGTCTCCTGCCAGAATAATAAGATCTGCATCTGATTCAGGCGGGATGAAGTAGTCTCCCATTTCAAGATGCAAGTCAGAGAAAAGTTGGAATTTCATAAAAACCTTTTGAAGTTAATATTAAGTGACCGGCTCATCAATATGCTGTT